>JAMCWO010000146.1 GCA_023481165.1 Planctomycetota bacterium | reverse complement strand
CTCTTCCGATCTGTCTGGAGCTTCACCACGGCCAATTTCATCGTGGTCGATGACTTCGAGAGCTACACCGATGAGCAGGGCAACAGCATCTTCGAAATCTGGGTCGACGGTTGGACCAACAACACGGGCTCGCGCGTCGGATACACCGAAGCCCCCTTCGCCGAGCAAACGGTCGTCCAAAGCGGCCGCCAGTCGATGCCCCTGGACTACAACAACGTGAAGTCGCCCTTCTACAGTGAGACCGAGCGCGAGTGGTCCTCCGCGCAGGACTGGACAGCCAACGGCGGCGACACGCTGGTGTTGTTCGTCCGGGGTAAGAGCAAGAATGACGCCACCCAGCCGCTCTACGTCGGGCTGACCGACAAGGCCGGCAAGAGCGGCTTTGTCGTCAGCACCGATGCGGCGATCTTGACTGGCACGACTTGGACCGAATGGCGTATTCCGCTGAGCCAGTTTAGCGTGAACGCCGCCGCGGTCGAGAAGATGACCATCGGCATCGGCAATCGGGACAAGCCCGCCGCCGCCGGCACCGGTCTGATCTACATCGACACCGTCAAGGTCATCTCCTCCGTCGCGAAATAGCGACCGGCGCAGAGGACACAGAAGGTCGATCTCTCAAGGGCTGCGATTCTCTCGCAGCCCTTCTTCTTTCTCGTGCGGCTCACATGCACTCAGTCGCGGTCGGTATCATGCTTCGTAGGCATACCAGGCGGCCAGTTCGTAGGTCCAGATGAGGGAGTAGAAGCGGATGAGCTTGTCGCGCTCGGGTTGACTGATCGTGAAGAAGTGGCCGGCCAGGGTGTCCGACCAGAAGCGAAAGACCGCACTCGTGCCGGCCGGCTCGGAGCCGCCGGGATAGGCATAGAAGGCCACCTCCTCAAACGTCCAAGTGGTGGAGTAGAGGTCGATCAGCTTGGTCTTCTCCGCCTCGCCGCTCGTGTAGAAATGGGCACCGGCCGTGGCGGACCAGAAGCGGTAGACCGGGACCACGCCGGGCTGTGCATCATCCGCGAAAACGTAGTACGCGATGCCCTCGAAAGCCCAGACACTCGCGTAGTTGTTGATGAGCTTGTCCCACTCCGCCTCGCGGATCGTGTAGAAGTGTCGGGAGAGCGGGGACGACCAGAACCGGTAGACCGGCGTCAGTCCGCTGGCCTGATCCACGCGAAAGTACCCCGTGTTGCTGCGGCCGGTGTTGCGGGCCGCATCACTGACTTCGACCGAGATGCGGTAGAGACCGTCGCCGGGAGCGATAAATTCGAATCGGCCCGCGCCAGGGCTGATGGGCACCTGCTCCCAGACGCCTCCGTTCTGCCTCTCGATCCGGAACAGGAATCCATCCGTATCATAGCCGCTGCGGTCGTCCTGCGCTGAGGCCACGATATGAAACCGGCCGGGCTTCAGGACCGCACTGGCCTCATCGGCGCCGAACGAGGTCGCGAGGCTGACGACCGGGGCCATCGTATCCACGAGGCTGTAGAACAGGCGAAACAGCTCCGCCACCTTCTCCATCGCCCAGGGCATCAAATCGTCTGCGAGGATGGTGATTTCGTTGGAGCTGGCGGCATTCAGGACCGCGCCGTCGCCGGTGAAGCCGCCGGTCCGCGCGACCAGATCGGGCCGATGCCCAAAGGCGTCCGGAATCTCCGGCCCATCCTCGCCGTCCTGACCGTTGCTCGGGTACTCCTCCGTGTAGTTGATCGTTTCCCGGAACAGAGACACCAGGTCCGATGGTATTGTGATCGGGTTTACCGGCATGACGCGCGCTCCGGCTCCATATCCCCACAGGAGGTAATTGTCGTATTCGCCCATCGTGTACTCGTAGGCGTCCCGGATCGGGTGGGCATCGTTGTGGACGTGGGCGGGCACCGTCATATCTTCGAGCAGATGGGCCACGTGCCCGAGATAGTAATAGGCTAACGCCGCATTCGCCGGATACGTCGCCAGGACATACGGCTGCCAATAGCTCAGGGCCTGCGTCACGGCGGAGGCAAACGTGCTCCAGCCGTCATAAATCTCGTTGCCGTCGCCCCCCGCAACGAAATGCTGCTCGTAGGGAATGCTCTGTCCCAACGGATTCTGGGGCACAATGTCCCAATGGAAGCCGTTGTCGAAGGGATAAACGATCGGCGCGCTGACATCGTCATCGAAGGCACCTTCGATGACATCGTTGTTGTCCCCATTCGTCCGGTGGTGCTGACGGCCATAGTCCTGCCAATCACCGATAAACTGCGCCAATTCAGAACCGGAGAACTGGGAGTTGTAGAGCAGGAAGGCGTTGTAGGTCAGCCATTGGTGCACCGGGCCGTTTCCCACCGCGGTCTGATCGTCATCGGGACCAGTCGCGTGAGCCACCGCATCGAGAAGTCCGGCACGATTGCGGCCCCCCGCCTGCTCCGGGTGGGCATAGCCCAGCAAATGCCCCACCTCGTGCGCGATGACGTTGACGAGCCTCGACACATAGGCCGTCAAATCCGGCGATCCGGCACCGAGTTCCTGCGAGAAGACCAGAGCCTCGTCGCCGGCATTGCGATTCCCGACATCCACCGCTTCGGCTAGTCCCTCGAAAGAACCGTAGGCAGCGAACACCAAATCATCGCCCCCGAGGTAAACCATGGAACAAGGCTGGCCGCCGGCCGGGCGTTGGAGTGTGAAGATCACGCCGGCCTCGGCAAAGATCTGCCGCAGGCTATCCCGCACTTGAGCGAGGATCACCGGCTCCGCGCCGGCGAACCGCCCCGGCGTTTGAAACGCAGGAACGTCGAACGGTCCGATCGTCGCCGGGCCATGATAGGTGATGTCCCTCGCGCCGTCGGCGTCCAGATAGATGATCTGACCGCGCAGATGCTCAAGGTCCGTGTCCACCAATTCCAGGCCAGGCAGCGCAGGCGCACGCGGTACGTTGACGAGGAGAGCAGGTTCCGAGGGATCGCCGGCCTGCAAGGTCCTAACAGCCGTGCCGAGATCGGCGTTCAGAAGTACCCTCGGCTCCAGCGGTTCGAGGTGAGTTCGCCCGGTCCCCCCAGCGCCGCACGAATCCCGCTGGAGCGCCTGCCGTAGCCAATTCCATATCCCCATCTTCATCCCCTCGGGGCCATAGAGTCAAAGCCGCCGCTAATCGGCGCGGTCATTGTACTCCATGCGCGCGGCCTTGGGCAAGCAGCGGGCGCGGAGGTGCGAATGGCGATATCCGTAAAGGGTGTAAACCACCAAGCCGACGGCCAGCCAGACACCGAAGCGAATCCAGGAGGTCTTGGGAAGATGGGCGATCATCCCCAGGCAGAAGAACGCTCCCAAGGCCGGGATTAGAATGGGCCCGAACGGCACACGGAAGGGACGCGGGCGATCCGGAGCCTTGAAGCGCAGGATCGAGACACCGATCGACACCAGCAAAAAAGCGAAGAGCGTCCCGATGTTCGTGAGATCGACCATCTCGTCGATGTTTGAGATCGCGGCCAGGACCCCGACCCCAACGCCGGTCAGGATCGTCGCGACGTGGGGCGTACGGAACCTCGGGTGAATGCGGGCCAGTGATGCCGGCAATAAGCCATCGCGGGCCATCGCCATGAAGATCCGCGCCTGGCCCAACTGAAAGACCAGCAGTACCGCCGTGTGGGCGATAACCGAGCCGAAGGCCACGATGCCGACCGCCGTATCGGACCGGCCCACGTACTGCAGGGCCACCGTCAACGGCTCTGCCTGGTCGGACACCGTCATCTTCTGCAACGCCGGGAACGGCACCAGCCCCGTGAAGACCACGGCGACGATCACGTAGATCAGCGTGGAGGCGGCCAGCGATCCCAGAATTCCGATGGGCAGGTCCCGTCCGGGCCGGCGCGTCTCTTCGGCGCAGGTCGAGACTGCGTCGAACCCGATGTAGGCGAAAAACACAATGGCCGCTCCGGCGGCGATCCCCGCAAAGCCGTTCGGCGCGAACGGCTGCCAGTTCTCCGGCTTGATGAAGCCCAGACCTGCCACCACAAAGAATCCCAACACGAGCAGCTTGATCACGACCATGGCGGTGGTAGCTCGCGAGGACTCTCGCACGCCCCAGACCAAAACCACCGACAGGACCGCCACGATGCCGATCGCCAGCAGATTGAAGACGATGGGCACACCGAAGACATGTGGCGCTGCCGCGATCACCTCCGGCATCTTCTGGGCCGCCGTGCGATAGTCCACCGTCAGCCAGCGGGGCAGATCCACGCCCAGGCCGGCCATGAGCGTGTTGAAGTAATTGGCCCAGGAGATCGCGACCGCCACGTTGCCGATAGCGTACTCGATAATCAGGTCCCAACCGATGATCCAGGCTACGACCTCGCCGAAAGTCACGTACGCGAACGTGTAGGCCGAGCCGGAGACAGGCACCAGCGAAGCCAGTTCGGCATAGCACAGCCCCGTGAAGGCGCACACCACCGCCGTCACCACGAAGGACAGGATCAGGGCCGGTCCAGCGCCCGGCCGGGAGGCGTCCCCCGCCGCCGCCGTGCCGATGGTGGCGAAGATGCCGGCGCCGATCGTCGCGCCGATGCCCAGCGCGATCAGATCGATCGGTCCGAGCACTCGCCGCAGCGAGCGCTCGCCCTCGTGCGTCTCCGCGAGCAGCCGCTCCACCGGCTTCGTGAGGAAAAGCGAGGCCATACAGCGCGCACCCTATTCAGTCGTCGGTCCGGACACTAGCCTACAGGAATGCGCAAGGGTAGCCCTCCCCCACCAGTCTGTCAAGCCGCAACCCGTCACACGAGACGCAGGACAGGAAATAACAGTGATTGGGGGCGCCGCGCTCAAGCACAGCCCAAGCGTGCTTGCCCCAAGACATTCCCGGGCAGACAAAGACACGCGCGAGCGTTTTGGAACGCGGCGCTCTGGATTTGATGCGCAGAGGATGCCGTTGTCGTTGCGCTATGAGACGCCGTCAAGGTTGATTGGCGTCGGCAGCGACTTCCTGTTCGAGTTTGGCCAACTCCTGGGACGCATTCTGCTCGTTGATCTGCTTGTCCGCTTCGGCCTTGTACTGAGCGGCGGTCTTGGTCGGTTCCGACGGAGCGCTGGAGGAGACCGGCTTCTTCGAGCACCCGCAGACGCTCAGAATACAAATCATCACGATGATCCATCCTACGAGTCTATTCGATAGCATCGTTCAGCCCTTATTCTTAAGAGGATTCGCGAAATACGTGCGCCAGCAAGTGTGGTCGGCGCGCCGTCCTTCATCTATTTTCCGCCTTTTTCCTGCTTGGTCTCGGTCTTCTTCTCCTCTTTCACGCCCTCCTCAGCCTGCTTGCCGGCCTTGCCTTTCTGTTCGGCGGCGGCCGATTTGCCTTTGCGGGCCCCCACGTCATTCGGTCCGGCGGTCCCTGCAGTCTTCGCCTGTCCCGGTCCCTTTCCCTGCTTGCGGGTGTAAACCTCGTTCTCCTTGGCGATCAGCTTGTCCACGCGGGCCGCCATCCCGGTATCACCCTTCTTCAGGGCCAGTTCCTTGATTCGATTCAGCCTCGCCATACGCTCCATGTGCTTGGCCTGCTCGTGTTGCTGTTGCTTCTGGAGCGCCTGGGCCTGTTTCTCCTGACCTTTGCCCTTGCCTTTGTCCGACGTGTCGGTGGACGCCGGTCCCTTCTTACCCTTCTTGGCGGCGTCCTCGTCCCCCTGCTTGGCCGCTTTGCCCTTGCCGGCGTTCTTCTCCGCCGCCGCCGGGGCGGGAGCATTCTCCTGGGCCTTGTTCGATTGCGGGCCGCGCTCCTTGACGCGTTCCTTGTCGCCCGCACCCTGTCCCTTGCCCTGGCCCTGCGCCAGCACTCCGGCGCTCATCCAAAGCACGACGGCAAACATGCACACTCCCAGAATCGACCGTTTCATATCTGATTCTCCTAAAGAAACACACCAACCTTGCGTCTACGTCGTTCCCACAATGGATGCGGGAAGTATATTCCCTGCCCATCCGGGGGTCAAGAGAATACTGCTACCCGGCAGACCAGCCTGCCACCGTCACAATATCTGCTTCTCTCGGGCCGCTGAACCGGCATGTTGCCGGTCAAGTATTGTACACATGTCACAAAATATATTGACACCATTCCTTGTCAAGGGATACAGTAATATCGGTACAGAGTTGCGAGGAGATGATGGTCATTGCGGGCATTGGGGAACCGTTGCGGTCGAGCGTTTGCGGCGGCCGGTGTAGGCCGTCCGTTTTCAGTCTGGCAATCGAGGAAAGGAGTATGCGATGAAAGCCATGGTATGGGTGTGCACGTATGTGGTGGCCTGCGCGCTGCTGGCCGGCTGCTCGACAGCCCCGAAGTCGGCGGAAAAACAGGCCCAACTGACCACCAGGAGCGAGGACGCGATTCAGATGGCCAAAAAGGCCGACCCCGGGCTGCAGAAGTTCTTCGACACCGCCACCGGCTACGCGGTCTTCCCCTCAGTGGGCAAGGGCGGAATCGGCGTGGGCGCCGCCTACGGGCGCGGCGAGGTCTTTGCCGGGGGGAAACTGGCCGGGTACGCCACTTTGTCCCAGGCCAGCATTGGCCTGCAGTTGGGCGGACAGAAATATACCGAGCTGATCTTCTTCGAGAACAAGGCCGCGCTGGACCGCTTCGAATCCGGCAGCTTTGCCTTTGCGGCCCAGGCTTCGGCGGTCGCGCTGAAGTCGGGGGCATCCGCCAATGCGAAGTACAGCGATGGTGTTGCCGTCTTCACGCTGGGACAGGCAGGTCTGATGTACGAGGCCTCCATCGGCGGGCAGAAGTTCGCCTTCGAGCCGATCAAGACGCCGTGACGGCAACTCGATGTCAGTAAAAGTCTAGTGAGTCACTCACGTAACAATTGGAGGTGCTGCTATGCCATTGTCCAAACGATTGACAGCGGAATTCATCGGGACGTTCTGGCTCGTATTCGGGGGCTGCGGCAGCGCCGTGCTGGCGGCGGCATTTCCGCAGGTCGGAATCGGATTGCTCGGGGTAGCCCTCGCCTTCGGACTGACGGTGTTGACGATGGCCTACGCCATCGGGCATATTTCCGGATGTCATCTCAACCCGGCGGTGACGGTCGGCCTCGCTACCGGCCGGCGCTTCCCCTGGAATGAGGTGATCCCCTACGCGATTGCCCAAGTTATCGGGGCCGTCGTGGCCTCCACGGTCCTCTACCTCATCGCCAGCGGCAAGACCGGCTTCAGCCTCAGCGGCGGATTCGCGGCGAATGGCTATGGGGCCCATTCCCCCGGCGGGTACACCCTGCTGGCCGCCCTCGTGGCCGAAGTGGTCCTCACGTTCATGTTCCTGATGATCATTCTGGGAGCCACGGACAAGCGGGCGCCGGTCGGCTTTGCCCCGATAGCCATCGGTCTGGGGCTGACCTTGATCCACTTGATCGGCATCCCGGTGACGAACCTGTCCGTGAACCCGGCCCGCAGCACGGGACCGGCGCTGTTCGTGGGTGGCTGGGCCGTGGCCCAGTTGTGGCTGTTCTGGTTCGCCCCGCTGGCGGGCGCCTGGCTGGCCGGCCTGGCCTACCGGGCCCTTGCCGAAGAGAAACCGGCGGTGCACATGGCCCCGGCACGATCCGCGAGCGCTGCTTCGCCCGCATAGTGCAGATGCGAGTGCGGTCGAGCCGTCGCCCGATATGCCGCCCGCCGCGCCCATCATGGGCGAGTCCCAACGGCGATGCTCGAACGGGCCCTGGAATCGAACACGAAATAGCCGGGCTGGCGCACCCAGATGCGCCGGTCCGGCCCCATTTCCTTCCTCGTCGAGACTCGACTACACACCACAACCGCCGCGGAGCAGAGGCGGGCTGCGTGCGTGTCCCGTCTGCTGGTTGAGCGTGTCGTCAGAAGTTCATGCCGACGCCCAGCAGATACTTCACATCGGTCTTCTCCCGGTCCAGGGCCGGCGTGGCGTCGTAGTTGAAAATCACTTTGAAGTTGGCGAACATCGTCTTGGTCAGATTCGTCCGCAACTCGGCGGTCGATGTCAGGAAGAAGTCGGAGAAGTCCTCGAGGCTCGGATAGTACGTCAGGTCATGGAGAAACTTCGTGTTCTTCCACAGTTGCCGGCTGAAGACGTACCCCGCTTGGAGGGACAACTGGTTGTTGGTGTCCCCCTGAAACTTGTATTTCTCGAACACGGAGGCCAGACCGAGGTTGGTGGAGAACGCGGTGATATCGTTCTCGATCCACTGGTAACCGGCACCGCCGCCGACCACGAACCGCCGCTCCAGGCGGGCAATGTCATCTTTCTCGTACCGGCCGTTGACGAAGCCGAAGAGCTTCTTCGTGAAGAAGTAATCATACTGGCCGTGGAGCCGCCACCAGTTTTCCGTGGTTCTACCTTCGCCGGTATCCGGGTCCGTTTGACTGACTTGGGCAAAGTCGGCACCGGCGGTGGTGCGGTCCTGTTCCGAACGCCGGGCCAGACTCACACTGCCGCTGATCGAGCTGGCTTCCGTGTTTCCCGTGGTCAGGCCCACAGACCCGGAGATACTGCCGGTCCACTTGGGCTTCGGCGCGGGCGGCGGATTGATCGAGGCTACATCCGCCAGAGGAAACTTCTGGGGTTGCAGCGGTGCAGTGGTCTTGAGGGCGAACTCATTGGGCTCGGCGACCGCGACCGGCTGATGCAGGACGGTGCCATCCTTGAGATGGACCTCGACCGGCTCATTGCTGCTGAGCGTCTTGATGTCCGCGAGGTTCAAGGTCACTTCGCCGACGACTTTGGACAGGAAGACAAGCTTGCCGCCCGTCATCCGCACGATCTGCCCGGTCAGATGGTCGCCGTTTTTCAGAAACACTTCATCCGCGTACAGAGTGGAGCACACACCGACCAGGCACACCGCCGAGAACAATAGTTTCCTACGCATGAGGGATTCCTTTCGAGACTCACATCCACAGGAAATTGCCAACCCAACCCCTGCATCTCCCTCCGGGACCTGAAGACCCCAAGGGGCAGAGAACCGGCAACAGAACCCGACCCAGGAGCGTCCAGCAGATTCTGCCTTTGGCGCCCGGGTATTTGCCGGTCTTCATGCCTGTTTCGGAGCGGGCTCGCCGCGAACAAACGGCGGCCGCATCTGCGCCAGGCGATTGAGCGTTCGCAGAACCATGAAGATCGTGAAGGCCACGATCAAGAAATCGATGCACGTATTGATGAACAGGCCGTAGCGTATCGCCACCGCCGGTACGGCCTCACCGGTCGCAGAGGTACCGGGCCCCTTGAGGACCAACTCCAGGTTCTTGAAGTCGACCCCGCCCAGGAGCATGCCGATTGGCGGCATGATGACATCGTTCACCAGAGAGGTGACGATCTTGTTGAAGGCGGCTCCGATGATAATGCCCACCGCCATATCCAAAGCGTTGCCTTTGACGGCAAAGTCTCTGAACTCTTTTAATAGTCCCATATGCTCTCTCCTGACAAAGGCCCTGAAACCAACCGCTCAACTATGGCGACGACCGTGCCGTATGCAGCCCAGCGCCAGCGGTTCAAGGATTTCCATATCATGGGGAGATAGACTGCAAGTGTCATGATCTTCTTCCCCATTGACCATCTTTGGCGAGCCTCTCACCGGCCGACCAACCATACCTGATTGTAAAGGCCCAGGGACAGTTGTCAATCAGCGAATGAAGAAACTCCGCAGGAACAACTGTACAAGTTCTCCATCAACATCGGCCTCTTGCGCTGCGCCTTATAAGAAGGAGTTATGGCTCAGGATTCAACGGACCGGCGAGAAGCCACCTGAGAGGGACGAACGTATGGATGCGGCGGCGAAAACGGATAAAATCACGGAGTGGCTGAACCAGCAAGTGGACCCGGCGTTCGAGCCGCTGATCAAGGAGATCGGCAAATGCGGGACGCCGGTTCAATGGGAACGACAGGATTTCGCCCGGACGCTGCGCGTCCAGTTCGGCGCCCGGGAGATCACCTACACCGTTAGCCTGGAACCGGATTCGGATCCTGCCACCGGACAACTCCTGTTCAAAACTCCCGAAAGTGAGAACTGCAAGTCCTTTTCGCCTGCGGTGGAGAGCCATCCCGGTACTTCCGGAGAAATGACCGGGTCGGATATCGTCAACGATCTGATCGATCAGTACGGCCAATGGTGCAAACATTTGGGTGCGCCGGTCTGCGAACGTAAGGACCCAGAGCGATGAACCGGGACGAACCACACAGAGCAGACACAACCCTTCCCCTGGGCGGGCAACCGCTCATTGCAGGCGCGGAACGTATTAAGGGAGAGGCACGACGGCCGCTCAGGGGCGTGGGGAGCCTTCCTTAACCACCGCCCGCAACTGGTCGCGGAGTTCCGGCGTATCTTCGAAGCCATGCACCTCCTCGGCATGCCGAGCGGCCGCCTCGATCACTTCATCCTCGGAATCCGCCGAAATCGCCACACTGCAGATCTCGGCCGTCTCCGGAGTATCCCGGCAGTCGATGTACTTTCTGGCCATAATCGGCTCCTTTCCTATTTCTGCGCGTTTACTACGGCCGGCGGTCATCCTTGGGAATCAGGCAATCCCCTGATTGGCAGGCCGCCAAAGACACAGAGAGACATGCTGGACTTGGTGGAGGGAGCCGCACCGGCGCAGCATCCCTGCGGTCCACCGACCCAGCGCCGTCCCTGCGCCCACGCCGGGATAGGTTTCTTCCCCTGGCGTTTCGAGGAACTATCCGATGGAGAGTGGCCCGGGACTGTGCCATGCTCGATCCGGTTGGCGTCCGGGTCAGCCGAATGATTCGGGGCAGAGACTGCCAGGAGACGAAGTATGGATGTGGCGTTTATCGGCTTGGGCAACATGGGATCGGCGATGGCCCGGAATCTCATTCAGGCGGGACATAAGCTGACGATCTACAATCGGACACGCACCCGCGCTGAGCCGCTGCAGCCTCTGGGCGCGCGGATCGCCGCCACACCAAGCGACGCCGCCCGCGCCGCCGAAATACTGATCACCATGCTGGCAGACGATTATGCCGTGGAGGAGGTCCTGTTTGACCCGGGCAAGGTCCTGGAAGCTCTCCGCCCTGGCGGGGTCCACATCTCCATGAGCACGATCAGTGTGGCACTGTCGGACCGTCTGACCGACGCCCACCGCGACAAGCAGCAGCATTTCATCGCGGCCCCCGTGTTCGGCCGACCCGATGTAGCTGCCGCCGCAAAGCTGTTCATCGTGGCCGCCGGCCCGCTCGACCAGATTCAGCGCTGCCAGAGTCTCTTCGATGCCCTGGGCCAAAAGACATTCCCGGTGGGCGAGAATCCTCCCATCGCCAGCGTCGTCAAGCTCGCCGGCAATTTCCTCATCACCACGGTGATCGAGAGCCTGGCGGAGGCGATGGCCCTGGTCCGCAAATCCGGCTTGGACAGCCAGGTATTCCTCGACGTCTTGACGAGTTCGCTGTTTGCGGCACCGGTCTACCGGACCTACGGCAGCCTGGTCGCTGCCGACCGGTTCGAGCCGGCGGGCTTCAAGTTGCCGCTCGGACTCAAGGACAACCGACTGCTGCTGGCGGCCGCCGAAGAAGCCGCCGTCCCCATGCCGCTGGCCAGTCTCGTGCACGACCGCTTCGTCGCCGCTCTGGCCCAAGGACTCGCCGAATCGGACTGGTCCATCATCGCCCGGCTGTCCTACCAGAACGCGGGTCTGCGCGAGCCCGCGCAATGACGGACACAGTCGCCGGTACCAGGTAGCCTGTAGTCCGCAAGAAGCCTCCCGATGCCGTCGAGCAATGGCCGACCACCAGCTACGGACTGCCGACTACTGCTCCTTCTATCCTCTCGCCCCGGATGGCGGCCAGGAGTTCTTCGGTCGGGGCGGTCTTGATCACGTAACTCTCGGCTCCGGCCTGATGCATCTGCTCCATCATCGCCGGTTCGTCGTACATCGAAAGCGCAATCACCCGGGTCTGGGGCCGACGGGCCTTGATCTGGCGCGTGGCCTCATCGCCTCCCATAAGGGGCATGGACACGTCCATCACGACTACGTCCGGCTCCAGCCGTGCGGCCAAAGCTACCACCTCGCGGCCATTGGCCGCCTCGCCCACCACTTGGAGCGCGGGCTCATCGCGCAGCAGCGCGAGGAGGCCTTCCCGCGTGATCTCGTGATCATCCGCCAGCAAGACACGCAACCGCGCGGGCTCTTCGGCACGTGGCTCCGCCGCCCCCGGCACGGTGACCTCCGCCCCGGCGGGCGGGGGCGCCACCCCCGGCTCGCTCCGCGGCACGGCGATGAAGAACGTGCTGCCTCGGCCCGGAGCGCTACGGATCTTCATGCGGCCCTTGAGCAACTCGACGCGCTCGCGGATGCTCAACAAACCGAACCCGGCGGGCTCCCCCAGCGTTTGCGGATCGAAGCCGCGACCCCGATCCGCGACCGACAGGCAGATCCACCGGTCGCACTGGCGGACGCGCAGGCGGGCTTCCCGGACTTGGGCGTACTTGACCACGTTGAACAACAACTCCTGGGCCGCCCGAACCAGGAGCGACTTGATCGCCTCCGATTCGGAGCGGACTTCGCCGTGCGCCTCCACGTGCACCACCAACCCGTGCTTGGCCTGCACCTCGTTCGCGAGCCAGCGGAGCGTCTCGGCGAAATCGCCGTGTTGCATCACGGCGGGGCTCAACTCGTGGGACAGGCTGCGGGATTTGGCGATCGCGTCCTTGAGCAGGTGGTCGGCTTGGGCCGCGGTGGCCTGCAAGGAAGTATCATACTGGGCCTGCGCTCTCATCCGCTCCACCTGGAAGCGCGCCGCCGCCAACTCCTGCTGCAAGTCATCATGCAGAATCGTCGCCAGACGCCGGCGCTCGCGGTCCTCCGCTTCCGATAACTCCAACGTCATCTTCTCCAATTGCCGGGCCCGCTGCTGGAGTTCCACGGTCCGGTCGGCCACCTTGCTCTCCAGCGTCCGCATCACCTCCTGCAATGCCTCTTCGGCCTGCTTGCGCTCGGTGATATCGATCGCCACTCCCTGGATGTAGGGCTCCCCGGTCTGCTCATTCGTCAGCAGGACCGCATGTCCGAGCGCATACAGGATGGACCCGTCCTTACGCCGCAATGTCGCCTCCTCCGCAGGGACAATCCCGTCTCTCTGCAGCAGGTAGATCAACTTCTTGCGGAACTCGGGATCGGCGTAGAAGTCCGTCGAGCGGTGCTGGAAGACCTCCTCCCGGGTGTCGTAGCCCAGCATCCGCATCATGGCCTCATTGAAATCGAGAATCGTGCCGTCCGGCTTGGTGAGATACACGCCCGCCAGGTTCGCCTCGAAGAGCTTGCGGTAGCGGTGTTCGCTCTGGCGGAGCGACTCTTCCGCGCGCTTGCGGTCGGAGATATCCTCCACCAGGACGATAAAACAGTCCGGCTGCCCCGCCTCATCGCGCTGGATGGAGCGCGTCATATGGACCCAGACGAGGCTGCCGTTCGGGCGGACGCAGCAATTCTCGATCGAGTAATGGGCTACCGCGCCCTCCCCAAGACGCCGCAGCGATTCTTTCTCTGCTTCCCCGTCCTCGGCCAGCGTGATGTCTTCGCACGTCTTGCCCAGAATCTCCTGGGAAGAATAGCCGGTAATCTCGCAGAAGCGGCTGTTGGCCTGCGTGATCTTGCCATCCAAGTCTACATAGGCGATGCCGATCGCCGCATTCTCGAACGTGCTCCGGAACTGCCGTTCGCTCCGACGCAGCGCCTCCTGGGCCTGCTGGCGTGCGGTGATATCGCGCACCACCGACTCCACGCCCTGAAACTCGCCGCCCTTGAAGATGGGCGAAGCCACAACTTCAATGGGAAAGACATGATGATCCCCATGAATCGCCTGCAACACAACCTCCCGGACGATCTTTCCGTGGGCGCAGCCGAGAAACGCCTCCTCGGCGAGACGGAGGGATTCCGCGGCAACGTACTTGCGAAAATCGGTGCCGACGGAAGCGGTGGAAGGAATCCCGAACATCTGCTCCAGCGCAGGATTCACGTAAGTCAGTGTTCCCTGCTTGTCCGTGATCAAGACCCCTTCCGGCAGGGTCTGAGCCAGGATCCTGTGTTTCTTCTGTCGCTCTCCTTTCTTCGCCATGATGCACCGCTCCCTGCGAATGGATAGAGAGCCCGGCTCTGCCGGTTATTCTCATACTATACTACACGCGGAGAGAGCGGCCCGGGTTCACAGGGGAAACACTACCCCCGGTGCTCGCGCGCCGACCGGCGTCCGCAGGGAAAGGGAGAGGGGTCTGGCACGAAGGGCAGGAACCAGGGCTAATTGTGCGTGAAGGCAAGAGCGTTGTGTTTCAAAGGGCCGCCACTCTCGCGAGAGCGGCGCCCCAATCCGTTTGCCAAGTGGGTCTTGAGCATCCCGGCTTCACGGTTTTGTCGTAATCCCAACTCGGCCGATCAGGGGCAGCCCCCAAGAGACCTGCCTCATTGCCGGTAGTACCAGCCGGTCAGGACGAATTCCTCTTGAGCGCCGAGCAGCAGTTCGGGCTTCTGCAGGGCGGCCAGGATATTCTGCTGGAGGGACATGGTCGGCACCTTGGCTATGGTCATGGTGCCATTGACGTACCACGCCCAATCGCCCGCCGCGTGAATATCGGCGTAAACCCCAGTCGCGTCGGTCACGGAGACGAAAGCATCGGGGGCGTTGTGAACCGCGATGCCAAACGCACACACGATGTTTCCCTGGGAGTCAAATGTGGCATGCGCCGCATTGGCGTCTGCCACGAAGGTCCCCTTCGCGTCGCCGATGATCTGGCCGGCGCTCCCGTCCGGGGCAACACCGCCTTGTTTGGTCAGGGTGAGGCGTCCAGCAAACCCCGCTCGCAATACCATTTTCTCGTCGACGCTCGGTGTCCCCGTCGTGGTCGTTTCCAGTTTTCCGGAAACATTGTCGCCGAGGAATGTGGCGTTCACAGTGGTGGCACACTTGTGCCAGGGCCACGGGCCACCGGCCCACGTCTGGTTCCACAAGGCGCCTGCGGCGCCGAAGTTGGGGGCAACGGCCGAGCCGTACTCGCAGAACGCCTTGGGCTTGAGGCTCTCGACCGCCTCATACTGTCCGCTGAGGGCGAAGTCGCCAAGGCCGCCGATCAGCGCCACTTTTCCCCCGAGGGCCTGCATGAGGTTGTCCTGGAGTTTGACCCCCGGTATCAGGGGTGCGGCATACAGCCCGGCCAATTGCAGCCGCCAGTCTCCCACCTGTTTGACATAGGCGAAGACACCGGTGGCCTCCTTCAGCGTCAGCGCGGCTTCCGGTCCCGGTGGGCGGAACGGTGCCAGAGCCATCCCGGTCCCCTGGTCCACGATAAGCCGCGATGCGTTCATATCAACGATGTTAACCCCGACGCAATTGAGGACCATGGTCCCAATGACCCCGTTGCCATTGTTCTGATCGTGGGCGGACAGGGTCAGCGTCCCCGCAATCGGGAGGGTGGCGACCAGATCCGCGCTGATTTTGGCCGGGGCCGTGGTTTGGATGGCCAAGATGCCGGACACATTGGAGCCAAGCAGGGGCGAGGCCGTCGTGACGTCTGACCAAGTCCAGGGCCCCTGCCCCCAATTGATTTGCCAAGTGCCCTTCCCGCTCACCAACTCGATGGTTGTCCCCGACCCATAGTCCGCAAACGGAACTGGCGCGGCGGCGGCAGTCATAGCCAACACCACGACTGCAGCGAACATCAGGCTTGACCTGAACGTGTTTCCACAGAACTTCATAACCACTTCTCCTTCCTGGCGAGACACTTTCGTGATTCTCACGTGTGCGCAGCAGCCGCCGGACACGTTTGCTCCGCTTGAACCAAGACGCGTCCTACATGAACGGTGGGTCGTTTCCCAACTCCATCTATAGTGCCTCCTGGGCGGTCCCGCGTGTGGCAGTGGACCTCCGTTTGCTATCTGAACTACGCCGGGAGACGGGGAATCTCGCCGGGACGAGCGAAAAAATTGCACGCCATGGTTCCGCGACTTCACAAGAATCAGGGCGTGCGTTAGAATCGTGGTTGTTCGGGCTCCGGCGGGACGCCGGCGATGCAAAGCAAGACGGGATGGCAGGTTTTCGGAGGTTCGGACATGGCGAAGCCCCGCGACGCTACCTCTTTGGGCGGTGAGGAGCGGGCGTTTCCACCGACAGAATGGACATGGCTGCTCCACTGCCCCCAGAGAGACGCGGTATTGGCAGAGTTGTGCCGGAAGTACTGGAAACCCGTGTACTGCTATCTCCGGAGCATGGGGCTCGGCAACGAGCAGGCCAAGGATCTGGCGCAGGGGTTCTTCACGGACAAGGTGCTCGGGCAGGACCTCGTTCACAAAGCCGACCGGGAGAAGGGCCGGTTTCGCAGCTTTCTGCTTCGATCCGTGCACAACTACGCGGTCAGTGCCCTCCGTTCCAGCAAGACGTCCGCCTCTCTGGAAACCGCCCCGGATATCGGGACTGCGGCCGAAGACCCGGAGGCCGAGTTCAACCGGGCTTGGGCCGACCAATTGCTCCATGAGGTCCTGGAGGAACTGGAACAGGAATGCCGGCAGCGCGGCAAGCTGACGCACTGGCAACTCTTCCAGGAGTGGCTCCTGGAGCCGGAAATGGAGACCAACAGGGCCATGAGCGAGGTATGCCTCAAGTACGGCGTGGCCGATGCCTCGACCGCCTATCACATGATCGAGAATGTCAAACGCCGGTTCCGGGCCCTCCTGCGCGGCCGGCTCAGCGCTCTGGCCGATTCCGAACAGGGTATCGAGACGGAGATCCGCGAATTCATCGCGGTATTCTCCGGCCGGCCGGCGAGAAAATGATGCACGCTACGTATTAGTATGAAAGACATGGCTCGCAATCTATCCTCGGATGCTGGGGGATGCCGTGGCTGAGAGAATGGACAACTGGGCCTTGAACGATGGCCAGAAGACCCGCCTGTTGAGTCTGGCACTGGAGCGCGATAGCTCCGCTGCGGCCCCCAACGAGGACGAGCAAAAGGGTGACCTGCTGCGGAATATCCTGCGCTGTGCCTTGCCCCTGGAGGCATCGGCGTCAAGCGCGGCCGCGGTCGCGGGCCCCTCCTCGAGCGGGCCCCGCACGGTAGCCGGGCCGCCGCTGGGCGAACTGCTGCGAGATCGCGCCACCGATCTTGCTGTTCTCAAGCAGATCAAGGAGTACACCAAGGCCCTCGGCAGGAACGCGAAATCCGGAATCGAGAGAGACGTATTCGCGGCCGTGTACTTCGCCGCTATCGCCGCCGCGCGGGTATTCCACAACGAACACGTGACGGAACACACCGATGAGAGATTGGTGCGCTTCCTTCATGCGTTCGCCCAAGCCGCTTGGATGCCTGCCGACTTGGCTGGCCTCTTTTTCCAAGCCGCTAAACACCGTTTGCCGGAAATGCCGCCCGCCGGCCCTTCGCAGGAATAGGTAGGCCCAGCATCTACTTCGTTTCCTCATAGAGACGGGTGATCTCCTCCGCACTCAGTGCACGATTGTAGACCCGAGCCTCGCGCATCAAGCCTCGCCAGGGAAGCTGAGACCAACTCCCTTTGCTGAGGGCGATTCCCTCATCAGACCGAACCAGTGAGCCCGACGCATCGACGGCGGCATCTAGTATGCCATCTACGTACAGGGAGAGGGCTTGGCCATCATAGGCGGCGGCAAGCTGATGCCAGCGGCCATCGTTCAGCGGGGTCTTGCCTGTCACGCGACTGTGCGGCGCCGAAGCAGGGACGTTCAGGGCCGCACCATTGAAGTAGGGCAGGCAAGTCCCGTGGGTAACGCACAAGGCCCAAGCCTGGCCTTTTCCCACGACTTGCTGACTTGCCTCGTCTTGGTCCTCGCCCGGCGCGTATTTCACCCAGGCCACAACCGTCAGAATATCCGTCACGTTCAGGTCAGGCACGTTCGGGCACCGCGCGGAAGCCTCCGGGCCACGGAACTGGAGGACTGTATGCCCGTCGGCAGTGAGCACTCGGATGTCCCCCGACAACATGGCTGTGTGACCCAGACCTGAGCGATCACGGACCATGACACCGTTCAAATCGTCAAACGCCCACCAACACAGCAGATTCCGGTCGGGCAGATTGCAGAGGTGCCGCCAGTCATAAGACTGATTCGCCTCAAACAACTGCAAACACTTGCGGAGATTCTCCATCCACCGCTCCCTCTCGGAAGGGGGCAAAAGCTCAACGGCCTTACGCTCTACCCGGACGGCATCCGCAAAGCAACCATGCGCCGCACTGGCGACGGCGTAGGTGTACAAATCCTGCCAGGACTGCCAATCTGTCCGTACACAGGCACGCTCCGCGGTCGCAAGAGCCTCTCCTGTATTGCGAAGGACCACATCCGGACAAGTTGCCAACACCCACGACAGCCTGCGCAGGGTCTCGGGGTCATCGGCTCGCAGCAGCAGGGCCTGCCTGTAACTCTCAATTGCCAGGCTGTAACGACAAACACGTTCCTCCTGGTCCCCGTTGCGCAAATAGGCGTCCGACAACGTGCGCATCAGGTCGCTGCCACGATCGGTTAGCCCAGAATCGTCGATCGGCAACAGGGCCAGATAGGATCGCAGGAAAGTCGAACCCCTCGCGAGGTCGTTCCGCTCGAGGGCGCGGGATGCGAGATGGAGCAGAGCAGCAATGGCCTCCGTACTGCGCTCGGTGCCAGCCCGGCGGTGGTACTCGAGTCGGGCGAGCCAGATCTCGTCCTGCGAGGCGGGCCGGATGCGCCCGTTCTCGAAACGAAGGCCGATGTGTACACTCACGACGCTCACGAGCCGAGCGAGGCTCGAAGCATCGGTGTGGAACGGTAGCAGGCCCTGGGGCCCTATCAGGGCGGAGCCGCTCGCATTGAATCGCGGTAATGTCCCCGGCGATTGCTGAGAACAAGCGAATAAGGCGTCCGTCTCCCCAATGGTCCATCCCGCCCCTATGTCATGCCACGAGAGCTGAGCCGTGTATGGCTGGAAGTGCTCACCGGTGGCGAGATTCCAGATTCCGATAAGGGAGGCGGTCTGACGGTCCCGCGTGACCAGCCAGCGGTTGTCCGGGCTGATGTCTGTTGCTTCCTGACTCACCTCGGGCGGAATCGCGAAAACGGGCTTTCCACTTTGGGAAAGCCATATTCGAATTCCCCTGTCCCGGTGTTCTGTGACCAGAAACCGGCTGTCGGGGGAGAAATGCCAATTCTCCACGGCCGCCCCACCCAAACAAGCGATGCGCTCTCCGTGGCGCGCCTCCCAGAGGTCGGTGGTAACGCCGTCATTGGTGTCAACTGTGCCGGGCACCGGTTCCGATAGACTCTTGGTGATGAGCCGCGCCGCGTCAGGACTGAAGCCGAAGGCAATCGACCGGGGGACCACACGGATTCCGCGATTACCGGTCCGGTCAAGAAGTTCTGCCTCGCCGGTGGGCTTCTGGACAATCATTCTCGTACCGGCGATGACGGCATTGACAACGGCGAACCGAAAGCTTCCCGCGGGGGTAAACTGCGGCACATCCCAGCAATAACACGTCTGCTGGCAGTCGCTGGCAACCAGAGCAGAGGGGTGACCGTAACTGCTGCGCGTCCGAAAGACGATATTCGTCAGAAGGTTCGCAAAAGGGTATCCGGGGGAACGGTGAAGCTTTCGGTTCGAGAAATCCCAGAAGACAACCTGGGTTTCCGGCGCGTCACGGGTGTCATTCACGTCCAGAAATGCAAACCAGTCGCCAGCGCGACTCAACAGAATTCCGTTGTAGGACCGTTCCATCACGTTGCGGGGCGGCAACGTCCCGTACGGACAAGCCATGAGCTTGTCAATGTCTGCGCTAGCGCGTCGGATCGATGTGACCCTCTCGCCGGTATTCAGATCGAACACACTTATGGAATGATGAGACGGACCGTCGGGTACCTGAACGAGCAGGTGTTGGTTGCCAGGGACAAAGGCAAGTCTCAATGCCCGGCCCGTCTGAAGCTGGATTTTGGGCTCGGCAGTCTCCGTATCGAAGATACGTACGACCGGATCGCCTGCGTCTACAAAGGCGATCAGCTTGCGGTCCGGACTCGTCGCAAAAGAAACATCCTCCCCGGGTCGTTCCCCCTTCCAGGGAATAAGACTCGTCGCCGTGCTGAGGTTCGGGTCCGGTTGCCTGCGCAGGCATTCCTCGGCCAGCAGCCGCGTCGTGAGTCGGGTGCTGTCGCTTTTCAACGCTTCCGTGAGGAGGACCAGGGCTCGGTCCAGGTCGCCCAGCTCCATGTACCTCCGCCCTTGCTCCTCATAGAGATCCGCCAGGTGGCGGGTGGCCTCCTCCTCGGCCTTGATGGCGCGATCCCGCTCACGCTCCGCCGATTGTCGATGTTCAGCCTCGGCCGTCTGTGCCAGCGTGGCCTCCTCGCGGGCCATCTCGGCCCCGAAGTACATCGTGGTCGACACGATCAGACCCAGCAGCAGCGACGCGGCAACAATACTGACGGCAGCTGCGGCTACCTTATGCCTCTGCACGAACTTCCTGGCACGGTAAAGGACCGTTTCCGGGCCCGCGAGCAAAGGTGCTCCGCGAAGGTAGTTCCCGATGTCATCCGCCAATTCGGAGACCGACTGGTAACGCCGGGGGCTCTCCTTCCGCATGGCCTTCAGGGGGATCCACTCCAACTCTCGGCGCAGCGACTTCGTCAATGTCTGCGGGTCGGTCCGCCGCCGTTGGGCGATCTTCGTCAACTCCCCACCTTGGCCGGTCAGCCGCGTACTGGGGGTGCGCGGCTCCTGCTCTCGGATCACCGTGCGGATGTGATCGATGCCGCCGGCCCGCAGCGTCTCCGGGTCAAAGGGCAGCACTCCCGTCAGTAACTCGTACAAGACGACGCCCAGGGAGTAGACATCCGAGCGGGTATCCACCCCGTGGGCATCCATTTCGGCTTGCTCGGGACTCATGTAGTCCGGCGTCCCGATGAGTTGCCCTTGCTCCGTGTAGAGCGTCTTCTCGGTGAGGGTCTGGGCGAGAGCCTTGGCGATCCCGAAATCAATGATGCGGACACGAGCCTCCCCATCTTTTCCGGTGACCAGGATGTTGGATGGTTTCAGGTCGCGGTGGATGATTCCCTTCTGATGGGCGTGCTGGACCGCGCTGCAGACCTGCAGGAATAGGCGGAGTCTCTCCCGGATGGTGAGCCTCTGGCGGTCACAGTGCTCCGTAAGCGCCATCCCCTCGATATACTCCATGGCGAAGTAGGGCCGGCCCTCGGGCGTGGTCCCGGCGTCGTAAACGTGGGCGATGTTCGGATGGTCCAACAGGGCCAGGGCCTGCCGCTCCGCCTCGAAGCGGGCAATCACCTGGCGAGAATCCATGCCGGGCTTGATGACCTTGAGCGCTACGCGGCGGCGAATCGGCTGCTCCTGGACGGCCAGATACACGATGCCGTAGCCGCCTTCGCCCAGAATGCCCAGGAGCTTGAACGGCCCAATTTGGGCCCCTGGACCGAGAGCCTCTTGGCCACAGAAATCCGTACGTTCTCCTGCATCTCCCGAGAAGAAGGGCTCTCGTACCCCTCCCTCTTCGTGCGTGTTCTCCCCTGTCCCAACCATGAGGCGCTCCAACTTCACGCAACGCGCGGACCACCCAACACCACCAAACCCTACTGATTATACCGCACCCGCCGCCCCGTCGCCAGCCCATGGTCAGCGCAAAAAGAAAGCCCCGTCGGTTTCCCGGCGGGGCTTTGGGTCCAAGAACAGTTAAGCCTGAGCAGCGATCATGCCTGACTCTACGCACCCGACGAAAATGCGCCGGACACGTTCTAAGTTATCCTTAGAAAGGAGGTGATCCAGCCGCAGGTTCCCCTACGGCTACCTTGTTACGACTTAGTGCCAGTCGTCGGGCTTACCGTCGGCAGACGCCTCCCTTGCGGGTTAGCAATCCGACTTCGGGTACTCCCAACTCCCATCACTTGACGGGCGGTGTGTACAAGGCTCAGGAACACATTCACCGTGGCATAGCTGATCCACGATTACTAGCGATTCCAACTTCATGCAGGCGAGTTGCCAGCCTACAATCCGAACTGGGGCCGGTTTTTTGTGATTTGCTCCACCTTGCGGTCTTGCGTCACTTTGTACCGGCCATTGTAGCACGTGTGAGGCCCTGGGCATAAAGGCCATGATGACTTGACGTCATCCCCGCCTTCCTCCGGTTTAACACCGGCAGTCCCGTTAGAGTTCCCGGCATGACCCGCTGGTAACTAACGGTAAGGGTTTCGCTCGTTAAGGGACTTAACCCGACATCTCACGACACGAGCTGACGACAGCCATGCAGCACCTGTGCCAGTTTCACCCCGAAGGGCAGCCTACTCCGTTTCCGGAAAGGCATCCAAGCATGTCAAACCCAGGTAAGGTTCTGCGCGTTGCTTCGAATTAATCCACATGCTCCACCGCTTGTGTGAGCCCCCGTCAATTCCTTTGAGTTTTAGCCTTGCGACCGTACTCCCCAGGCGGCCTACTTAACACTTTGGCTTCGACTGTGCCGGCGTCAGAACCGCCACAATCTAGTAGGCATCGTTTACGGCGTGGACTACCGGGGTATCTAATCCCGTTCGCTCCCCACGCTTTCGTGTCTCAGCGTCAGGACAAGCCTAGTGCGACGTCTTCACCGCCGGCGTTCCTCTTGATATCTACGCATTCCACCGCTCCACCAAGAGTTCCTCGCACCCCTACTTGCCTCAAGGAACGCAGTACATCAAGCAATGCCCCGGTTGAGCCGGGGGATTTCACAAAATGCTTACGCTCCCGCCTACACACGCTTTAAGCCCAGTGATACCGAACAACGCTAGCCACCTCTGTCTTACCGCGGCTGCTGGCACAGAGTTAGCCGTGACTTCCTCTGGGTTAGATCAATCCACCGAAGTGGACTTTCACGTCCCTGACAGCGGTTTACATCCCGAAGGACTTCCTCCCGCACGCGGCGTCGCTGGGTCAGGCTTTCGCCCATTGCCCAAGATTCGTTACTGCAGCCCCCCGTGGGGGTCCGGACAGTGTCTCAGTTCCGATGTGGCGGGCCAACCTCTCAGTCCCGCTACCCGTCTTCGCCTTGGTGGGCCGTTACCTCACCAACTAGCTGATAGGAGATAGGCCGCTCCTGGTCCGATGAATCTTTGATCACAGGCCCATCGACCCGTGATATTATCCGGTATTACCCACCCTTTCGGATGGCTATCCCAGAGCCCAGGGTACGTTACCTATCCATTACTCACCCTTTCGCCACTAACCTGCTAATAAATTAACAGGTCCGTTCGACTTGCATGTCTTAGCCACGCCGCCAGCGTTCGTTCTGAGCCAGGATCAAACCCTTCAGTTTGACTTGGCGATTCCACCTTTCGGTGGACCGTCGTAGGCTCAACACTTTTAGTATAGCGCACCGAAAGTGCTGAATTACTTATACATTGGATTGCCGCTGCAGGGGGCGTATCCCACCGCGGCGGCCGCACTTTCGCTGCTCATATGGCTTAACTGTTAACTTGTCAAAGAACGTCTGTTCCGTTCACTAACGAAACCGGCGAACAGGCAGATTCGTCACCTCACCCGTTCACCGTGAGTTCTGTATTGTAGACGATCTTCACGTACCGTCAAGGGAAGAAAATGAAAAAAGTGAAAATTTTTTCACTGCTCCGCACCGGCTTGCCAAAGACCCGGCGGACCGGCTGGAAGCACCGGCAACAGAACCATCTTTCAAATGATAAAGAACGGAAGAGAGAGTGTCAATAACCTCATCTGGCTTCCCGGCCGGTGGGTCTTTGAAACCCATCCGACCTCTCTCCGGCATCGTATTATACGACCATCCTCCCGACCTGGTTCTGCCTCGGAGCCGTTTTTCGAGCTATTGACACCAAGAACGTGAATTCGGGCGATGAACGATGAAATGCACTCCCCGACCTGCCCCAAGCCAAGCAACACGAGCTGGAGCAGGCGAACGAGTACCTGCAGCGGGGGCAAGACCTGCGGCAACATGCGGAGAAACTGCAGACCAGCCGCGAGCGCCCCCGGGCCAAGGCAGCATGTTTTCGATCACCGTGCCGGGCGTAATGAAAATAAGGAATTTCCTTAAGGACCAATCGCCAATTGCGACCTAATATTCCGTTAAGGTTGAGAAGCTCTGGGTCCTGCTACAATTGTGGAGCCCACATCGCAAAGAATAGTGAGTGGCAGCAGGACAACGAGGTGTTGAGGGTTGACAGTCCACACAGACGAGCGGTCATGCGGAATGCCGAAGGGAGAGCTTTTGCGCGTTGGTGGAAGATTGGGGGTAAGCGGGGAATAGACACTGAGGTTGATCATGGGCAATGCAGGCAAGAATGCGAGAGCATCGGTGTTAAGCGTCGAAAGGGATTCACATTTTTCCGAAGAGCTGATTGAGGACAGGACCTTCCTGCTGGCGTCTATCGTGGAGTCTTCCGATGATGCCATCATCACCAAGACTTCCAAGGGGATCATCACGTCCTGGAACAGCGGCGCCGAGAAGATCTACGGGTTCTCCGCCCGGGAGGCCATCGGCCAGCCGGTCTCCCTTCTGACCCCGCCGGGGTATACGGATGAGGTGCCGGAGATTCTGGAACGTATTCAGCAGGGCGAGAGCATCCGCCACTACGAGACGGTGCGGCGGCGGAAAGACGGCCGGATCATCAACGTGTCGGTGAGCATCTCCCCGGTGAGGGACAAGAAAGGCCGGATCATCGGCGCCTCCACCATCGCCCGGGATATTACGGACGCCGTGGCCGCCCGCAAGCGGTCGGAGGAACAATTGGCGGTCGCGTCGCAATATGCCCGCAGCCTGATCGAATCGTCCCTGGACCCGCTGGTGACCATCAGCGCGGACGGCAAGATCACCGACGTCAACGAGGCCACGATCAAGGTCACCGGCGTCCCGCGCGCGCAACTGATCGGCACGGATTTCTCCACCTACTTCACGGAGCCGGCCAAGGCGAGCGAGGGCTACCAGCAGGTCTTCGCCCAGGGGTTCGTGACCGACTATCCGTTGACGATCTGCCATCGGGACGGGCGGCTCACCGACGTGCTTTACAACGCCGGCGTCTGCACGGATGGGAACGCCA
>JAMCWO010000368.1 GCA_023481165.1 Planctomycetota bacterium | reverse complement strand
TGGGGATCGGTATCCCAACACCCAGTGCCAGCGACACGCCGTAACCGCGCAGGCTCACACCCCGCACGAACTCGGGCCGCATCTGCTTCATATCGGCGGTCAGGGCGAGGGTCCCGGCCCCTTCTTTCGGCACGCCGTTGGGAGCCCGCTGGCAGTCACCGGCATGCTGGGTCCCCTCCGCGTAGACGTGCCCTTGGGCCCCTGCCAGCCAAACCCGCGTGCCCACGCCGATGGTTTCGTAGTACGGATCGTTCAGCAGCGGCGATAACTGGCCCGCGGAGCAGTAGGTCGCGTTCTTACGGCGGGGCTCCAGAATGCCCAGATACGTATAGATTGCCCGGTCCGAATCGTTGATCGCCACATTGTAGTTCTGGTAGCAATTCCGGGGATTGACCATGATGGCTTGATTGAGATCCTGGATCGTGAAGTAGGTGCGGATCTCGCGGCGCGGGTACTCGTCCGTTCCGTAGGACAGCGCGAAAAGCTGGAGCGTTTTGCCCGCGACGAGGTCCTCGATGACGTGGCCGCCGCCGTAGCGGAACTCGCCGGGATAATACATGTTCGCCGGGTCCGCATGGCGCAGTTGCGTCGCTCCCAGGTAGACATCCACTGCCGCGACGCCCGCGTAGACGAGCACGTCCTCGATCCATGCCTCGGACATGCGAATCCGCGGCTGGGAGTGCCCGAAGTTCAAGAAGCAGCCGGAGGAGCACATCGGCCCAAAGGTGGCGGTGGTAACTACGTCCACTTCCTGGGCCGCCGCCGCGACGCCCTTCTTATCGACATAGTCCATGATCTCGTCGGCTGTCAGCACGACGGCCTTGCCCGACTCGATCCGGTCGTTGATTTGCTCATAAGTCTTCATGGTGACACAACTCTATCTGGTGCGTAAGGGCGAATGATGATTCGCCCCTACAGACTGTTTGCGGCCGACACGACACCAAAGGGCGTATTGTAACCTCAAGGCCCGTCATAACAAAGGGCCTCGTGCACAATTCGGTCATTGGTGCTTCGGATTTCCGCGTCTCGCGGTTTCAGCCGGCATGGACCGTGGCATGCTCTACCGCCTGCACCAGATCGCGAATGCGGTGACGGATCGCCGCCGGCAGAAGCCTGGGCACGTTTTGGAGAGCCGCCGTCTGCGACTCGATCTCGAGCAGCATGCCCAGAACGTCGGCGACGGCGCAGCAATCGGGTTTCAAGGGGCTTTCGGGATCCTTGCGGAGCCAGAGCCGGCCCTCCCGACAGGGCAGGTGCGCCGTCAGGACCCCGAAGCTGGCCGTAGAGGCCAGCACCATGTTCTCCACGGTCAGGGCGCCGTGGTAGCGGTTCCGACGCTGGAGCCGGTGGAGGACGGACGCCAGGTGGCGAACCACGACGGCGATCACGACGAAGGCTTGATCGGGCCGCTTCTGGAGCACAAAGCGCCACAGGTCGCTCAGCGCGACGCCGGGCGGCAGCGGCTCGACCAGATAGGCACTGCCGGCGGCAACAAAGAGGTCGGTGAACTGCGTGACAAACGGTTTGTCGAAGTCCAGGGGCTGTGGGTCCGCGATCCGGGGCTCTAAATCCAGCAGCGCTGCCGCCGGCCGGAACTTGTGCAGCAGGACCGGCTGGCCGTCGCTCTGGCGGGTGGCACGAAAGGATTGGGCCCCGGCGCAGACGCCAAGTTCAGCGGCCCCCTCAATCGAGAAATCCCGCAGCGCCGTCGCGGCGCCGACACCCCGTGTGTGCAAGATCTTCAGTGCCATAATCCCCGAGACCCACCGGGTCGAACCCTCCGGCCCTCTTTGTCGGGCTGGCGGCCGCGACCGCGCCGAACAGACTCGGACTCCTACTCGATCGGCACACTTTTTATCGGTCAGGTTGATGGTTTTCTTTAGCCCCAGTGCAGAGCCACGGGGCGCGGGGCGTCGCGGCAGATCTCAATTCGGCATCAACATGGGACAGTCGTCGTACGCCTTCTTCTATAGTGGACGCCCAGGAATGGGCTTTCCCCTGCGGCGGGCACGATCAGACCACGCCCGATCCTGGTGGACCGGGTTGTAATGGAGCACGACGTGCGATGATGCGGCAGTTCTGTGAAATGTGTGGGTTCTTCACGCCAGCCTGGAGCCACACGGGAAGACCCACGTGGGGCCAATGTCTGAAGCTGGTCGAGGGCAGAAGCGGCGGGACTGCCGGAAAGCCGCGGCCCCTGTTCACCTGGGCCGACCATCGTTGCGATGACTTTCAGAGGCAGGAACCGTCGTCCGTCGGCCGATGATCACGCACCGTCGCATGGCTGTAGCAGGCGGAACACGAGACGCGCCGAGTCTACGCGCCGGGGGACCGGCGTATTTGGGCCGGTGCCCGTGTCGACGGTCACTCGGGCGGGAAGAGCTTCTGGAGGCTTTCCTCCATTTCCTGCTCGGTGAGATAGGAGAAGGCCGTCGTGGTCGTCTTCATCGGGTCCCATCCATCCTTGCCAAGCGTTTGACGTTGGGACACGATCATTCGCGGAAGCCCCCACGTGGGGTCAATGCACACCAGCCAGCGGCTCGCGGGTGGGCTTTTCGCCCCCGTAGCCGCCAGTGCGATGCTGTCCAAGGAGGAGTTTCTCTCCTGCGGCGCCGAGCGCAATTCATAAACGTCCAAGCCCTTGTCGATCCCGCTGGGCATTTGCCCCTCGGCAGGACGAAGCCTGGTGTCCGGCGTGGCCTGCGTCACCATCCGCCTCAGGAAGCCCTCCATGAACCGCCGGGCCCCATCGAGGCCGCCATCGTCCGGGCTGAGTTGTTCCGAGGTGCATGCGCCGGTCTGGAGATTGAGGGTTCTCCTGCGGTCGTGTGCCAAGTCATAGAGGACGCAATTCTCCCCCGTCTTATGCACCAGAATTTTCGACCGGGCGATCCAAAACTCCTCAGTGGGCCTGGCTTGCCAGTCGCAGGCGACGACATAGACATGCTTCATCTTCGCCAAAGTCTTGTCCACGTCGCCGAGATTGGTACCTGACGCGGTAGGGGTGGTCGTGCGCAGGAGCGTGGTCAGGGTAACCCCGAGGAGCACCAGCGCGGCCAGCGGCTTGGCAGCGCGTCCGACCTTGCGCAAGCCGGTCGCCAAGGCGGTTCGAGGAGTGTGTGCATCCCCTACTGCCTTAGATTCGCTGTGCAGAACCTGCACGCTGACGGGGTACGGATACTCACTCCCAGTTACTTCGGCGTCCTTCTCCGCGTGATACACGGTCACGACTTCGGAGTCGCCACGGGTGACGATCGCGCCAATCGTGCGCTGCAGTGTCTGCATCCTTCTCAGGCACACCGGACAGCTCCGGACATGCCGCGCAATCGCGTTCTGCCGCTCGCGCGCTGCTCCTTCTCCGGACGGCGTAGAATCGCTCGGAACGACGCAGTCGAAAAGGTCAGCCACCGCGATGTCATGGCAGGCGATTGCGGTCTCTTCGGACGAGAGGGATCCTGAAACCGTCCGGGCAAGGCCACCCCTGGTGGCGCGGGTCTTTCGTCCGCGCTTCATGGCTGCGGCAGTCCCTACACCTTCCACATTCCCAAGATGCACGTTGCGAGGGGCCGCCAAGAGGCGGCCCAACCGCTTCAATTGTTCGGCCGAGAGGTGGAGCTCCCGGAGGGCCGCCAGGTCCGCTGCGCACTGTGGACAATGGTCCACGTGGACTGTTACGGGTGTAGGGATCCTGAGCTGCGGTGACTCCAGTGCCAGCTCGGGCAGCAGCGGCCTGACCTCGGAACACGTCACGCGCTCATCGAGCAGTTGGAATTGCTGCGCCAGGGCCTCAATGGTCTCATCCTGCCAGGCGCCCGCCGGGCCTGTCGTACGCTCGGCCTCGAGAACAGTCTCGCGCAGACGGCGCATCTTCTCCCGGCACACGGGACAGATCGCCACATGGCGGCGCACGACCGCGGGAACGGCCGCTTCCTCTTGGCAGAGGAGATCATAATAATGGACTTGCGCCTCCTGGCACGGGCGCTCATCCTCGCACGATCTCATAGAGATCCCTCTTTATGCACTCAACGTCTCGCGGAGCCTCCTGAGGCTCTCGGACAAATACCGGCTGACGGTCCTGGCGTTCACACCCATCCTCCTCGCAATCTCTCCGATGCTGAAATTGTCCCGGTACCGCAACACAAAGGCCTGCGCTTCCCGCTCCTGCAAATATCGAGTTAGAGAAGCGATGGTCGCATTTCTTTCCTCTGTGTCCTGTAATAAGGCGTTTCCCGCGGAGCGATTGTTGATGGGAATTCGCTTGTTCCTGGCATATTTCTTCACGGCGCGCCGGTAGTTGTCCCGTGCCCGCGCGGAATCGAGGATATGATGGACAATCGCCCGATAGAGGTAGCTTTTGGGATTCCGCACGTCGGCCGGCACAGGTCTGCGGATCAGCTCCAGGAAGAACTCCTGGGAAAGGTCCTCTTGCCAGGATCTGTCATGAGCCTGAAAACGGATGACGGCGCGAATAAAATCGCCGTATTCGTTGAAAATCGCGATGGCGCGCCGAACGGCGTCGTCGCCAGGGCTTCCCCTTCTTCGATACCGTGCCACGACCGGTTGCTCCCAAAGGCAACCCGCGGACCCGCGAGGGGGAAGAACGCACTTCCCGCACAGACTATCCCTTATGCTCGCAGGCACTGAACCTATTATAGGAGCCCGTCACATGAATGCAACCTCCGCTGGGCCCGAATTGCGAATAAACCAAGGAAATTACCTATTCCGCGCAACTTCGCACTGTTTCTTACGCACGCGCACCATAATTGGCACGCCGAACGGGGCAAACCCATTGACAAGCAAGATCGGATTTGCTATCAGTTTACATGTGCCTGCGAAGATTGTCGCGGCACAACCTGGTCCATCCCTGATGGTTGGGATGGTTACGGAGTTGTGGCAAAGGCATGTATCTTCGGGCCAGTGGATCGTTCTTCGAAGGTAAGAGCGGTTGGCTGCCCGAAGGGCCGAGAAAGCCACAATCCGCCGGAATAACCAAAAGGCTTCCGATGGTAGAAGCCTGACGTGTTGATCAGGAAGGAAAGGGTATGCAAGCTGATTCTTCGTCCACGGCCCCTGCGGCCGACCGCACAATCCCCAAAACCGGCGCCCAGATCATCGTTGACGCCCTGCGCGCCCATGGAGTCGAGACCATTTTCGGCTACATTGGGGCATCCGTATTGCCTTTATTTGACAGGCTTTATGACTCGCCGATCCGGTTTGTCATCCCCTGCCACGAGCAGGGAGGGTGCCACATGGCCGATGCCTATGCCCGCGCCAGCGGGCGGGTCGGCGTGGTCATAGCCACGAGCGGACCGGGCGCCTGCAATCTGGTCACCGGTCTGGCCACCGCCATGATGGATTCGATCCCTCTCGTCGCTCTCACAGGCCAAGTCCGAACCGACCTGATCGGGGATGATGCTTTTCAGGAGGCCCCGACGACCGGGATCACGCGGGCGGTCACCAAGCACAACTCCATCGTCACTGACATAAAGGATTTGGGCAGAACGATTTACGAAGCGTTTCACATCGCCTCGACAGGCCGGCCCGGGCCGGTCCTCGTCGATATTCCGGCGGATCTCGAATTCCAGAAGCACGGCCTCAACGGGCCGATCCGCATCAACCTGCCCGGCTACAAGGTCCCCAAAAACGGCCATGTCAGGCAGATCAGCGAGGCAGCCGAAGCTATCAATAAATCCGAACGGCCGGTCCTGCTGGCGGGTGGCGGGGTTATCACGGCGAATGCCTCACAGGAGTTGCGGGACCTCGCTGCCAAGGCGAATCTCCCTGTGGCGATGACCCTGATGGGTCTGGGCAGTTTCGACCAGCGGAGGCCCGAATCGCTGGACATGCCGGGCATGCACGGGGCGCCTTACGCCAATTTCGCCATCCAGGATTGCGACCTGCTGATCGCCGTCGGGGCACGGTTTGACGATCGGGTGACCGGGAAACTGGGGGCTTTCGCCCCCAAGGCCAAGATCGTCCACATCGACATCGACCCGTCGAACATCGCCAAGACCGTCCCCGCCGATATCCCCATTGTCGGCGACGCCAAGGTCGTCCTCGCCGCCTTGGCGGAATTGGTGGAGCATCGGGCGAGATCAGCATGGTTTGCCAGGATCGCCGATTGGAAACAACGTTATGCGGTGGACTACGACCGCGCTGTCGCCACGATCAAACCTCAGCATGTAATTGAGGAGTTGTGCCGCCAAACACAAGGCGAGGCAATTGTCGCCACGGGAGTGGGACAGCACCAGATGTTTGCGGCGCAGTTCTATAAGTTCCGCCATCCCCGGCAGTTAATCACTTCCGGTGGCCTGGGCACAATGGGTTTCGGCCTGCCCGCCGCCATCGGAGCCCAGATTGCCCGGCCCGATGCGGTTGTGGTCGATATCGATGGCGACCACAGCTTCAACATGACAATGGCCGAACTGAGCACCGCCGTCCAGCACCAGTTGCCGATCAAGATCTGCATCCTGAACAACGGCTTCATGGGCATGGTCCGTCAGTGGCAGGAGCTGTTTTACCGTAAACGCTACGCCTACAGCCACTTACGAAATCCCAACTACGCTGAATTCGCGCGGGCGGTCGGTGCCATTGGCATCACGGTGCAGGCGAAGGATCAGGTTGGCCCCGCCCTGGCGCGGATGCTCGGCGAAGAAAAGCCCTGCGTGGTGGATTTCCACGTCGAGGCCCAGGAGAACGTCTGGCCGATGGTCCCGGCGGGTAAGAGCCTCGATGAAATGCAGGGCTTGGAGGTGCTCCAGAATGCGATGTAATTGACACGGCGAAATTGCCCGCGATATGATTTGGACCCTGTGCGGGTCCCATCCGAAAGGAAAGAAGATGTCACCTGAGTCTCAACCGTCGGCCCCGGCCATCGAGGCCCCTGCTACTATCAAAACCGGCGCCCAGATCGTCGTCGACACCCTTGTCGAACTTGGTGTGGAAACGATGTTCGGGTATACCGGCGGGGTGGTGTTGCCCTTGTTTGACCGGCTGTATGATGCCCCGATCCGGTTCATCATCCCTCGCCACGAGCAAGGCGGCTGCCACATGGCCGACGCGTACGCCCGTGCCAGTGGCAAGGTGGGGGTTGTTATCGCCACCAGCGGTCCTGGGGCCTGCAACCTGACCACCGGCCTGGGCACCGCCATGATGGATTCGGTCCCGCTCGTCGCGATCACCGGCCAGGTTCGCACCGACCTGATCGGCAACGACGCGTTCCAGGAGGCCGACACGACCGGCATCACCCGGCCGGTCACCAAGTACAACTCCATCGTCAAGGACATCAACGACCTGGAACGAACGGTCCGCGAGGCCTTCCACATTGCCAGTACCGGCCGGCCGGGGCCGGTCCTGATCGACGTGCCTGTCGATATCTCGGTGGGCAAGTGCAAGTGCAACGGCAAGGCCGCGATCGACCTGCCTGGCTACAGGATCCGCACCAAGGGCCACGCCCGCCAGATCTCGATGGCCGCCGAGGCTATCAATAAGGCCGAGCGGCCCGTCCTCTACGTCGGCGGGGGCGTCGTCAGCAGCAATGCCAGCGAGGAACTGCAGGTTTTGGCCGAGAAGGCCCATTTGCCCGTGACCATGACATTGCTGGGCCTGGGCACCTTCGATCAGCGGAGGCCCGAGTCGCTCGATATGCTCGGCATGCACGGCTCGGCGTACGCCAACTACGCGGTCCAGGAGTGCGACCTGCTCATCGCCATTGGGGCCCGGTTCGACGACCGCGTCACCGGCAAGGTCGCCACCTTTGCCCCGCACGCCAAGGTCATCCATATCGACATCGACCCCTCGAGCATCTCGAAGAACGTCCAGGTCGATATTCCGGTCGTCGGCGACGCCAAGCATATCCTGATGGAGCTGCTCAAAGAGATCGAGTACCGCGAGCGCGGCCCGTGGTTCGCCAAGATCGCCGAGTGGAAAAAGAAGCACCCCTTCCGCTACGACAAGCGGGCCAAGACGATCAAGCCGCAATACGTCATCGACGAAATCTGCCGCCAGACGAAGAACGAGGCTGTCATCACGACCGGGGTCGGTCAGAACCAAATGTGGACGGCCCAGTTCTACAAATTCGTCCGGCCGCGACAGCTCATCAGCTCCGGCGGCCTCGGCACCATGGGTTTCGGCCTGCCCGCCGCCATCGGGGCCCAGATCGCCCGGCCGGATGCGACCGTGATCGACATCGACGGCGACCACAGCTTCAATATGACCATGACGGAACTGGCGACCGCCGTGCAGTACGAGCTGCCGATCAAGGTCTGTATCCTGAACAACGGCTACATGGGCATGGTCCGCCAGTGGCAGGAGCTGTTTTACAATCGCCGCTATTCGTGCAGCTACCTGAAGAACCCCAACTATGCCGATGTCGCGCGAGCCCTGGGGGCCGTTGGGATCACCGTGGATAAGAAGGAGGACGTGCCGAAGGCCGTCACGCAGATGCTGGCCGAAAAGCAGCCCTGCGTGGTCGACTTCCGCGTCGAGCGGGAAGAAAACGTGTGGCCCATGGTCCCTGCCGGCAAGAGTCTCTCCGACATGGACGGCCTGACGATCCTGGAAAGCATGGCATAAGACTTGATTATTGGCGATGGATTATGAAGCACATCATTAGTGCCTTAGTTGAGAATAAGCCGGGTGTTCTGGCCCACGTCGCGGGGATGTTCGCCGCCCGCGGCTTCAATATCGATTCGCTGGTCGTCGGCCGGACGGAGGACCCCAACCTCAGCCGCATGACGATCGTCGTCATCGGCGACGACCGCATTGTGGAGCAGGTCCGCAAGCAGCTCGCCCGGATCATCCCGGTGGTCAAGGTCCAGGACTTCGCCGGCAAGGCGGTGGTGGCCCGGGACCTGATGCTGATCAACATCGCGGTCCCGCCGGAGAAGCGGCCGGAGGTCTTCGCCCTGATTGAGATGTTCCGCGGCCACGTCGTCGATATCGGCCAGAAGTCTGTGATGGTCGAGGTCAGCGGCCCGGAGACGAAGATCGAAGCCTTCATCGACGTCTGCCGCCCCTACGGCATCAAGAACGTCGCCCGCACCGGCACCATCGCCATGTCCCGCCAAGGCACCAGCGGCGAAGACTGAACCAGAGGAAAGAGGGCGGAAGACGGACGACAGTTCCGGGTGGCACGGGCAGACTCGTTTGCCCGTGGGCCGGGTGCCGCTCTTGCGCTGGCGTAGACATGTTCCATATCTCGAACGCCGTAACCGAACCTGCGTACAATCTGCAGATGCCGCGCGGTCTCGCAACGGATTGCGCCGGAGGTGAACAGGGCCTCGGACCGGTCTCAAGGAGGAGAAATGGTGCATGCAGACAATCAAGCAGCAGACCCTCGGGGGGAGCCTCTCTGGAAGCGTCATTCGCTCAGCCTCGTCGCCGGGGGCATATTGACGCTATGGTTTGTATTGTATCTGCCGTCGAACCCTTGCTCCCATCTGGGCTCATTCTTCGGCAATGCGATCGCGGACTGGACGGGCGTGGTCATCACGGTCCTGGCGACCAAGTGGTTCTTCGAAGAAGGCTCGCAAGAGAGCCGCCAGCCACGCCGCATTCATCGCAACCCGATCCTGGAATTGCTGCACGAGCACTCGCTCACGCTCTTTCTGGTAGTCACGGGACTCGGCCGGGTGATCCTCTTTTCCCGCGTCGATCCCGAGGCCAAATGGGGGACCGTAGTCAGCAACCTCGTCTCCGAGTGGTCGCAGCAGATCGGCTTGGTGCTCCTGACCAAGAAGCTGATCGAACCCGGCTCCAAGGAAAGCCACGACGAAGAGGGAGAATAGAGCACGGAAGATGGAGGGGAGCCTGAACGAGTCTTGAGACACCCGCTACTGCTGCTCGTCCTTTTGGCGTCGGCGTACGTTTTGGGCGGCCTGGGCGGCTTTGCTGTAGTTCGCGCCATAGACATTTGCGAGCACTGCTTTGACCTTCTCGGGATTCGTGCGGTTCTCGAAGGCCGGCAGAAGCGGATCATGCGTTCGTTCCATCCAGGCGTGGAGCTCGTCGCGCAGGTGGTCGAGGTCGTCCCTGCGGTCGGGCTTGTCCACGAGGTTGTTCAGACAGTCGGGGTCATTCTGGAGATCGTACAACTCTTCGAACGTGCGGTACCGGAACATGCGGACCCGCTGGGCGGCGCGCGGATCGGTCTTGGCGGCCTCGACCATCGCCTTCATCGTGAGACCTTCGTTGTTGTTGCGGTAGACGAACTGGCCGTCGCTCCAGGGACTGAAGATGTAACCGAGGCGCTGACTCTGCACGCAGCGCATCGGTACGGCAAAGCCGCCGGCTTTCATATCGATCTGCGTGAAGACCTGGTCCCGGCCGGATTGTTCGCCGCCTTGGAGCAGGGGCAGAAAGGAGAAACCGTCGAGGCCCGGAGGCACGGGCAGCCCGGCGGCCTCCAGCACCGTCGGGAAGAAGTCGATGCCGGAGATCATGTGTTGCCGGTCGAGGGCGCCTCTTTTGACTACGCCGGGCCAGCGGACAATCCAGGGCGTCCGCGTGCTGGCGAGGTACGCGTTGCACTTGGCAAAGGGGATGGCGATGCCGTTGTCGGACAGGAACATCACGAGGGTGTTCTCGGCAAAGCCTGACTCTTGCAGGGCCTGCATGGTCTTGCCGAAAGTGTCGTCGAGACGGCGAACCGAGTTCAGGTAATAGCTGAGCTCCCCGCGGACGCCGGGCAGATCGGGAACGAAGCCCGGCACCGGGACCTCGGCGGCCGTGTACGTCTTGGAGGGCTCCTTGGCGCCTTCCATCGGCTGGCCGGGGATGTGAAACGGGCGATGCGGATCGTGGGAGTTGACCATGAAGTAGAACGGCTTTCCCTCTTGCCGGCACCGGGCGAGAAACTCCTGGCAGTAGCGATAATAGATCTCCGGATCGCGGCCGTTGCCAAGCTCGTTCTGATCGTGGACGAAGTCCCACCTATAGCTCGCCTTCGGCGTGGAGTGATCGACCTTGCCGAGGATACCCGTGAGATAGCCGGCGTCACGCAGGGTTTGCATGATCGTCGGGATGTCGCGGGTCGTGTGCATGAAGCCCATCACGCCGCTGTTGTGACCATAGCGGCCGGTCGCGAGAACACCCCGGCTCGGCTGGCAAATCGCGGCATTGACGTGCGCGTGCGCGAAGCGCAGACCCTCGATGGCGAAGGCATCCAAGTTGGGCGTCAGGCCGGGCACCTTGCCCCCGAAACAACCGACAGTATCACAATTGAGGTCGTCGGCTGTGAAGAGAAGGATGTTCAACTTTCCCCGCTTCGATTCGGCCCCGCAAATCGCGGGCGCCAAGCCCGCGACGCAAGCAGCGCTCCAGCCGAGCGTCTTCAGAAACGCACGTCGGTTCATCCACAATCTCCTTCCTCATAGCATGGGCGTCCCACCCATAAGTAGCACGGGCGTCTCGCCCGTGGAACCAGGGCCAAGATGACCCTGCGACTGGAACCCCAAACGCAACATCTCGCGGTTGGGAACCCACTCATGGGCAAGATGCCCATGCTACTATGCCCTTACGGGCACACTACAAACCAAGCCATCCGCCGCACTGCTACTCTTGCGCGGCCTTCTGTCTTTGCTTCTTCTTCTGTTTCTGCCGACCGTTCTTGCCGGTTTGGTCCGGGCGGTCGTAGCCGCGTTGATAGTCGGCGCGGCAGCGCAGCTCGGTCTGGTCGGGCTCTTCGCCGAGTTCGGCCACCAGGGCGGCGTGCATCTGCTGGATGCGGTCTTTCTGGCTCGGATCGCTCACCAGGTTGTGGAACTCGCCGGGATCGGCTTCCAGATCGTACAACTCCCGCTCGGCGAGATGCGTGGCGTCGGCCGGCGTGTGGTAGACGTACTTGAACCGGCCCATCCGGATCATGGCGTAGCCGGAAGCGATGTTGTGGGCGTAGTATTCGCTGACCGCCTTGTCCTTCCAGCGCGTTTGCGGATGGTCGAGCCAGGGGACCATCGAATCGCCGTTCCAGTCGCTGGGGACCCTCGCGCCGCCAATTTGGGCAACGGTCTGCACAACGTCCACCAGCGAGCAGGCGCCGACTCGGCGCTGGCCTCCCTGCCATCGGGCGGGCCAACTGACAATCAACGGTACACGGGCGGCGTGCTCGTAGAGGGCGTTCTTCCACCAGAGACCGTGCTCGCCCATGTTCTCGCCGTGGTCGGTCGTGTAGATGACGACGGTATTGCCGGCCGCGGCGCTATGGGCCAGCGCCGCGAGGACCTTGCCGACCTCGTTGTCCAGCCACTCCGTCAGGCCGTAGTAGAGCTCGCGTCCTTTGCGGACCATGTCGTCCGGCGTGTCCTCGACGTTGAAGCCGATGCGGAGGTGCTTGTAGTTGCGCGGCTGGGACTCCAGATGTCCCGCCGGGATGACCGGCATGGGCACCTTGCCTTTATAGTGGTCCCAGTACCCCTGCGGCACGGTCAGAGGAAAATGCGGGGCGAGGTATCCGGCCAAGAGGAAGAACGGCTTATCGCCGGCTTGGCGGTGTTCGAGAAAATCGACGGTCCCGGCCGTCACGCGGCGGTCGTGGTTCAGGATGCTGGAGTCTTCGCCGGCGTGGAAATCATTGAACCGCTCGGAGAGGCCGGGCGTCGGAGTCAGGTCATCCGCCTTGCGACGGGTGCCCCGGCCGTTCTTGAAATTGTTGTTCATATTGCCGCCAATCTCGCGGAAGCCGTAGCGGCGGGTACTGTCGTAGTGCATCTTGCCGCACAGGACCGATTCATAGCCCGCTGTGTTCAGGATGCGCGGCAGGGAGGGACAATCCGCGCTGGGCAGCCAACAGGAGTTGTTCCAGGCCCCCACCCGCGAGATGTACTTGCCGGACGTGAAGGCTAGACGGGCAGGAACGCACAGAGGAGAATTGGTGTAGCAGCTCTGGAAGACTGTCCCGGCGGCCGCCAGCTTGTCCAGATTAGGGGTTTGAATGATGCGATTGCCGTAGCAGCCGAGAATGCCCGCGTTATGCTCGTCGGACATGATCACGAGAATATTGGGCTTGCGGCTCGTAGGGACGCCGTCAGGCGTTTTGCCGGATGCCCGGATGGGCACACTACGAACCAACGTGGCCAGGGAGCCAAGGCCCACGGTCTTGAGAAAATCGCGTCGATTCATGCAGGTCCTCCTTTGAGGTCTTTCGTCTATTGTGCGCACGGCGACGGCGGCCATTATACGCGAACTGATCCGGCGCGGCGAGTGGGACAAGATTGTTTGACAACGGTGACGGAGTTCCATACAAACGAACGTGTGGCGAGTAAAGACTGGGTGTGGTTGGAGAAAACAAGACCGATGAGTGGACCTGTGACCATCTGCTTGACGGTGGTTCTCTCGTTGAGTGGTGTCGAACGCGGTTCGGTCTACATGGCGGACGGGATCAAGATCGGCGAAGTCCGGCAGGATGCCGCCATCGTCTGGACGCGTCTCACGAAGAACGAGCAGCGCAATATCTATGGGCTGGAATTCGGTCGGACGGATGAGGCCGTGCCGGTGGGTCATACTCTCGAAGAAATGGAGGGCAGTGTCCCCGGCGCGACCGGCGAGGTCCGGGTCGTCTGTTGGCCGAAGGACTCACCGGATCAGTCGCGCGCAACCCCATGGCAGGCAGTGGACCCGGAGGCCGACTTCACCCGCCAATTTCAACTCAACGGTCTGGCTGCCGGGACAAGATATCATCTCAAGGTCGAGGGTCGTCCCGCGAGCGGCGCGGAGCCGAGCTGCACCCTGTCCGGCGGTTTCGAGACCGCGCCGCAGGCCACCACCGTGGCGCGGGTGGCCTTTGCGGTCGTCACGTGTCAGGAGTATCCGTTGCGAGACGATCTCCAGAACGGCCACCGCATCTATCCCCTGATGCAAAAGCTTGAGCCGGACTTCTTCGTCCACACGGGCGATATCGAGTACTACGACCGGCCGCGGCCCTATGCGAAGAGCCGAGAGCTGGCCCGCTTCAAATGGAATCGGATTTTTGCCATGCCCTTCCAGCGCCGGTTCCATGAAAACGTCGCCAGCTATTTCATGAAGGACGACCACGACACGCTCCGGGATGACGCCTGGCCCGGCCTGCGCTACGGCGACTTGACCTGGGAGCAGGGACTGGCGATCTTTCGCGAGCAAGTCCCCATGGGGGAATCAACCTATCGCACGGTCCGCTGGGGCAAGGACCTCCAGATCTGGATGGTGGAGGGACGAGACTTCCGCACGCCGAACAGGCAGCCGGATGGGCCGGCCAAGACGATCTGGGGCCGCAAACAGAAGGAGTGGTTCTTTCAGACTGTCAAGCAATCCGACGCGACATTCCGGATTCTGATCAGTCCCACACCCCTCGTCGGTCCCGACCGGGCCAACAAGAACGATAGCTACGCCAATAAAGGCTTCACGTGTGAGGGCGACGAGATCCGCAAGTTCCTCGGTGCTCAGAAGAACATGTATGTCATCTGCGGCGATCGGCACTGGCAGTATGTCTCGGTCGATCCCAAGACCGGCGTCCGCGAATACGCCTGTGGTCCAAGCTCCGATGCGCATGCCGGAGGCTTCAACGAGTCCCTGAGGACCGACATGCACCGGTATCTGAGAATTAAAGGCGGCTTTCTGCTGGTCACGGTCGAACGCACCGAGGGGAAACCCGCCATCACCTTCCGCCACTACGGCACCGACGGCACGATCTACCACGAGGACCGTCTCGCAGCCCAATGATCGGCTGGCTTTGGCGACAACAATCTGGTATGCTGAAGACATGGCTTGGGTATGGATCCAGCAAAACGGTGGACGGTCTCAATGCACTACGCCATACAAGGGTAGCACCGATGAATAAGGCACGCCGCACCCGGTCTTGGGCCGGGTATGTCATCCCTGTCACCTTGGTTGCAGTTCTTGGTCTTCTTGTTGCCGTCTTGGTTCGTAGTGTCCCCGTAAGGGCATCCGAAGAAACGCCTGACGGCATCACTACGAACCAGAACTGCGGTCCAGGACCGCAATCCGCCGATTGGCCCATGTGGCGGTATGATGCCAGCCGCGGTGCGGCGTCGCCCATCTCGTTGCCGGCCGAGTTGCACCTGCAATGGGTCCGGGACTTGCCCAGGCCGGCTCCCGCGTGGTCCGAGGAGCAGTACAAGCTCCAGTTCGACCGCTCGTATGAGCCGGTGGTCATGGGCCGGCAGATCTTCGTGCCCTCGATGGTCCGCGACAAGATCACGGCCTATGATACCGAGACCGGGGAACAGAATTGGCAGTTCTTCTGCGATGGGCCCGTGCGTTTCGCCCCGATCGCCTGGCAGGGCCGCGTGTACTTCGTCAGCGACGATGGGTGTCTTTACTGTCTCGACGCCCGGGAGGGTGGATTGCGTTGGAAACTGCGCCTCGCGCCCTCGGAGCGCAAGGCCTTCGGCAACGGCCGGCTCATTTCCGCCTGGCCCGCCCGCGGTGGGCCGGTGCTGCTGGACGGCAAAATCTACTGTGCCGCCAGCATCTGGCCGTTCATGGGTGTCTTCCTTTACGCCGTCGATGCCGCCACCGGCAAAGTCATCTGGGAAAATAGCGGCAGCGGCGCGACATACTTCCCGCAGCCGCACAACAGTCCGGCCTTTTCCGGCGTGGCGCCGCAAGGGTATCTGGCCGCCGGCGCCGACAAGCTCTTGGTGACCGGCCGCACGATCCCGGCGTGCTTCGACCTTAAGACCGGCGAGCTGCTCTACTACCGGCTCTCCGAGACCACTTACGGCAAGACGGTTGGCGGATGTGGCGCATCTATCTGGAACGACTGGTACTTCAACGGCAAAGTGGCATACCGGCTCTCCGACGGGCTGCCACTGGGGGCCATTTCGGGGCAGGTCATGACAAAGGACACGGCCGTGGGCATCGACGCGACCGGCAACGTCATGGCGTACAAATTGGCGGAGACAGAAACGCAGGACACCAAAACCAAGAAACCCAAGACGGTGGTGCTGGCGAAGGCGCGGTGGAAGGCGAAGCCGGAGCCGGCGCTCGAGCGCATCCACCTCGCGGCCGGGAACCGGCTGTATGGCAGCACCGGCCAAGGCGAGATCGCCGCCCTCCGGATTCCCGAGAGCAATCAGCCGGCCGAAACTGTCTGGCGCCAGAAGGTATCCGGGCGCGTGTGGAACATGCTGGCGGGCGATGGGAAGCTCTTCGTAGTGACGGAAGAGGGACAGTTGTACTGCTTCGGTGCGGCGAAAACGAACACCAGGCATTACCAGAACGAAGCCACCGAGCTGTCGCCGGGAGCACGCGGCGCCCGGCGACGCATCCAGGAGGTCCTCCAGCAGGCGCCGGATGCGCCAGGATATTGCCTGTGGCTCGGCACCCGCAATCGCGGCCTGCTCCGGGAATTGCTGCGGCAATCATCTTTGCACGTGATTGTCATTGAGCCGGATGCCACCAAGGTTGCCTCTCTGCGGCAGGAGTTCGATCGGGCCGGCCTCTACGGCTCGCGCATCTGCGTGCTGCCCGGGGACGTCAACTCCTTGGGCCTGCCGCCTTACAGCGCTTCACTGGTTGTCGTCCAGAACTCCGTCGCGGCAGGACTGGATGGCTCAAAGACCTCCGTCGAGAGACTGTACAGTTTGCTGCGGCCCTACAGCGGCATGGCGTGGGTGGCCGGGACCAGGCAGCGCGAGATGAAGGCCATCCAGCAAGCCGATCTGGCGGGCCTGAAGGTGGAGAGCCTGAACAATACGCTGCTGCTCAAGCGCACGGGCCCGGTGCCCGGGTCGGCCAATTGGACGCACCAGTACGGCGATGTCGCCAACACGGTCTGTTCGAAGGATCAGCTCAAGCCGCCGCTGGGCCTCCTGTGGTTTGGCGAGGAATCCGCGTTTGGCGACGTGCTGCCCCGCCACGGCCACGGCCCGCCCGAGCAGGTGGTCGATGGGCGGCTGTTCATTGAAGGCATCGACTCGCTCAGCGCGCGGGATGTCTACACGGGCAAAACGCTCTGGCGAAAACCGCTGAAGGAGCCCGGCAGCTTCGGCGTCTATTACAACTCTTCTTATAAACACGACTTCCGCGACCTCGGCGGCAATCAGAAACACATCCCCGGCGCCAACGTCCGCGGCACCAATTTCGTCGCCACGTCGGATCACGTCTACGTCATCCAGGAGGCCCAATGTCATGTCCTTGATGTCAAGTCCGGACAAACGGAGCAGGTCTTCTCACTGCCCGGCCAGAAAGATCAGCCCCAGAAGGAATGGGGGTATATCGGTGTCTGCGATGACTGTCTGATCGCGGGCTCGGGATTCGTCAAGTACCCCATCACACTGGGTACGGAGATCAAGGACGCCAACATCGTCGCCGGCCTCGATTGGGTGGCCAGCAGGCAACTGGTGGGGATGAATCGACGCGACGGTCAGGTCCTCTGGGCAATGGACGCCCAGCGGGGATTCCTCCACAACGGAATCGCGGCAGGCCAAGGCAAGGTCTTTTGTCTCGATGCGGCCCCGTATGCGACGAGAATCAAGAACAAGGCGACGACGATGAAGAACGCCAGGCCTGAAACCCTGGACCCGGACCCCCGGCAGCGGCTCGTGGCCGTGGACCTGCACAGCGGCCAGATCCTTTGGGAAAATCGTGATCGTGTCTTTGGCAGTTGGCTCAGCTACTCGCAGGAGCACGATATCCTCCTGCAAGCCTACCGCAAATCCCGCGACATGCCGCTGGAGCCGGGCAACCGCATGGCCGCGTTCCGTGGCGCCACGGGCGAAGTGCTCTGGGACAAGAAGATCACATACGAGGGACCCTGCATGCTGCACGGCGCTACCATCATCACGCAGGAAAGTGCCTACGATCTCCTGACGGGCGAGCAGAAGATGCGCGCGCACCCGCTGACGGGAGAGCCGGTCCCCTGGAAATATTCCCGCAACTACGGCTGTAACTTCGTCGTCGCCAGCGCGAATCTGCTGACGTTCCGCTCCGCCGCCGCCGGATTCTATGATCTCACGACCGACGCCGGCACCGGCAATTTCGGCGGTTTCAAGTCCGGTTGTACTTCCAATCTCGTCGTCGCCAATGGCGTGCTCAACGCGCCCGACTACACCGAGACCTGCACGTGCAGTTACCAGAACCAGACCTCGCTGGCAATGATCCACATGCCGGAGATTGAGACGTGGGCCTTCAGTAGCCTCGAGGCCGGGACTGCTCCGATTCAACGAGCGGGCGTCAACCTGGGGGCGCCGGGCGATCGTGTGGCCGACAACGGCACGCTCTGGCTGGAGTATCCGAGTGTCGGAGGCGCCTCCCCGAAGCTGGACATTGTCACCACGCCGGAGAAACCTTCCTTTTTCCGGCGCCACTCTTTGCGCCTGGCGGGAGGAGACCTCACCTGGGTCGAAGCCTCGGGGGCCAGGGGACTGAGGTCGATCCGCATCGGACTGGCAGGCCACAAACCGGGTGTGAAGATCGAAGTGTCGCGGGTGCGGCTGAACATCCCCAATCCTGAGATCTCCGACACACCTGTGCCACCACGGAACTACACCGTCTCCCTGCACTTCATGGAACCGGAGGACAAGAAGCCCGGAGAGCGCGTGTTTGACGTCGCCCTTGGGGACCGAACAGTGCTGAAAGACTTCGACATCGTAGCAGAAGCGAAGTCTCCCAACGTCGGCCTCGTGAAGAAGTTCTCGGGGGTGGTGGCCTCGGATTCTCTCACGGTTTCTCTGACGCCGGCCGACCCGAGCATGGAGACGATCCTTTGCGGTATCGAGATCGCCGCCGAGGATAGCGCATCGTCGAAATAGCTTTGGTTGGACGTTACTGGAACAGCTTGGGGGCCAGGTCGGCGAGATAGAGCCGCCAGACGGGCCAACTGTGGCTGCCGTCGGTCAGGTGCCATTCGTGACGAATATTCTTCTCCTTGAGCGTGGCGATGAAGGTCTCGTTCTGCTTGAGCAGAAAATCGTCCTTGCCGATACCGATCCAGAGCAGCTTTAATTTCGCGTTGGCAACCGCCGAGTCGTTCAGGAAACCGGCGATCACTTCGCGCGCGGGGACGGCCGAGCTGAAGCCCGCGACCCAGGCGAAACGGTCCAAGTGATTCAGGCCGATGGTCAATGACTGCCCACCGCCCATGCTCAAACCCGCGATCGCGCGATCGGCCGCGTCGGTCTTGACGCGGTAGTTGGCCTCGACGAACGGCATGACATCCTCTATCAGGTCACGCTCAAAGGCCGTGGTATTATTCTGGAAACCGGCCATGCCCTGGGCGATGGACGCGTGGCCATCCATCATCACGACGACCAGGGGCTGGGCCTTGCCCTGGGCGATCAGGTTATCCAGAATCCAGTGGGCCTTACCGTGGACGACCCACGTGGCCTGGTTGTCGCCCATGCCGTGCTGGAGATAAAGCGTCGGAAAGCGGGCGTCCGTCTGCTTGTCATAGCCGGGCGGCGTGTAAACCACCAGCTCGCGCAAGCGGCCCAGAGACTTGGATAGATACGTGTGCTGGCGCACCGTGCCGTGCGGGACATTCTGGAAATCGTGCGGCAGCGGCGGCTCGCCCGGGATGTGCAGAATGCTGGTCCGCGGCTCGCGCATCGGCTTGATCGCCGGATTGCCGGGGTCGATCATCTGCACGCCGTCCACTTGGAAGCTGTATTCCCAGACACCCGCCGGGATCGGCCCTGCCGTGACGGTCCACACCTCATTGGCATCCTTCGTCATCGGTGCGCGGCCGTTGGGCCACTGCCCGGCGACGACAACCTCCGTCGCCTTAGGCGCCCGGAGTTGGAACGTGACGCGGTGGTCTGCCAGAATCTGGGGCGACCGCACAGCGGCGGGCCGGCGCCCGGATCGGGCAGCGCCGGCCGGCGGCTGCGCGGCGACCGGGACCTGCCCCACGAATCCGATGACTCCTGCATTCAGCAGAACGAACAGGGCAAGACGATGGGACCTCATGAGTACCTCCATTGCCAATCAGACATTCAGGACATCGACCGGCTCGAACCGCCCGCCCAGCACGAGTTCGCTTTCGAAGCCAAGCCACTGGTCCAGCGCAGTCGCGTAGATTCTTCGGAAGTCAGTATGCACCTTCGGGGCGCCCTTGTCCAGGTCAGTGAGACTCGGATGCGGGCCGACCAGGCCGCCCTTGACCCCGCCGCCGGCCAGAAACATCGGAGCCGCTGCCCCATGGTCCGTGCCGCGCCGGCCGTTCTCCTTGACCGTTCGGCCGAACTCGGAGAACGTCATCAATAAGACCCGATCCAGTTGCTTGTCCCGCTTGAGATCATAAAGGAAAGCCGCCACGGAGTCGGCCAACTGGTGCAGCAAGGCACAGCCCACCCTGCAAATTTGACGTCGTTATGTCAACCGTTTCGTTACGGTTTGTCCTGCTCTTGTGACACGCCGGGCGGCTTTGAACGCCAGGTACGCTGCCTTCTGATGCGTGGACATCTCGTCAATGGTGTGGCCGCCGAACATGGCGATATTGGCCTCGTTCCACGGTTCCCAGGCGAGGACACGACCTTCGTAACGCTGACCCATAGCTTTGCAGAAACTGTAGAGATGGCGCAAGTCTCTGGGAAAGCGGTGTGAGGCGCGGTCGCCATCCAGCACGCGGTCGGCCGCCCAGCCGGGGGCGTCGTGGAAGACCTGAAGGACCTTTAAGCCGTACTTGGCCTGGACGGTCGCGGCACTGTCGTAGGTCGTATTTTGTGCGAACGTGTCGGGACCTCCCGGGAAATCCGGTGGGGATCGCGCCAGACGCTACGTTGCCACTCCTGCGTCTGGGCCTGCGAAGCAAGGAGGGCAAGGACCGTGCCCAGACCAAAAAGGAGGAGTCGCTGATTTTTCATGTTTCACTCTCCCGCAACAAAAGATACGCTCTGGCGTAGAAGGAAGTCTGAGCAACGTCGCCCGGAAGGGGCGACTAGGAAAGGATAAAGGATATGGATGCGAAGCGTAAAGAGGAATTCGTGCAGCTCTGGGGCAAGTACTTCCCCAAGGCCGATCTGCCGATCACTTTTTACTACACCAATCAGGCGCCGGGGGCCGACCTGGTGCCGCCGCCCGCCGGACATCGGTGCGTGTTCGCCGATCTGATGAAGACGCGGAGCGGACAGTCCCTGTGCTTTGACGCCCAGTCGCTCGGCTGCTTCGGGGGCAAGCGCTATATCGGATTCAGCGACGCTCTGACGCCCAACTTCGAGTACTTCCTCTCCTGCGGCATTCCGGGCAAGCTGGAGGGCGAGCGGTACAAGAAGTCACCGGAAATCGTGAAGGAGCTCATGGAGAAGGCCCCGAAGTTCAAGGCGCCCGGAAAGTTCATCGTCTTCAAGAGATGGGACAAGCTCGAAGCCTCGGACCAGCCGGAAGTGGTGATCTTCTTCGCCCGGCCGGATGTCCTTTCCGGTTTGTTCACTCTTGCCGGTTTCGATATGGCGGACCCGAACGGCGTCTTTACCCCGTTTGCCGCCGGCTGCGGGTCGATCATCCAATATCCGTACCTGGAAAGATCGGCCGACACGCCGCGGGCGGTGATCGGAATGTTCGATGTCTCCGCCCGTCCCTTCCTTCCGGAGGACATGCTGAGTTTCGCGGTTGCGATGAGCAAGTTCGATCGGATGATCGACAATATGAACCAGAGCTTCCTCATCACGGCATCGTGGCGCAAGATTCAGAAAAGAATCCTCGGGTCCTTGCACAATTGAAAAAGGCGAGTAGAGCATGTCTACGCTTGCTCAGGCGATCAGCATGGCGTCGCCGTAGGAGTAGAAGCGGTAGCGCTGCGCGATGGCATGGCGGTAGGCGGTCAGCATTCTGTCCAAGCCGGCAAAGGCGCCTACCAGGGCCAGCAGCGTGGAGCGCGGCAGGTGGAAGTTCGTGATCATCGCATCAACGATCCTGAACTCGTAGCCCGGTATGATGAACAGGTTGGTCGTACCTTCACGGACCACAAGAGGGCCGTTCTGCGCGACCGTCTCCAGGACCCGGGTCACCGTAGTCCCAACGGCGACAATCCGGCCGCCGCTGCGATGTGCAGCAAGAATGGCGTCCACGTTCACCGCATCGAGGCGGTACCACTCGCGGTGGATCTCGTGGTGTTCGACCTGCTCCGTAGTGATCGGCTTGAAGGTGCCCGCGCCGACGTGCAGCGTCACATATGCGAATCCAATCCCGGTGGTCTTCAATCTGCCCATCAGTTCGTCCGTGAAATGCAGACCCGCCGTCGGGGCCGCAACAGCGCCGGGACGCCGGGCGTAGACGGTTTGATACCGCTGGAGGTCGCTCTCGGCTCTGGCCAGATCGTGGTCCCGGTGAATATAGGGCGGCAGCGGCGGAAAACCTACTTGGCTCAGTACGGTTTCGGCGCCCGCCGGTGTCTCGACCTCCAGCAGGCACACGCCCTCCGGCTTCTTCTCCAGCACTTTCGCGGTGCAAAAGGCGTGCTGGCGGCGATCCTCGATGTCAATGGACTCATCCAGCTTCACCTTGCGCGCCCCCTTGAGCATGACCTTCCACGTGTGGGCGCGCGTTGGAGAGGGCGTTGCGGTGGGAGATTGCTCCGTCGCCCCCGGCGCGGAGCGCCGCTGCACGTCGGGCCTCGCAATGACATCCAGGGAGTCGGGCACTGAGACCTCGCGCAGGAACAGGGCTTCCAGCTTGCCACCAGTTCGGCGGCGGGCGAAGAACCGCGCCGGCAGCACCTTCGTGTCGTTCAGGACGAGGCAATCGCCGGCGCGCAGGAACTCGCCCACGCGGCTGAACCGGCTGTCCGTCAGCCGGCCCGTTGCTCGCTCCAGGACCAATAGGCGCGATTCGCTGCGGACCGCGACCGGCTCCTGGGCGATCAAGTCGGACGGTAACGTATAATCAAGCTCGTCTGTCTTCATGGCTTCACATTATCAGACCTGGCCTCTTGCAACAAAAAATTTCCCGGCCAATAATAGGGCGATTTCGACGGTTGGGCCGTCAGGGAGGATTTTCGCCGCAAGCGTCCGGGCCGCCCATCCGATACCGGTGATGCGATCGGTCGCCAAGAGGCCCGCGCCGCCACAAACAAGAGTCGCCTTTTTCGAGAGTTGCAGCCGTGTACATACCGGGACAGTCCGAAGGATCCCCTCACGCGAGCAATCGCTTGCGGGAAGCCGAGCAGGTGGCCGCCTCGCTGGCTGACTTGGGCCGGGACGACCTCAAGCAGCGCATCAAGAACTTCCGCGGCCGATTCAAACTCGACTTCTCCGACGATTACCTCGATGCCCTCAGTCTCGACCGCCTCCGTCATCTCCTCCTGGCCGCCCTGATCAACGCCAAAGCCGAGCCCTGACCGTTCTGCATCATAAGGACTCGGAAAGTTCGTGCACGGTACCGGCTCTGGCCACCGCATGGGAGATTTCTCTCTTTCGCAGCCCAGATCCTTCACGGCGCTGCGCTCCGTTCAGGATGACAGATGTGCGCAAGAATCAATCGTCATCCGTAGTAGACGGTTGCGCCACTCGTGGCGCTTCCCTAAAACGTGGAGCGGTTCCATGCCGCTGCACGCAACCGCTCCACGAGAGGAGCTTGCGTAACCGCAACTGATCTGCCGCGGATTACCGTCCGGGGAAGTTGGGGTTGATCTGGCCCCAGCAGCCTTTGTGGATGAAGAGCAGGTCGTCCCACTCCTGTTCGGTCTGGGGCCGGAAGCCGCCGCCGTGATAATCCATGTGGTCGCGGCCGTACTTGATGGTCGTCATGCCCTTCCACTTGTGGTATTCAACGTGGCCGTCCGCAAACGAGACGTTGGTGCCGTCGCCGTGGCGGACCGGGGCATTATCCCACCAACTGAAGGTGTCCGCCCAGTGCACGGCGAAGCTGTCGGGCGTGGCCCAACCTTCGTCGATGTAAACCAATCTTTCGCCGGGAATCGAGATCTCGCTCCTTTTCTTGACCCAGAGTTTCTTGCCGTTGGGGCCGGTCGAGGGGCTGACGCCACTATAGGTCCCTGTCCTTGGCATCCCGTTGACGCCGTCGAAGATGTTGTAGGTGAGCATCTCATCGCGGATGCCGGTGGGGCAGGCGTACATGTTGATCTCTCTGGCGTAGTTGCCCAGCCAGAAGATGCCGTCCTGAATGGCGGCGATCTGCGCCACGCGGCTCATGCGCCGGCCGCCCTGCACGTTGTACTGGTCCCAGCACTGGCCGACCCAGTAGCGCTCCCGGGCGTGCATGGGACGACCGCTCCATTGGATACCGGCCTCGCCGTTGACCAAGCGGTCATCGTTGTCGTCGGCGTACATGAGCCAGCAGAGGGTCAACTGCTTGACCGTGCTGACGCACACGGCGCGCTGGCCCTGCTCGCGGGCCCGCTTCAATGCCGGCATCAGGATCGCCATCAGGATCGCGATGATCGAGATCACCACCAGGAGTTCGATGAGAGTGAAACCGTGCTTTTTCTTGCTCATGAAACTGCTCCTACACGCAACTTGCCGCCGTGCGCAGCCATCAAACGCCGCGACGCCGGATACCCAAAAAGCGCGATCTACGCCGATCCCGCTCAATAGTCCTTATAGTGCCTCATCCAGTCCGGCCAGCTACCCGGATCCATGCCGCCGGCTTTGGTAAAGGGCCCGGCCGTGTTGTAGCTCTTGTGCCATTTCAGGGTCCAAAGCTCCTTGAGGCCGACGGTCCGCACGGACCAGTCGCAAAAGAGCATGCCCAGCGTCCCATTGTGCCGGTCCACGCAGACGCGGTTCATCTCATTGGTATTCGGCGTGTCCCCGGGACCGCCGGCAATGGTTGGGGGTTGATCCCTCTCGCGCGGCCAGAAATCAACCCACCAGGCGTCACAGAATAGCGGAACCTGCCAGGCGTCCCGGACGTTGGGCGTCCGCCAGTGGTCGGAGGCGGGAGAACGCCCCCACACCGAGGTCTGACCCGCTGGCGGATTACACATCCACCCATTGGGAGCGTAGCTGCCGACCCAGGCGGAGGCCCCGTTGCCCGAGGTCCAAGCCTGCTCGGACCAGTAGCCGATCCCCGCGTGGATGCTCTGGCCGCCGATGGCTTTGGTGGCTTGTGGGCAGCAGCGCATCTTCACCCCGATATTGAACATGTCCCGCATGGGCTGGATCCACCAGACGCCGCTGCCGCCGCCGGCGCCGCTGAGCCAAAAGCCGTTATTGTCGTCGCAG
>JAMCWO010000371.1 GCA_023481165.1 Planctomycetota bacterium | reverse complement strand
AGGGTCACATGGCGCTCGCCCTGGTAGCCCAGCGCCCGGGCCGCCAGCAGCACCAGCAGCGGGCGCAGCCGCTTGCCGCCGCTCTCGATGATGTACTGGCCGATGGTCTCCACCAGCGGAATCCGCGAGTTGAGCTGATCCATGATGGTGCGGTTGACCGCGGCGAAATCCACGGCCACGACGGCGTGGATCGGCGATGGAGCGGCGGTGGGGGAGGAGACATTGGCAGTCATGGAGGCGGCTTCGACGGAATTGATGGGGGCCGGGGCGTGGCGGCCCCCTCTGGCCTTGGGTTGCCGGCCATGCTATGGGGCCCCCTCATGGGCGTCAAGGCGAGCCGCCGCGGGGCGGGCGGGCCGGCGCCAGCGGCAGGCGCGGTGCGGGTTGTGTCGCCATCGGCACGCGGTTATAATGCGCGGCCCACTCATCCCGCTCCCTGTCAGATGGTGCCAGAAGAGGCGCCACTCGCCGCAGGTCGATCAAGAGCCAACCCTGATGAGTCCTGGAGAGAAAAGCATGTACGCAGTTATCAAGAGCGGCGGCAAGCAGTACCGCGTTCAGGAAGGCCAGACCCTCAAGCTGGAGAAGATCGAAGTCCCGACCGGCGAGTCCGTCGACTTCGACGAGGTGCTGCTGGTTGCCGATGGCGACGACGTCAAGATTGGCGCTCCGCTCCTCGAGGGTGCCAAGGTCTCTGCCGAGATCGTCTCCCACGGCCGTGGCGACAAGGTCACCATCATCAAGTTCCGTCGCCGCAAGCACCACATGAAGCGTCAGGGCCACCGCCAGTGGTTCACTGAAGTCAAGATCACCGGGATCTCCGCGTAAGCGGCCCATCCCCTGAACGGAGGATTTTTCCATGGCACATAAGAAGGCAGCCGGCTCCACGCGTAACGGCCGCGATTCAGAATCCAAGCGCCTTGGCGTCAAGCTGTTCGGTGGCCAGGCCGTCACCGCCGGCAACATCATCGTGCGTCAGCGCGGCACCAAGTTCCACGCCGGCGTCGGCGTGGGCCTCGGCCGCGACCACACCCTGTTCGCCCTGAACGACGGTGTGATCAAGTTCGAGACCAAGGGTCCGAAGAACCGCAAGTTCGTCAGCGTCGTCTCTGCCTGAGACGCCTGAGGCTTGCAGCAGGAAGGCCCCGCCCAGGCGGGGCCTTCTTGTACATATACTATGGCGGTTGGGATCTCAGGTGCCGTCAGGAGAGTGACAGATGCAGTTCGTCGACGAAGCCTCGATCATCGTGGAGGCCGGCAATGGGGGCAATGGCTGCCTCAGTTTCCGGCGTGAGAAGTATGTGCCCAAGGGCGGCCCGGACGGCGGCGATGGCGGCCACGGCGGCAGCGTCTACCTGATCGGTGATGACGCCCTCAACACCCTGATCGACTTCCGCTACCAGCGCTTCTACAAGGCCCAGAACGGTCAGCCCGGCATGGGCCGGCAGATGAGCGGTCGCGCCGGTGAGGACCTGCACATCAAGGTGCCGGTGGGCACCACGGTGATCGACGAGGAGACCCTCGAGGTGATCGCCGACGTCACCGAGATCGGGCAGGTGGTGCTGGTGGCCCAGGGCGGACGCCGGGGGCTTGGCAACATCCACTTCAAGTCCTCCACCAACCGCGCGCCGCGGCGGACCACGCCGGGCACCTCGGGCGAGCGCCGCAACCTGCGCCTGGAGATGAAGGTGATGGCCGACGTGGGCCTGCTCGGCATGCCCAACGCCGGCAAGTCGACGCTGATTCGCGCCGTCTCCGCCGCCAAGCCCAAGGTGGCCAACTACCCCTTCACCACTCTGGTGCCCAACCTGGGGGTGGTGAAGCTCGGCATGCACGAGCACTTCGTGATGGCCGACGTGCCGGGGCTGATCGAGGGGGCCTCCGAAGGCGCCGGCCTGGGGCTGCGCTTCCTCAAGCACCTGACCCGCACCCGGCTGCTGTTCCACGTGGTGGACGTGGCGCCCTTCGACGAGTCCGACCCGGTGGAGGTCGCCGAGGCGATCATCCACGAGCTGGGCGAGTTCTCCCCGGCGCTGGCCGAGCTGCCGCGCTGGCTGGTGCTCAACAAGCTCGACCTGCTCCCCGCCGAGGAGCGCGAGGCGAAGGCCGACGAGATCGTGCGCTGCCTGGGCTGGGAGGGGCCGGTGTTCCGCATCTCGGCGATCTCCGCCGACGGCACCGACGCCCTGGTGCAGGCCGCCCACCGCTGGCTCACCGAGCAGCGCCAGCTCGAGAACGAGGACGAGGAGGCCGCCGAGCGGGCCCGCGAGATGCGCGCTCGCATGGAGGACGAGGCGGTCGCCCGCACCGAGGCGCGCCTGGGCCGCAGGCGCAAGAAGGTCGATGAGGACGACGACGACTTCGATGACGACGATTACGACGTCGAGGTCGAATACGCGCCCTGAGGGATAAACTGGCTGCGCTCGCGCAGTGTCTCTGAGCTTGAGGTTGATGGCCTTGGACAACCAAGTGGAAGGCAACGAGCAGGTGGCGGGCCGCGAGGCGCTGGCGGGCGCCCGGCGGGTGGTGGTGAAGATCGGCAGCGCGCTGCTGACCAACGACGGCCGCGGCCTCGACGAGACCGCCATCGGCGGCTGGGTCGACCAGATCGCCGCGCTGCATCGTCGCGGCATCGTACAGTCCAAGCTCGACGCTGTAGCGGCCGGGAGGAACGCCGTCCGCGATCGACAGCAGGTGGGCGTCGGCGAGCAGATCGCTCGGACGCCAACTGCTGGTGGGCGCCTTGCCCTGGCGCGGCTCGCCGTCATAGCCGGCGACGACGCGACCCTGAGCATCCACAAGATGGACGAAGACTGTATAGTCCTTGTCTACCTTCTGTTGGCTTTGCCAGTAGAGGATCAGGATGACGGGCGCGCCCGGCGTGACCTTGGGATCGATCAGGTCGAAATCGACGAGCGAAATGGACTGCCGGAACCTCACCGGCGGCGTTTGCGTCGAGTGAATCGACACGGTCTTGTCGACCAACTGCTCTTGCCAGGTCCCCTGATCGTCTTGGTAGAAAACGTAGGAAGCGGCGTGCTCGTGCAGCAGCGGGACGTGGTCGCGGTCCGTGCCGTAAACGGATACGTTGTCGCCGTATCGGAGGTACAACATGCCGGACAAATTCGGCGTCGGGAACGGTGGCTCGACGAAATAGAGCAGCGTGTCCGGACCGAACGACGGGTGCTTTTGGAAGATCGGGCGAAATTGCAGTCGGGTCTCGCGAACGAACTCGCTGTAGTTGAATGCGTTGTCGAAGAAACCCGCTCCATTCCAAACGAAGAGCGCGGCGGCCAGTGCGGGGAGGGCGGCCACACGGACGAAGTGGTAGTCGATCCGGGTACGAACCCACTCGAGCGCCGCGGCGAGCCAGACGGCCGAGGCAGCGGCAGGGAGATAGAGATAGCGCTCGATCGCAAAAGGGAATGGGACGACGGGGAGGACGGAGACGGCCCCGGCGAGCGCGAGGAACGCGAGCGAGCGGCTTCGCTTGACGCCGACAAAATAAACCAACGCAAGCACGACCACGGCGAGCGCCAACACATTTGCCGGCGTGCCGGTCGACCACGGCAACGTGAGCCAGAGAAGGTACTGGCCGAGATTCTGCAGGGGATGTCCGCCGGTCCCATAGGTGACAAAGTTTACGTAGACGCCGCGTGTCTGTATGCCATACTCGATCAGCGCGTAGGGAACCATGACGATCGCAAAGGGCATATAGCGCAGAACGAGCGCCTTCCAAGTCACGGGGCGGCCAAGCATTAGACGATCGGCGAGAAACATGACCACGAGAAGTGTGGCTGCCATCTCCTTGGTCAGAATGGCCGCGACGTAAGCGACGAACGCGCCGGCGAAGAGGGGCCAAGCCGGCCGGTCGAGGTACGCCAGCCAAAACCACAGCGCCGCAAGGCAAAAGAACGTCATCTCGGGGTCGGCCACGCCGGGCCAGTACACGTCGATCCCGACATTGAAAATGGCCAGGAACGCGAGGGCGGCCGTCAGGCCAACCCACCATTTGCGCGTGACGTGCCGGACCAGTCCGAATAGGAGGAAGCAATTGCCGATGTGGATGAGGACGTTGACGACGTGATAGCCGGTCGGGTCGGCTCCGAAGAGCTTGAACTCGATCCACCACAACATTCCCTGGAGAGGCCGATACCAGGAGATCAGGTCGCGCGGATCGAAATACTGACGGAGATATTGCAGGAACGGGAGACGCGCCGCCATCTCGACGAAGGTGTAATCGTCGGTCCAGAAACCGGCGGCGAGAACTGGGCTGTACAGTACGAGGCCGGCCGCGGCGATCAAGGCGACGCTGCCCCACACAGGCAATGCGGCGACGAGCGCCGCAAGACGGCCGGGGACCGCGCCCGTTTCAATTGGTCGATCGCTTTGATTCAAATACTGCACTAGCGTAACCCAACCGGCTATTTCGCTACGATCTCGAAAGAATCGAGAGCGACCGCATCCCCGGCTGGCGCGCCGGACGCGCCGAGCACGGCAAGCCGCTGCATCGTCGGCAGATAGTATAGTCCAACGCGGACGCGATAGCCGGCTCCGACCGGCACGTCCGGGCTGATGGGCAGGACGATGGTATCGACCACCGTGCTGTTGGGCGTCCAGCCGCTGGTCGGCGCGTGCCCCTCTTTGGGCTGGCTGTCGTAGCCGGCGACTACATTGCCGGCAGTGCCGGCACCGCCGGCCGCGCCGACCAGGTGCGCAAAGACGGTATAGTCCTTGTCGAGCTTTTTCGAGGTCTCCCAGTAGAGGATCAGGTCGATCGAACCGCCGGCTTGCGTACGCGTATCGACGACCTCGCAGCCGGTCAAAGAGATCCCATCTTCGAACCGAACCGGGAGCGCCGGGTCCGTTCGAACGGAAGCCGCCGGCGATACCGGCGCCTCGCGCATGACATTCTGGCCGTCGAGGTAGTACACGTACGCCGATTTGTGGTCACGCAGCCCGACCGGACGGTCGATATCGCTGCCGGACACGGAGACGTTCGCGCCGTAGCGCAGGAACATCAAACCGGATATGTTCGGCGTGGTGAACGGCTGATTGAAAAAGTACAACAAGGTATCCGGCGGAAAGGACGCGTGCGCCTGGAAAATTGGACGAAACTGCAGTCGTGTTTCACGAGCGACGCCGGCCACGTCCTCGCCGTACGAAGAGGTTGCGAGGCTTCCGTTGACCATCGCGAACACGACGAGCGCTGCGAGGACGGCCCCGCCGGCCAAACGCAGGACCTTGGGCGAGCGGAGCTGCGCCAGCACGGTGAGGCCGAATTCCAGGACGAGCGCGGCGCCGACGGCGGAGGCCATCATGGGGAGGTAGAGATAGCGCGTGTTCAATCCACGAAACGGCACGACCGGCAGGACGATCAAGACGGCAATCGCCGCAAACACGAGGGCGCGAACCTCGCGGCGCCAGAGCGCATAGCCAAATGCGGCTGCCTCAAGCAGCAGCCAGAGGTAACTCCACGGCGGATCTAATTTCCACGGCAGCGCCATCTGGCCCAGGTAGGAGAGTTCAAGCTCTTCGGAGCCGACCCGACCGGCTATCACGTCGTCAACGTCCTCATCCACATCGGCACTTGC
>JAMCWO010000050.1:24491-25160 GCA_023481165.1 Planctomycetota bacterium | reverse complement strand
GGGGCTGGACTACGAAGAGGCGCTCATCCTGGCCATCATGCTGGCCGCCCTGCTGCCCTGCCGCCGCGAGTTCTACCGCAAAGCCTCTCTGACCGCTCAGCGTTTCAGCCCCGGGTGGGTGATGCTTATCGCCATCGTCCTGTTGTCCGCGGTCTGGCTGGGCCTGTTCGCTTACAAGCACGTGGACTACTCGCACGACCTGTGGTGGCGGTTCACGTTCCGGGGCGATGCGCCGCGGTTCCTCCGGGGCACAGCGGGCGCGGTGGCGCTGATCCTGCTGTACGCCGTGGCGCGTCTCCTCGTGCCGGCCCGGCCTCAGCCGGAGTCCCTGCACATCGACACCCTGGCGCAAGTCCGCGCGATCGTCAAAGCCTCGCCCAGAACCTATGCGAACCTCGCTCTGCTGGGCGACAAGCACTTCGTCCTGAGCGACGATTCCCAGGCGTTTCTCATGTACGGCATCGAAAATCGCAGTTGGGTCGCGCTGGGCGATCCAGTTGGACCGCGCGAGGCCTGGGAGGACCTGATCTGGAAATTCGTCGAATTATGCGACCGTTACCACGGGCATCCCGCATTTTATCAAATCGACGCCCAGAACCTCGACCTGTACACCAATCTGGGTCTGATGTTCCTGAAGCTCGGGGAAGAGGCGCGGGTGCCGCTGGGATC
>JAMCWO010000050.1:2170-24481 GCA_023481165.1 Planctomycetota bacterium | reverse complement strand
ACTGGGCATGCTGCCGCTGGCTTTGAAAAAGGGGGCCGGAGCGGAGATTTACAACGGCCTGGCCATGGCCGTGGTCGGCGGGCTGTCCATAGCGACGCTCTTTACCCTGATTTTCATCCCAGTGGTATACACTCTGCTGGATGATCTGAAGCGGATCTCGGATGCCTGGCTGCGCGAGAAGAATACGCGGGAGAAGGGATTCTCCCTGGGCTTCTTCGATCCTGCGTACATCCTCCGGAATCCCGTCGCGGTCGTGGACAGCCCCGCCGGCGTCACCGCCTTCGCCAATCTCTGGCTCGGCGCCGGCCAAGAGGAGCTTTCCCTCGATCTGATGCGCTACCGCCCCGGTGGTCCCGAAGGGATCATGGATTACCTGTTCGTCGAGCTGATGTTCTGGGGCCGGCAGCAAGGGTATCAATGGTTCAACCTCGGTATGGCCCCGCTGTCGGGCCTGGAGAACCGCGCCCTGGCGCCCCTGTGGTCCAAGGCCGGCGCCCTGCTCTTCCGCCACGGCGAGCACTTCTACAACTTCCAGGGCCTGCGGCAATATAAGGATAAATTCGACCCCGAATGGCGGCCCAAGTACCTGGCCTGCCGCGGCGGCCTGGCCCTGCCGCGGGTCCTGACCAACATCGCCGCCCTGATCTCCGGCGGCCTCGGCGGGGTCGTGAAGAAGTAGAAGTCATGGGCAACCGACAAGCTGGGCCTTCACGGACTCCTTCGCGCGATGGAAACGGATGCGGACCTTTTCGGGGCTGGTGCACGTCCGGGCCGCAATTTCCGCGTAGGGCAGATCCTCGCAGCAGCGAAGCTGCAAGATGTCGCGCTGCCGGCAATTCAGCCGGGCCACGGCGACGGCAATCTGTTGCAGGGTCTCCGCGCGGACTTGGGCCTCCAGCGGGTCATTGGGACCGGACAGGAGATCTCCGGCCTGGGCGCGGCGGCGCAGAGCCGTCACCTGGAGGCCGCGGCGGTGGCGGTCCCGCCGCCGGTCTTGGACTTTGCTCCAGGCAATGCGGTAAATCCAGGGCCAGAACCGCCGGCCATCCCGCAGGGAATCGAGCCGGCGGAGCATCGTCAGGAGCGTCTCCTGGAGGATGTCTTCCGCCGCATCGCGGTTACGGATCGCCCGCAAGACGAAGGGGAACAGACGCTCCCAGACCAGCACGGCCAGCCGGCCCATCCCGGCTTGGCCGCCCGCCCGGGCCTCGGCGAGAAACTGCATGTATCCGCTCTCATCGCTCATCGGAACCGTCCTCGCCTCTATAAGGCCGCAGGCCCGGCAGAGGTAACGGGAAATTGTCGATCCAGCAGCGCGATAGCATATCCGGGTGGCACGGCCAAACTCGTATGGGTCCCCACACGCAACATCTCGCGTGTGGGAGCCCTTTGACCGTGCTCGTCCGACTCATCCTGGACCATAGGAAGACACGCTCAATCCTTCGGCAGACTCAGGAGCGTCGCTGTGCTTGGGCGTGCCACCCAGCATGGTTTTCCTGAGCTAGTGAGCCGAGGAGTCTGCCTGCCGGACGGGTGCGGACGAACTTTCCTCCGCCGGTTCCTGCTCGCCCAGCACCCGCCAGGCGGGCGGCACCAACTCGGGCACTACCCACGGGCTGCCGCACCGCTGGCATTTCTCCCGGTCCGGCCGGCGGCCGGCGCCGCAGTTGGCGCAGGTGACCAGAGTGACCTTTGGCCGGGTAAGGCGGTAGGTGATATACGCCGGCAAGCCAAAGAGCACCGTCCCGATGGCCCAGGCCGCCCGCGTGTTCTTCGGCAACCCCAGCCGCATACCGTCGCGGGTCACGCGCCACGCCAGCACCAGCAACAGCAGAAACGCCGGAAGCGCCAGAAAGACGGCACGCGCGACCCGCCCCACGAGGCCCGCGCGTGCGTCTCTGGCGCTCATGGCGACGAAGGAGTCCGGCAACAGAAAGAGCGAACGATAGCCGGCGGTAGCATCCAGATGCGGCCCGGCCAGATAGGACGCCAACAAGAAAACCGGCGGGTGCAGGTTCTCGAGCGTAAACTGGGCGAGGGTCAGGACCTGGGCCCCGGGCAGATAGAAGTACGCCGCCTTCGCGGACGGGATCCGTGCGGTGCCCGTCTTACCGGGCGCCGGCTCGCCATACCCCGGGACGGCGGTTCCACCGCCCACAACCTGCACGCCGATGGTGTCGAAGTAATCCAATTCCAGGGCGAGCCCTTCGCGCGAGAGCGTGGCCACCGCCATACCTTTGCCGTAGTAACTGCTGATGGCACACGCTTCGTAGCCCGCCACATCCTCGGGTCGTGCACGGGACCGGCCGCTCCCGAAGAGCGTCGCGGGCATCGGCAGGTAACCCGCCGGGCCGCGTATCTCCAGCGTCTGTGGGTCCAACCAGTCCAGGCGACCAGAGGCGTCGAGAACCAGAACCCGATCGGCCCGGGTGTTGTACGACCAGAACACGGACTTGGGGGACCGGGTTCCGTCTACGACCTTATCGGGGGCCGGAATATCGATATAGGTAGAGCCCTTCTGGATGACACCAATCTGGACCGGGTGACGGAGAACATCCTGCGGCAGTTCCGGTCCCTTCTTGACGACAAGCTTGTTCTCTCTCCAATCAATGGCAAAGAACCGCCGGAGAGCCGGGTCGTAGACGGTCTGCGGCACAACCACCAAGGAGTCGGCCACCGGTGCGATAAACCGGCCCAGCTTCTCTTCAGGGACGGGGGAAACCCCTTCGGGGCCGGCATAGTAGACGACATGCCGGGCGGCGTGCACCTCACGGCCTTCCGGCACGCGCTCGATTCCCGTGCGAACGATTAGGCCGAGCGCGGGATCGAAGTAGATCCGTTGACCGCCCGCGCCGGATTCCCAGCGGTAGACGTACGCGTCCCGTTGCGGACCGATCTGTGTTCCCGGCAGCTGCATCTCCAGATAGTGCGACGCACCCAGGCCGAGACCCGCCAGAAGCTGCTCGTGCGTCGACATCCGCGCCCGCACTCGTGGCGCCGCAACCAAGTTCGGGTCCACTCCCCCGTCGAATCCGAATTGGTGGCCGGGATAGATGGCCACTTCCCGCGCGCATGGCGGCAGCAGATTGAACCGCATGGCGCTGCAAAGCCAGCGGGCCCAGAACAGACCCAAGGACATCAGAAGGACTACGACCACGCCTGTGGCCAGAACGTTGACAGTAGCGCGCTTGTGACTATTCATAGCCCATACCCTACAGCGAAGCCGACGTGAACGTGTGCCAGGTGTACCAGAGGGTCGCCCCAAGGAAGAGCGCCAGGAGCGCCATGGCCGCGGGACCGAACCCTTTGATCACCACAAGGGACGCGAGAGACAACAGCAGCAGCACACAGCCCGCCAGCAGCCAGGCCTTGCTCGTCGTCCACCCCACCAGCAGACCGGCGAAGTAGCAGGCGACCGCCGCCAGAAGGACGGTCAGGGAAATCTCCGCCACCATCCGCCCGTAGAATTCCAGGGGCGGTGCGAACCTCCACAGCAGGAAGATGGTCGTGACCGCCAGTGGAACCAGGCAGATCAGGACGATCAGCAGGCCGGCGAGCACCCGGGCGGCGAAGATCCGATTCCGCGTGATGCCCAACGTGGCGAGCAAAGAAGAAATCCGATTGGCCCGATCCCCGTAGGCCTGCGATGCCCCCAGGCTGCAGAAGGCCAGCAACAGGATAGGCGTGAACATAATGGTGACCGGGAAGGTGCCTCCATTGCCCCGGGAAAAAGCAAAGATGACGGCCACAGTAATGCCGAGGGCACTGACCAGGCACGGCAGGGCCACGGACACGATGTTGTCGCGAATCTCGCGGGCGATGAGGGTCAGCATGTTACACCTCTCTTCGTAGGTCGTGCGTCCCCGCACGACTTCGTTGTAGGCGAGCGGGGACGCTCACCCCACCATTTCCTGCGGCACGACCGCCGACGCCGGGCGGGTGCACTCCACAAAAATGTCCTCCAGCGTCATCGGCACCTCCGTGCAACTCTCGGGATGGAACGTCTCCAGGATCGCCTGCTTTTGCCGGCTCCAATTGGCGACCGTCAGGACCATCTCGCGCCCCTGCTTCTGCTGGTTGACGATCTCCGTGAGATACAGGTCCTCGGGGGCCTGCTCGGGGAAGATAATGCGGAGCTTCTTGATGCAGCTCTTGAGCTCTTCGAGCGTGCAGTCCACGACGAGCTTGCCGGCGACCAGGACGCCGATCCGGTCGGCGATCCGCTCGACATCGCCCAGGATGTGCGAGCTGAAGAGGATCGTCCGGCCCTGCCGCTGGATCACGTCGATGGCCAACTCCAGGAACTGCCGGCGGGCGATGGTATCGAGGCCGAGCGTGGGATCGTCGAGGATGAGCAACTCGGGGTCGATAGCCATCGCCAGGGCCAGGTTGAGCTGCGCCCGCATGCCGGTGGACAACTCCTTGACCTTACGGTCCAGCGGCAGGCGGAAGGTCTCCATCAGGCGGCCGAAGAACTCCTCGTTCCAGTGCAAGGCCAGCCCCTGGCACAGGCCGATGAGCCGCCGGACCTTGTAGCTCTGGATCAGGTGATGTCCCTCCGCGACATACCCGACCCGGCCGTGCGTCTGGGCGGAGAGCCGCATCGAGTCCTGTCCCAGCACGATCGTTTGGCCGCGGGTGGGCGGCTCCAGGCCCAGCAGGATGCGGATGATCGTGGTCTTGCCGGAGCCATTGCGGCCGAGCAGCCCGTAGATACACCCGCGCGGCACCCGCAGGCGGATGCCGTCCAAAATGCATCGGCCCTCGTAGTACTTGACCAGGTTCTCAACGACAATCGGATAGTCATTCATAAGCGGCTCCGTCAATCGGCAACGCACTTGAATTCCCGCCGGCCCAGCAGGACAATCCCTGCCGCCCCATAGAGAGCAGTCACCATCAGACTGTGAGCGACGCTCGCGACACCTGCGGACAGGCTGCATTTACCCCGGCCCATCCGCACCAGCAACTCCACCGGCGGGCACGCATACCGCACCATCCCATGAAGTACATGTACGCCCGTACTCTTGGGAAAGAACGACGTCAGCAGACTGAGCGACAAAAACACTCCCACAGTGACGACGAACAGGATCATCGCGTTGTGGGCCCGTCGCAGGACGACGGACAGGGACGTGGACAAGGCGGCCCACACGTTGAAGAGCAGCCAGGAGGCCAGCATCCAGACCACGAACCGATCGACGCTGCCGCGGCCCGTCAGCCGCTGGAGCAGAAGAATCATCGCGCCGGCCAGCCCGATGTGGACCGCCGCCTGCAGCGACAAGCCCAGGAAGCGCCACAGGTACAGTTCCCGGGGTCGGATCGGCTCCGTCACCAGCAGGCGGATTCGCCCGGACGCAATATCGTCGCCCAAGATCCCCTCGCTCAGTAACAGAGGCAGCAAACAGCCGCTCCAACCGAAGAGGAAAGGTCCCCAATGCCAGGTCTCCGGCGTAAAGGGGACCAGGAAGATCGTCCCATAGATTCCGAACCAACTCGCATGCACAATGCGAATGCTCGCCTTGCGCCGGAACGTCTCCGTGATGAGTGCGTACGCTTTCATTTACCGCGTCCTCTCCTCGTACAGACGCACGAAGGTCTGCTCGATATCCGGCGCTTCCAAAGCGACGCTCGTGATCTGCGCGCCGGCCTTGACCAGGGAGCTGACGACCTGGGGAATATCCTGGACCCCGGCCACGCCAACCACCCATCCGGCCTCCGATCTCTCCAACGGCCGGTGCGGCGCGAGCGTCTCGGCCGCAAGGAGCGGACTACCGGGGAGAAACTCGATGTGCAGACGGCCCATCTGACCGGCCGGAACCTCGCCGCCGAATTCGACGATTCGGCCCCGGTGCAGAAAAACGTAATCCGAGGTCAGCTTTTCCAACTCGCCCAAGCGATGCGAGCTGATGATGATCGTGGCACCCGCTTGCTGCACATCCAGGAGGGCCCGCCGCAACTCGATGACGCCGATCGGGTCCAGCCCGTTGCTGGGCTCATCCAGAAGCAGCAAGCGCGGATGGTCGAGCAGCGCCACGGCCAGGGCCAGCCGTTGCCTCATGCCCAAGGAGAAGCCCCCCACGGCACGGTCGGCATATTCTTCCAGCCGCAGTTGACTCAGTAGTTTGTCGCACTCGGTCGAAATCGCACGCCGGGACAGGCCGTGCAGTGCGGCGTGATACTCCAGGACGGCGCGGGCACTGTAGCGGCACAGAAAGGCCGGCGACTCGGGAATATAGCCCAGACTGCGCCGGGCCTCCAGCGACCGCGCTGGGTGCCCGCAAACACGGATGAAGCCCTGCGTCGGGAAGATCAGTCCCGCGATCAGGCTCAGGAACGTGGTCTTGCCCGCCCCGTTCGGGCCGATCAGGCCGATGATCGTCCCGCTGCCCACCCGCAGCGAGACTTTGTCCAAGGCACACACGGACGACGGCCGGCCGGCTTTCGTGCTCCGGTAGATTTTGGTGACCTCCCGGCACTCGATGACCGGGCCCGTCTCGTTCGCGCTGCTATTCATCGTCGCCCCCGCTGTATCCGCGCACCCTCATTCCCTCCCCGACGTCAGGTTGAATTTATCGAGGATCGTGTTAAACCACTCCGCCATCGTCTCCTTGTCGATCTGCATGTGGAACGCCTCGACGACAATCCGCTCCAGTTCCTCACAGATGAGCCTGCGCCGGACCGCCTTGCTCAGCCCGCTATCGAGATTCGCGATGAAAGCCCCCGCCCCGGAGCGGGTGACGATAATCCCCTCCTGCTCGAGCTGGCGGTACGCCTTGGCGATCGTGTTGGGGTTGATCGTGAGCTGCTGGGAGAGCTGACGCACGGTCGGCAGCCGCTCCTCCCGCGCCAGCCGACCCAGCGCGACATCGCGCTTCACCTGGTCGATGATCTGCAGGTACACGGCCCGCTCCGAGGCATTGTCAATGCGAAACTGCATGCGTCACCCGATCACTTGTACTATTAGAACTATTACAAGTATAGCTGAGGGAAATCCCGCGTCAAGAGAGATTTCAAAATTTTCTTTCCTGCCCTCGATTCTTGTCATCCTGAGCGCAGCGAAGGATCTTTGGGCCCGGCGCGGTTGCGGGCGTCGGGCCCATTCCTTGGTCAGATGCTTCGCTTCGCTCAGCATGACAACACGGGGCGGGTCTGCCGGGCAACCCGGCCTTGCCTGGCATCCGCGGATGGCCGGCTGTTGTTGACTCCGAGCCTTTCTTGGAGTAGGGTGTCGCTCCGGCGGAACACCGCGCTGTGATGAAAGGCCCGAAAATGGCAAGAGCACGCAAAAGCTGGCATGAAAAGCTGGAAAAGCCGGTGGCGGGACTGCCGAAAGTGGTGGACGTGCCCGATCAGTGGATCAAGACCATGGGCGGACGTCATATCCTCGTGCCGACGCCAATGATGGTGGATGAGTTGGTGCGGGCCATCCCGAAGGGTCGGCTGGTCACCGTCGGCCAGATCCGCCGGCGGCTCGCCGAGCCGTTTCGAGCCGACTCCACCTGTCCCATGACTACGGGGATCTTCCTCCGTATCATCTCCGAGGCGGCCGAGGAGGATCGTCAAGGCGGGAAAGAGCAGGTTACGCCCTACTGGCGCGTGGTCAAGGACGACGGTAGCCTGAATCCGAAGTTTCCCGGCGGGGTCGAGGCTCACGCCCAGAAGCTCAAAGGCGAAGGCCACGTGATCGTCGCCGGCCAAGGCAGGAAACCGCCGCGCGTGGCGGCTTTCGAGGGCGCGCTGGTGTAAGTCTGCGCGACGACGCCGACAAGATCGGCTGGGGCTACGGCGACAACCTGCTGGAGCAGGTCGATCTGTTGGAGGCCCAGTTGGCAGACGAATGACAATGTCCCGGGACCGCGGGTGGACACGATCCGTCCGTCCCCGGAAGGGAAGATTGAGGGGAGTATGTCGAAGAAGACAAAAGTGGCACTGGTAGTAGTGCCGGTTGTGGTGGTTCTGGTCCCGGTGGCGGTCTTCCTGTTGGGGCTGGGCGGACCCAGTGCGAGGCAGTTCGAGTATCTCAAGGACCCGCAGGTGCGCATCCTGCCGGACCTGAAGGTCCTCCAGGTAGAAGCCAAGGGCGAGCCGGGAGTCGTGGGCGGTCAGGCCTTTAGCCTGCTCTTCAAGACCTACTTCCAGCTCAAAGGCGTGCCCAAGGGGCCGAAGCAGCCGGCCCCGCGCGCCCGCGGGCCCCTGCCGCTGGAGACGCCCAAAGGCGAGTGGGTCGGACGCTATGCCATACCTGTGCCGGACAACATCGATTCGCTGCCAAGCCAGACCGAAGGGACACCAGGGCTGCGTGTCGAACTGACGACGTGGGAATATGGGACCGTGGCGGAGGTTCTGCACATCGGGCCGTACGACAAGGAAGAACCGACGATCGCCCGGCTGACGCAGTTCATCAAGGACTGCCGCTACGAGATCATCGGCGACCACGAGGAGGAGTACCTCAAGGGTCCCGGCATGTTCGGCAAGGGCAATCCCCGGAAGTACCTGACGATCATTCGATACCGAGTGAAGAAGATCCAATGACCCAGCCCGGCCTCCGGCTGCAACTAAAGACCGACTCGCGCAGAGACGCGGAGGCGCAGAGAAGAGTGAGACTGAACCTGTTTCGTACCCTGCGTCTCTGCGCGAGAGTAGATTGCCGTACGAAGGATCGTTCATGGTGAGCATCAAACAATTGAAGGACAAGGACCGGATTGAGGCGTTTCTGCGGAAGAACGCGGAGTTGCACATCTACAGTCTGGGCGATCTGGACGATTTCTTCTGGACGCAGACAACGTGGTACGGCTGGGAGACCGAGGACGAATTGCAGGACATCGTGCTCCTCTATAGTGGGACAAAGGTGCCGACAGTCGTAGGGATCACTGAACAGCCGGCGACCCTGCGTGAGAGGATGCGCGAGGTCATCCCCCTGCTGCCACCACGGTTCTACGCGCACCTCAGTCCCGGCGTGGAAGATGTCTTCCGCCCAACGCATCGCCTCGACTCGCATGGCCCGCACTACAAGATGGCCCTGCGAAACGCCTCATGCCTCGCTGATGTCGACTGCTCAGCAGTAGTCCGGCTGGAACCGCAGGATCAGGATGGCTTGATCCGGCTCTACAACGAGAGCTATCCGGGCAACTGGTTCGACCCGCGGATGCTGGCAACCGGCCAGTGTTTCGGCCTGCGGGTGGGCGGCCCGCTGGTCAGTGCGGCGGGCATCCACGTCTATTCCGAACGGTACGGCGTCGCGGCCATCGGCAACGTCGTCACGCACCCGGCCCACAGAAACAGGGGCTATGGCACGTGCATCACAGCCCGCCTGTGTCAATCCCTTCTCGAAAAGGTCCGGCACATCGGCCTGAACGTCCAGGCCGGCAACCACGCCGCGATGGCCTGCTACAGCAAACTCGGCTTCGAGATCGTCGCCCCCTACGGCGAATTCACGATTGCGCAAGAATGAGCGGTTCGGGGGCCCCGCCGTGCGAAGATGCTTGAAGAGCCGCACCTTTTCTGGGAGAATAAGCCCGTCCAAGATCCGAAACGGTGGGGAGTCTGAATCGGCATGAGTGATGTCACACGCATCTTGAATGCCATCGAACGGGGGGACGCGGGGGCTACGGACGAACTATTGCCCCTGGTCTATGAGGAACTCCGCCTTCTTGCCGCTCAGAAGCTTTCGCACGAGCCCCCCGGCCAAACTCTTCAGGCCACGGCCCTGGTGCACGAAGCGTATCTGCGACTCGTGGGCGATGAGCCGCACCCGTGGAATAGCCGCGGCCATTTCTTTGCCGCCGCGGCCGAAGCCATGCGACGCATCCTGGTCGAAAGGGCCCGGCGCAGAAGGAGTGAGAAACACGGCGGGGATCGCCACAGGATCCCTTTGGAAGCAGGCGACATCGAGGTGGCGCTACCCGCAGAGCAAATCGTGGCCCTGAGCGACGCTTTGGACGCCCTGGAGCGGGAAGACCGGGAGGTGGCCCAACTGGTGAAACTGCGGTACTTCGTGGGCTTGACTCTCGAGCAGGCGGCCGAACTCCTGCAGATCTCCGCGCGGACCGCCTATCGACACTGGGCCTATGCCAAGGCGCGCCTGCACGAGGAACTGACGGACAACCGCTGAGAGAATCTACGGATTTCTCGCCACAGAGACACAGAGGGCACGGAGCAGGAAATGAGAGGCTTGGTACTTGAAACATGTCATTGCGAGCGAAGCGAAGCAATCTCTCCTCCCACGGCCTGAGATTGCTTCCCCCGCCGGCACGAGGGCAGGCTCGCGGCACTCCTCGCAATGACATCTTCCATACGCTAGATCTGGCACTCCGGCCTCTGGGCTCTCTGTGCCTCTGGTTGCCAGTCATTCTTTTGGAAATTTTCACGACCTTGGTGTCAGGTCCTGGCCTGACATTTCGCACTGTATTACGAGCCATGAGATAGGAATGGGCTATGAGTGAGTTGCCGAACGACATCAAGACCATATTCGCGGACACGCTGGAGAAGCCCGCGCCGGCCGAGCGGAACGAGTACCTGAACATGGCCTGCCGGGGCGACGCCGCTCTGCGGCAGAGGGTCGAGGAGTTGCTCCGAGCCTATGAGCAGGCCCACGATGTCCCCGATACCCCTATCGTTAGTCTTGATATTCCTCAGCCGGAAACGTTGTTGACGGAAGGTCCCGGCACAATCATCGGGCGCTACAAGCTCCTGGAGAAGATCGGCGAGGGCGGTATGGCAGTGGTCTACCTGGCGGAGCAGGTCGAGCCCATCCGCCGTAAGGTGGCCCTCAAGATCATCAAGCTGGGCATGGACACCCGCCAAGTCATCGCACGGTTTGAAGCGGAACGGCAGGCCCTGGCTCTGATGGACCATCCCAGTATCGCCAAGGTCCTCGACGCCGGAGCCACCGAGACCGGCAGGCCCTATTTCGTCATGGAACTGGTCCAAGGCGTCTCGATCACGGAATACTGCGACAAGAACAGCCTGAGCACGAAAGACAGACTGGCCCTGTTCCTCCAGGTCTGCCACGCTGTGCAGCATGCCCATCAGAAAGGCATCATCCACCGGGATATCAAACCCTCCAATGTCATGGTCACGCATCATGATGGCAAGCCTGTACCGAAGGTGATCGATTTCGGGATTGCCAAGGCCACGGACCAGAAATTAACGGAAAAGACGCTCTTCACCCGTTACGCCCACATCATCGGCACCCCCGCCTACATGAGCCCGGAGCAAGCAGAGTTAAGCGATCTGGACATCGACACCCGTTCGGACATCTATTCCCTGGGGGTGCTTCTCTATGAACTGCTGACTGGGACCACGCCTTTCAGCGAAGAAGAGCTTCGTAGGGCCGGCTACATCGAGATGCAACGGGTGATCCGAGAACAGGAGCCGGTGAAACCCTCGACAAGGATTCGGACCGCTCTTCGTAGGGCGAGCGTCCCCGCGCGCCGTGGCACGGGCAGCCTGCCCGTGAGACTTCGTGGCATCGGCATCCTGCCGATGATTCATGGGCGGGACGCCCATGGTACGACGTCGTGCGAGGACGCACGACCTACGAAGAAAGATGGTTTGCGGGGGACCCCTTACCAGCAGGTCCGCGGCGATCTGGACTGGATCGTGATGAAATCCCTGGAGAAGGACCGTGCCCGCCGTTACGAAACCGCCGCCGGCCTGGCCGAGGACATTCGCCGGCACCTGGAGCACGAGCCGGTCCTGGCACGAGGACGCAGTACCGCGTATCGCCTGCGCAAGTTCCTTCGCCGCCACCGCGCGCGGGTGTTTGCCCTGTTAACATTGGGAGCCCTGCTGATCGTTGTGGCCGTCATTCTCTCCATCTGGAACCAGGACCGGCGGCAACTGGTGGAGGCGGAAGGCTTCCGCCATCGGGGCATTCTCTCGCAAGCCCAGGGCCAGTATGCCAGTGGCGAACGCGACGCCGCCCTGGAAACGATCCAGCCGATCCTCGACAGTCCGCACGTAGGCGGCCAAGCCCGGCTTCTGCGCGCCGGCATTCTCGTGGACAACCGCCGGTTCCCAGAGGCTACAGCGATCCTGGGCAGCCTGCTCCAGGAACGGCCTGAAATTGCCGGGGCGGCCCATGCGCTCCTGGCCCGTATCCTCTGGGAGAGCGAATCGCTCGATAGCGAGAACCTCAAGGAGATTGAGGAGCACCGCCACCATGCCGCGACCCTGCTTCCGGAGAGCGCCGAGGCCTATTTCCAACGGGCGATGACGGCGGTCACGATCAAAGACCAACTCGCCGCACTCGACCGAGCGTTGCAGCTTGACCCGGACCATTACGAGTCTCTCCGGTTGCGGGCCTTCACCTACTATGCCTCCCGGAAATATGACCGGCTGCGGGACGATGCCCTGGGCATGACGTACCTACGCCGGCGTGATCCGCTAGGCCATTCCCTGCGTGCGATGGCGCTGCGGGAATTGGGCAAGCATGAGGACGCGATTCCAGAATATGACAACGCGATGGCCTTGATGAAGAAGGAGGACCCCCAATACCTCGATCTGGCCACCCAGCGTTCGGAGACCGTTCTGCGCCTGGGCGACTATCAGCGCGTCGTGGCAGACGCCGAGGCCTATCTAAAGCTCTGGCCCGAACAGGTTGTCTTTGAATATCACCTCTTCTGCGCCCTGACGGCTCTGGGCGACTACAACAAGGCTGCTGGTGCCTTCGGGGAAATCAGCCGCTCCTCACCCACAGCCCGCAACGAATTCTGGTTCTGGGCGACGAAATACGTCTTCGACACTCTGGAAGCGGGACGATCCTGGCATTCTCCCGATCGCGAGCCGCCCGGAGCGGCTTTTTTGCCGCTGGTGGAGGCGGAGGAGACTTATCGCGACCTGTCGGCCAAAGCCCGCCGTGTCGTCACGAATGGCTTCAGCGCTCAATGGTCGCCCGACGGCAGGAAGCTGGCCTTCAGCCTGGGCGTGCACGGCTATAGTGGCATCGCCCTTTATGATCCCGCCACCAAGGAAACCGATCTGCTTATTGTCCCCGGCAAGGACCCGCGCTGGTCGCCCGATGGGCGATATATCGCCTTTGTTCGCGATTGCCAGGCCCTGCGGCTGGAGGAGTTGACTTCTACCGAGCGTAAGGATCAGGATCGCATGCGGGAAGACGAAGAGGTCTGGCTCATGAGATCCGATGGCACGGAGCCGCGGCGTCTGGCCCGCGGCGGCTGGCCGTCCTGGGGCAAGGACTCCACGCTGATCTATTATCATTCGCGCCTCGACCCAGCGCTCTACTCTGTTGCCCTCGTGGGCCCCCACACCGAGCCCAAGCGGATCACGGCGTGTCCGAGTGCTTTCCCCTCGGTTTCACCGGACAATCATCGCGTGGCATATGTGGAGGGTACGTTGCTCAAGGTCAAGGACTTAGCTTCGCAAGCCCTGGTGGCCGAGTGGCGTGTGCCTTTCGGCACCTGGGGTGGACCCGCCTGGCTCCCCACGGGCAAGGAATTGTGCCTGGGCGCCGGCAGCAGCGTCGGGGATAGGACCGGCTTGTGGATCTACCGTCTCGACCACACCGAACCCGTCAAAGTTCTGAGCAGTCAGATCATGGCGGCTTCCTGGGCCCCGGATGGCACGAAGCTCATCTTCGGCCTGCGTCCGCCGTACTTTGAGTTGTGGGCTGCCAAGCTCGACCCTGCTCTCTCGACGATGCAAGCCCTGGGTCCAGGGCAAACGCTGGACGATCACTGGTACCAAATGCTGCGCCTTTACACGCGCAGGATTGAGGCCGACCCGCAGGATGCCTACGCCTATTCCGATCGTGGCCGGTACTATGACTACCGGCATGAACGGACCAAGGCCGATGCCGACATGAGAAGGTGGTCCGCCGTTATGACTAGCCGGTCGCCCTCGGGTTCGCGATTCGGCACACCACGTGGCCTGCGGCGCGTCATCGACATGCCCTTCGATTGTGAGCTCGTCTTTTCTGCAGAAAGACCTATCAATGCGATTCCAACCATGTCCGTTGCCTTCGGGCAGAAGGGAAGGTGTGAGATGAAACTGCTTGAGATTCCAATGGTCGTAGTATCGTTGTGTGGACTTGGTGTGCTCTCAAGTTCGGATGGATCTTCAGTCTATGCCGATGTCACCTTCGGTAAGCCGGTGGATGTGAAGACGGTCATCCCGGCCATCAACTACAAGCATGACGAAGCCCTGATCTTGTCCTACGATGGACTGGAGATGTACTTCGATTCGGACCGCCCCGGCTGCCACGGCGTCGCCGACCTGTGGCTGATCCGACGTGACTCGATAGACGCGGAGTGGGGGCCCGTGGAGAATCTCGGACCTGTTGTCAATGCTCCAGCTCCAGCATGGGAGGGCGCCCCAACCATTTCCGTGGACGGGCTCACGCTCTATTTCTGTTCCAACCGCTCCGGGGGGCAGGGGAGCGTGGATCTCTACATGATCACCCGCGCGACCAAGAAAGACCCTTGGGGACCACCGGTGAATCTGGGCCCAAAGGTCAACAGCTCCAGCTTCGAGAGTTGCCCGTCCATATCGTCCGATGAGTTAGAGCTTTACTTCCAGTCGAACCGCCCCGGCGGCTATGGCGGTTTCGATGTCTACGTCAGCAGACGGGCGACAGTAACCGGTCCCTGGGGCGATGCGGTGAATCTCGGCCCGGTTGTGAACAGTGCCTTCAATGACACGGGCCTCTGTCTTTCTCCGGATGGGCGGTTGCTCCTCGTGCAGGACTATGGTACTCCCCGGCCGGGCGGCTACGGCGGCGGTGATCTCTGGATGACATGGCGGGCCAGCCCCTCCAATGCATGGGGGCCGCCGGTGAATCTTGGACCTGCCATCAATGGGCCGGGCACGGAGGCTTCTGCACGCATCTCTCCCGATGGCTCCACCCTGTACTTCGCGACAATCTCCGGTGACATCGGCACCAACTGGCAGGCACCCATCCTCCCCATCGTGGACTTCAACGGCGACGGCAAGGTCGATGCGAAAGACTTGGTCCTTCTCGCGGACAACTGGGGCAAGAGCACGTCCTTGTGTGACATCGGTCCGTTTGCCTGGGGCGATGGTGTGGTGGACGAGAAGGACCTGGGGGTTCTCATGCAATCGCTGGTGGCTCCCAAACCCAAGGACTCGGATGTGCCGTGTGATGTGACTCTGAGTTGGATATCGCCCTCGTTTGCCAGTACCTGTGATGTCTACCTCGGAGCCTCGCAGGAGGCGGTCAACACGGCCAGTCGCGCGAATCCCCAGGGCATCTTGGTCAGCCAGGGACAGACAGTAACGACCTACAACCCCGCTACGCCGCTGAAACTCAGCCAAGCCTACTATTGGCGCGTGGACTTCGTCATCGCCGGTCCTACTCCTACCATCATCAATGGGCCGGTCCTAAACTTCACGACCGCCGGCCTAACCTATCCAATCAAGAACATCACGGCGACAGCTTCCCCGTCCCAGGTGGTCATGGGGCCGGAGAAGACGGTCGATGGCTCCGGACTCGATAAGAACGATGGGCATTCGACGAATGGAACCGACATGTGGCTCAGTACCACGGCGCCGCACTGGATTCAGTACCAGTTCGACAAGATCTATACCCTGCATGAGTTGTGGGTGTGGAACTCCAATCAACCAGTAGAGTCCTTCATCGGTTTTGGCGCCCAGACCGTCAAGATCGAGTACTCCACCGACGGCACAACGTGGGCAGCCGTGGCTAACGTGCCGGAATTCGCCAAAGCGACCGGCAAGCCCGGTTATACAGCGAACACGATCATCAGCTTCGGCGGGGTCTCGGCCAAGTACGTCAAGCTGACCATCGAGAAAGGCTGGGGCAGCACACCCTCCGCTGGTCTGAGCGAGGTGCGGTTCTTCTGCATCCAGAGCGCCGCGGTACAGTAGGGGCGACCCCCTGTGGTCGCCCTCCGAGGGCAGGCACGGCGGCTTCGGAAGGGCAGGCACGGGGACCTGCCCCTACAAGACCATGGGCCGGTGGAGAACGGGGCTGCCGGCCCTTGCCCTTTCCGCCGCAGGCGGCACAAAGAGGAACAGGATGGGGACTCTGAATTGATGATTTACGATTGGCGCGCTTCGCTCGCAACGACATGTTGATGATTGATGATTTCCTCTGTGGCCCTCCGCGGCCTCCGCGGTTAGACATCCGTTGGTATTGGCCGCCAAGCCTGCCCCCTTGTGGTGCTTCATGACCTCCTGCGTCTTCCGCGATGGGCGCGATTATGACCATCCCGCCGGGGTCCACCACGGCCGGGCCGGGAAACTCGTCGTTTCTCCCGGAGAGGAAGAATATTGGTCCGCGCCTGGCCCACGGCTTGCACAATTCGGCCGTGCAGGTCCTGGCCATTCATCTTGCTGATGGCCGTCCGTGCCTCACGCTCCACCGGCATGGACACCAAGGCTTTCAATTCGCCGGTAATCTTATCCCCTACGATCGTCACCGCTCGGACCTGGCCGAAGGCACTGAAGGCGTAACGCAGGGAGTCTTCGCTGGTCTCCTGCGACAAGTTTGTCACACAGATGTTCATCTCGACTTCCTTCTTTAATCTCTGAACTCGCACGCTTCGCCGCGGAATCCCGGCCAAGCCCTTCTTTTCGCGCAAACGCGGCACAGGAAGAGCACGAAAGACTGACCCCGAGGTGATTCCAGACTACACGGACGGCTTCCGTTTCCAGGCTTCGCTATGGGTCCGCCCCATTCACAATGCCTCTCACCGCCATTATATCACTGTTTACGTGAGATACCAGATATTGTTTTCGTTTCGCGTGAATCCGTGTCGCCGGAGCAGTTGCCAACGTGTACCCTGTACGGCTGTCAGCCCTTTCTCGCCCGGACGAGCGACTCCATCCACTCGCCCTGGTAGACCAGTTGCACGCCGGTGAAGCCCGAGGCGGTCAGGTCTTCCCGGAACTCGTCGAAGGTGAAGGTGCCGCCGCTTTCGGTGCCGACGAGCATGTTCACGGCGAAAAACGCGCCGGCCACCGGCCGTGTCTTCGAGGCGTCCATGACGATATCCCGGATGGCCAGGGTGCCGCCCGGCACCAGGGCCGAGCAGATCTTGCGGTACAGGACGCGGTTCTGAGCACGCGAGTTCTGGTGGGCGATGGCGCTCAGCCAGGCGAAGTCGGCCCCACCCGGCAGGTCGTCCGTGTAGAAATCGCCCTCCACGAGGCTGACCCGGTCGGCCAAGCCCGCCTGGGTGAGGCGATCACGGGCTAGCGGGATGACCTGGGGCAAGTCAAACAGGACCGCGGTCGCCTCCGGCACAGCGCGGAGAAAGGCGATGGTCCAAGTGCCGGACGCCCCGCCGATATCCAGCAGCCGCTGGAACCGCAGGGGCGAGAGCCTTTCCACGATCTGCGCAGCCATAGGTCCGGAAAAACTGTTCATGGCGCCAATGAAAGACTCGCAGTCGCCGGCTTCGCCCCGGATGCTGGGCTCGCGGCGGGCCGGCTGGCCCGTCTGCACGACGCGGGTAAGCTGATCCCAGCGGCGCAGGCAGTTGCCCTGATGCCGCACGCCCCCCAGGACATTCGTCGGCGCGTCCGCCGTCATCAGTTCGGCGATGTCCGGCGGGACCTTGTATACATCGCCCTGTTTGGCCAACAGGTCCAGTGCGGCCAGGGCGTCGAGAAGAACAGCGGTCGCGCGAGGATCAGCCTTGATCCTCCGGGCCAGTTCGTCGGCCGTTGCCGGTTTCTGGCTCAGGGCTGTGAACAGATCGAGGTCGGCGGCGGCCGTAATCACACACGCCGGCTGGAAGCCCCGTACCACCTCAAGAAGCCCATCCGCGGTCCATTTTCTGGTCATCGAGTCCTCCTTGAACAAATCAACGTGAATAGTTAGCCCGGCCCGATTATAGGCGTTGCGGGCACGCAGGCAAGGCCCAAATCCGCCCGAGGGCGGGGTGAACGTCCCTATCCGCCCCGGGTGCCAGTAAAGATAAAGCAATTGTGCGCCACTTTTTCTCGCTGTTTGCACTTGACGCGCGGGGCGACTTAGGCTTAATTATCTATATTGACATGCCGGTGGTAAACGGCGGAGGCGGAGATATCTGTGCGTGATCCGGACCGGCAAACAGGGCAATGGCAGAGCTTTAAGGAGGCCTTAGAATGACAAGGATCGTTACGACCGCCGCTGTGACTGTGCTACTGACACTCCTCGTAGGGTGCGAGACCGACACCGGGACAAGCCAGAGACTTCCGGCTCGGTCCTACCCGTCCATGGCTGATGCGAACCAACCGCTGGCCAAGCCGACGTCGAACAACGAGATCGACCTCGTCGAGAAACTGGTCGCGGACCGCCGGGCCTATCAACGCAGCCTGCAAGCCCTGGTTCAGTACTACACGGCCTCCGGCAATCACGACAAGACGACGTGGGCCCGGGAGGAATTGACGGCTCTGGACCGGATTCCGCAGTACCAGTACATCATCGAGGCCGAAGCGATGCCGTCGACACTCAAAGCGACGGAGAGCATCGCCGCCGCCGACCAGTTGTACGCCGAGGCCCAGAAGTTCTACAAGGATGCGGGCATCATCCCGCTCACCATCACCAAGGACGAGGAGATGCTGCGGGCGGCCCTGCGCGCGTACGGCAAGTTGATCACCACGTACCCGACGAGCGACAAGATCGACGATGCGGCGTACATGATGGGCCGCATCCATGAGGGCTTCGGGCGCTACGCGATTGCCCTGGCGTTCTACCAGAGGGCCTACCAGTGGGATCCTGCCACACCGTTCCCCGCCAGGTTCCGGGCCGCAGACATCCTCGATCACAGGCTCCACCGCCGGGCCGAGGCTCTCCAAGTGTACCAGGAAGCAATCGCCAAAGAGGGACGCTACATCGACCTGCGGCTTATGGCGGAAAGACGGGTCCAGGAACTGAATACTTCCAAGTAAGACGGTGTGCGGCGGGCCACCTTGCCCTTGCGCTGCCGAGGCCAACAGAGAGCCCCGGGGGTCTGCCTGCACATCGGCGAGTTTGACTGCTTCGTTGTCAGACGGGTCTGGCGGAATGTCAGACCCGTTTCCTTTTGCTGGACGGGCGAGATGATGGACCCGCTGGAAGAGACGGTGGCCGGGTTTATCCGTCGGCACGGGCTGTTCGCCGGGGCCGCTCGAATCCTGCTCGCGGTCTCCGGCGGGGCCGATTCCATCGCCCTGCTGCACGTCCTCCTGGCCCTCAAGACTCAGGGCCGGATCGAGGCCGATCTCGTCTGCGCCCATATCAACCACCGGTTGCGCGGTCCGGCGAGCGATGCGGATGAGCAGTTCGTCGTGGAGCAGGCGGACCAGTTGGGGCTGCCGGTGGTCACGAGATCTGTCGAGGTGCGAGCACGCGCCCGAAGCCATGATCTGTCGCTGGAGACGGCGGCGCGGCAACTGCGGCTGGCCAGTCTGGCCGAGATCGCCCGCCGCCGGCAATGCACGTGGATCGGCACGGGCCATCAGAAGAACGACAACGCGGAGACCCTCGTACAGCGGCTGTTGCGCGGGACCGGTTCTCGGGGCTTGGCCGGCATTCGGCCCGGGCGACCCTTCGACGGCCTGTGGTTGGCCAGCCCCCTGCTCTGCGCGACCCGCCGGGAGATCGTTCAATATCTCGCAAGCCGCGCGCTGCGCTGGCGCGAGGACCAGACGAACGTGGACCTCGCCTACACGCGCAACTACATCCGCCACCGGCTGCTGCCCTTTCTGCAACAAGGGGCGCGGGGCGACTTGGTCGAAGAGTTGTCGGAGCTGGCTGCGTCGGCCAAGAGACTGGCCGACCGAGTGGAACGAGAAACCGAGCAGGCATGGTCCAGGCTTGTCTCCCCCACGGCAGACGCGATTGTCATGCAGGCGTCGGGATTGGCTACGCTGCCTGAACTGGTCGCGGTGGAACTGATCCGCCGAGCCGCGGTAACCCTGACCGCCGGTGGGAGCGAGTTGGCGGAACCGCACTACCGCGCCATCCTTGAATGCGCGCGCAAAGGTCCCGGCGGAAAGAGACTCTCACTCCCGCGTGGGTTGACTGTCCGCTGCGAGCGCGAGCATCTCATATTGAGCGGTGGAATGGTGCATCGTACGCACCCTCCACCTATGGCTCCAACGGCCCTCGCGGTACCGGGCAAGACCCAAGCCACCGGAGGAGAGATCGAGGCAAGGGTCCTCCAACGGAACGAGGTTGAGGCGGTGAAATTGGCCCGTGACAAAGACCCTTTCATCGAGTACTTTGACCTTGACCGGGTGACGCTACCCGTGACGGTGCGAACCCGCCGGCCCGGCGACCGATTCCAGCCGCTCGGGATGGCCGGCGAAAAGAAGGTCGGCAAGTTCCTGACGACGGCCAAGGTACCTCGTGACGTGCGGGAGCGCATCCTGATCTTCGCGGACCGCGACAGAATCATCTGGATCTGTCCTGTTCGCATCAGCGAGCAGGCGAAGATCACAGACCGAACGCGCCACGTTCTCCAACTGATGGTCCGCCATCCATGAGCACCTGATGGAAGGAGGTCGAACATGATGAATCCAAGCACAACACGGCGGCAATTTCTCAAAGCGGCGACCGTTGCCATGTGCTTGCCGCGGCACCTGCCTCTGGTGGCGGGCGAGCAGACCGGCAAGCGTCCGCCCAACATCATCTGCATCCTCGGCGACGACCTGGGCTGGGCGGAACTGGGGTGCTATGGCAACACCTTCAACGAAACGCCCCACCTCGACAGGCTGGCACGCGAGGGGCTGCGCTTCACGCAGGCCTATGCGGCGGCACCCGTCTGCTCCGCCTACCGGGCCTCGCTCATGACCGGTCAGTACCCCGTCCGCACGGGCATCACCGACTATCTGCGGCCGAACGATCCCAAACACCTCTCGACGAACTGCGTGGCCCTGCCGAAGATGCTCCAGCGCGCCGGCTACACGACGGGCATCGTCGGCAAATGGCATCTGACCGGCTACGCCAATCACGGGGCGAAGGAAGTCGGGCCGGCCCAGCACGGCTTCGATGAAGTGATCGTCTCGGAGAACCGGGGCATTGCGAATGGCAGCTACTTCTTTCCCTATCACTTCAATCGAGAGATCCGCCAGCGTCTGCCGGGTCGGGAGTACCTGGTAGACCGCTGCAATCTGGAGGCCGTCGAATTCATCGAGCGGCACAAGGACAAGCCCTTCTTCCTCTATCTGAGCCACTACGCCGTGCATACGCGTCTGAACGGCAAGCCCGAACTGGTGGCCAAGTACGAGGTCAAGCCGAACGCCGGAAAGGGTCCTGTGGCTCCGCGATGCAATCCACATTTGGCCGCACAATTGGAGAGTATCGATCAGGGCGTCGGCATGATCCGGAATAAGCTCCGCGAACTCGGCTTGGCCGACAGCACGATCATCATCTTCACCGGCGACAATGGCGGCGAAGATAAGGTGACCTCCAATGCTCCCCTGCGGGCCGGCAAATCCACCCTCTACGAGGGCGGTATCCGCGAGCCGTTGATCGTGTACTGGCCCGGCGTCACCACGCCGGGCCGCATCTGCCACACACCCGTCTGCAGCGTCGATTTCTATCCGACACTCGCACAGGCTGCCGGAGGCCGCCCGACGCCGAACCCAGTGGTTGACGGCATCTCGCTCCTGCCCCTCCTCAAGGATCCCGAGGCACATCTGGACAGAGACACGTTCTACTGGCACTATCCGCTGGAGAAGCCCCACTTCTTGGGGGGGCCGGTCCGCCGGTGCCATCCGCAAGGGCAACTGGAAGCTCATTGAATTCTTCGACACGGGTGAAACGGAACTGTACGACCTAGCGAAGGACCCGGGCGAGCAGCACAACCTCGCCAAGGAAGAATCGGACAAGAGACGAAATCTGCTGGAAGCACTGCACGCCTGGCAACGTAGCGTCGGAGCAGCAATTCCCGAAGGCCAACGCCAGAGCAACTGACAGGAGAGATCATGAAAAGGCATCAGTGCAATCGCCGAGAGTTCCTCAAAGTCGGCGGCCTCGGTGCGGCGTAGGCGGCGTTCTCCCGCCCCCGTGTCGCACATCTGGATGGTTCGTGGTTAATTCCGGCGTGGCGAACGCCGATATACGCGCAGAGCATCAAAGCGTCTTGGGGCCTTCTGGAATGAATATGGGACGTGCCGAGGAACGTGTGTGGTGGGTGCTTCTGCCGGCAGGACCGCAAGCGGAAACGTAGCCGCCCCCGCTGCACCATCGAATGGGTGAGGCAGCCAACGTGCGCATCGCGCCGCAACCACCCGTGCTGATCCCATGCCACCCTGTCGGCCCCAAACGGACTCCCTGAGCCGGTGTGTACCGCGCCCGGGGAGAAGATGCGAGGACGGTGACGCCGGAGGCAAAAGCAC
>JAMCWO010000050.1:0-2160 GCA_023481165.1 Planctomycetota bacterium | reverse complement strand
GAACAGAACAGGCGTGGGAAAAATATGATCGGCATCAGACCAACCGAACTGACACATCCTCTGGTCCAGAGTTTCTCCGGCACCAGGTCAGCTTTGCAGGACGTGTTCCAGCACTACAAGATGGGGCGCTATGGAGAGGCTTTTCCGGAGAAGCCCTACTTCCTTCTCTCACGCTGTACGCATGTGTTGTTTTCTCTGTGGCTGGCGGAACAAGAGAGCGAGCGGGGTTTCTTCGACCAGGCATCGCCGCCGGCGGCTTTCTCGCTCGGCCTGGACTTCGGGGAGCTCCGCTACAGCGAGTACAAGAGACGCATGCTCCACGGGGATGGGCTGGAGGAGCATCTGCGCCACGAAACGAAATGGTTCGAGTTCTGGCTGCGAATCCTGGAGCAGTTCGACGCGTCGAATGTCCCTGCCTATCAGAAGTTCCGCCGGGAGATTCTGGCCTGGGGGCAAGAACCCGGTTTCCTGGAAGGAAAGGCGGACCGGACGCATCGCAAAGCGTTCCAAGCCTTCATGATGAGCAACGAAGCAGGTCGTGTTCTGATCGGCACCATACGCCTCCTGGAGGACCTGCTCCGGGCGATCGTCGGTTGCTTCACCGCCCCCGAGGCGGGTACGTGCGTCGTCGAGCAGATGATCCTGCTGACCGGTCTGCTCAGCGAGATGCGCCGCATCCTCCTCTGGGAGACGCCGGCCCAAGGCCCCTACCTGCTGTCCGGCAGGACGCGCTGGCACAACCCCTCCCCTTTGCAGCGGCTGTTCCACGCTCAGACGCCGGGCTTGCTGACCGTCGTTCCGAAGCGCGAGGGAGGAGAGATCGTCTGCACGTTTGAGCCGGTCCCCGATACCGCCGGCCGCCGGAGTTCCTGGATACGCCGTATGACGTCCCCGGCGGACACCTACGAGGCAGAATTGTTCGCGACGTGGTCGTACCACAGCGGCGCGCCCCAGGAACACCCGCGCCAGATCCCGGACCTCCCAGCCTGCTGGACCGTGCAGAACGCCGAGGCACGCCGCTTGGAGACCCTGTCCAAATGGATAGACGGCCTGCTCCATGTGCTGCGCCGCGATCCTGTCTGTACCCACCTGGCCCGGGCCGTGCGACGGGTGGCGAGAAATGATGTCCCGGAATGGCAGGCGGTGGCGCTCCCCTGGACACATGTCAACCAATTGGATCAGCTTATCGACAAATTGACCTTTGTCTATCGTGAGGCCAAGGCCGCGGGGTCAGATGAGGCGGCTCACAACATCATCCAACGAATCTGGCCCTCCGGGAAGGCGGCCACGGAGAGGGCCGATCCGGGCAACAGGCAGGACCGCCGGGACCGGAAGTGCCCTCGTGCGTCGGCGTCCGCGCCCGCGGCAGAATCCGCCCCGAGGTCCCCGGCGCAAGCCGCCGCAGGCACGCTGGCTTCGCTCCTGCAAAGGCTTGGAGGCGGGCACACAGATCAGAAGAATTCGCCAGCCAAGACGGTAATCGGGGCGTCGGAACCAGCGGGTGACTCGGAACGGCCGAATTCAGCGGAGCCGGCGCGGTCGCCGGAACCCGTGGCCGCAGTCCCAGGGGCACGATCTCAACAATGGTCAGGCCCGGCGACGAGCACAGCGAACACCGACGGCCCGAATGAGGTGGATCAGATCCTCCTGCGCCGGTTGCTGGAGCATCACGAGTTGCCGGGCGGGACCATCAACTATGAACCGCTTTCCTCCACAGAACTCCAGCAGGACCTGGGCTGGAGCCTGTCGAAAGTGCAACGTGCCCTGGCGAACATCTTCGGCCCCAAGCCCACCAATGCCTATCACAACAAGTGCAGGGATCGCACCATCTGCGCCTTTCTGAACGCACGCGCCGGGGGCGAGAAGACCTGTCGCACGCCGGGCCGGGCGAAGCCCCCAAAGGCCAAGCAAGCCCCGGGTGCTTCCGCCAAGGCAAAAGCACGCCGCCAGAGCCGCCGTCGGGTAGCCGTGTGATTGGTGGTGCTCATACGGGGTGGTATTGGCCCTGGTGCGTTCACAGATCGTGCGTCCCCTGTGCCCCGACGCGTTTGGTCTGAACGACAGAGAGATTGTGACAGACCGTCAGAATCCCCATTCCCAAGCCGATTCCGATGCAAATACCCAGCGCGAACATGGCCGAAGATGTTCGCCAGGGCACGT
>JAMCWO010000194.1 GCA_023481165.1 Planctomycetota bacterium | reverse complement strand
GTAGTACTGGACATTCGCCGAGGAGGGAACCGTCTCCAGCACGCGCTGGAGGTACTCCGGGCCGCCGATGGCCTCCATCTGGTTGCAGCGCTCCAACTCATTGCGGACCAGCAGGCCGTCGATCCCTTCGCCCCGGTTCTTCTCAAACAAGGCGATAATGGCGTCAAAGATCAACTGATGCTCGGTGTGATAGAACGCGTCGCGCTTGAGCAGTTCGATCACGTCACCGATGCACCGGGGGTCCACGATCATCGAGCCCAGCACCGCGGCCTCAGCGCCCAGGTCCTGGGGCATGCTGCGCGTGACCATCCCTATCGGCGCCGGAGCCAACTTCCGGGGGACAGAGTCGCCCCCCTTACGCGCGGGGGACGGTCCGCCATTGCCGTTGGAACGGATTGTCCCAGCAGCCGCCGGATCCATCGGCTTTTTGCTCTTTCTCTCTGTCACTACAGGCCCTGAACCCAACCATCGTTTCCAGCACTGCGGGTGCCCGGCCGCACTGATAAGCGGGCATTCTACCGAACGGTACGCCAACCGTCAATTTTTGCGTATTTGGAGAAAACGCGCAGTTGGCGGAATTTGTCATCCATCCCGGGGACGCGGAAGTGCGCAGGGACGCTTCTACCCGTCCCATAGGTCCTATAAGTCTTATCGGCCCCATGGGACCCACAGGACCGACAGGACGAGTCGGACTGCTGAGCTTCGGTGTGATCCGGCGGATGCTGGGTTCGCTATCGCTTCTTCAGCCACTGGTCCAGCCAGGCAATGACGGTCTCGTGCCAGAGGATGGAGTTATGCGGCTTGAGGACCCAATGGCACTCATCCGGAAAGTAGAGCAGCTTGCTGGGAATGCCGCGACGCTGCAAGGCCGTGAACGTCCCCAGGCCCTGCGTCGCGGGAATACGGAAATCCTGGCCGCCGTGGATCACCAGCATGGGCGTCTTCCATTGTTCGACGAAGCGCAGCGGGTTCTGGTCCTCATAGCCGGCGGGATTGCTCCAGGGCGTCCCCTGGTGGTCCCTCTCGGGGAACCATAGCTCCTCCGTATCGAAATAAGCCGCGCGCTCGTCCAAGTTGCCGTCGTGACTGACCAGACAGCGGAAGCGGTCGGGCCACCGGCCGGCGATCCAGTTGATCATGTAGCCGCCGAAGGAGGCGCCCAGGGCTCCCACCCGATCTCCATCCATCCAGGGATAGCGCGCCAGGGCGGCCGCCAGGCCCTTTTGCAGGTCCGCGAGGGGCTTGCCGCCCCAGTCACCGCAGATCGAGTCGCAGAACGCCTGGCCGTAACCCGTCGAGCCGTGGAAATCCACCATGACGACGGCATACCCGGCCCCCGCGTACGCCTGCGGGTTCCAGCGGTAGTGAAAGATGTTGCCGAACGAGCCTTGCGGCCCACCATGGATCAGGAACGCCACCGGATACTTCTTGGCCGGGTCGAAGTCCACGGGCTTGACGACATAGGCATACACCGTCTCATTATTCCAGCCGGGGAAGCGGAATTGTTCGTAATCGCCCATGCGCGCGGCGGCCACCTTCTCCTTGTTGATATCCGTCAGCTTCTTGATATTCGTGCCATTGTCCTGAACAGAATACAACTCCGCCGGCGACCGCATGGTGCTGAGGCTGTAGACGGCTCGGTCCCTGGCCGCGCTGACCGAGTGGACGGTCCCCTCCTTGACAAGCGTCTGCACTTCGCCGCTCTTGACATCGACCGAGAACAGGGACTCCTGCCCCACGTTCGCGGCGATGGCATAGATGCTCCGGCCGTCGGCGGACCACGCGATCGCCGAGGCACTGCGGTCCCAGGCCGGTGTCAGAATGCGGTTGGGACCGTTGGGCCAATCCCGCAGAACAATCCGGAACTGATCGGACTCGTACCCCGGCCGACTCATGGCCAAATAGGCGAGTGTTTTGCCGTCCGGCGCGAAGGCCGGGCAGGTGTCCCAGGCCTTATTCTCTGGCGTGAGGCACTTGGGTGCAGCCGAGCCATCCACCGGGGCATAATACAGATCGAAATTCGTGGACCAGGCCTCTTCGCGACCGACATTCCTCGCGGCAAAGACGATTCCCTTGCCGTCCGGCGTGAAGGCGATCTCCTCCGGGCCGCCAAACGGCTGCGACGGCGTATCGGCGTTCATCCCTTTCATGACATCGACCGCAGCGCCGCCGGTGGCCGGTCTCACGAATAGATGAGAGCGCCGGCCATCTTCCCAGGTATCCCAGTGCCGCACGAACAACGATTCGTAAACCTGCCCGGTGGCCTTGCGCTTGGCCCGCTCATCGAGCCGGCTTTTGGTATCCTGCACGGTCTTGCCGTCGGGGAAGACCTCCATCGTATAGGCGATATGCTTGCCATCGGGCGCCATCAGCAGGTTGCCCACATCCAGCGGCTCCTTCGTCACCTGCTCCGCCTCCCCGCCATCGACGGCGATCTTCCAGACCTGGGATGATCCCGAGCGGCTCGAGATGAACCAGATGGTCCGACCGTCGGGGCTCCAGCGGGGATTGGAATCAGCCTCCGGATGTGAGGTGAGCCGGCGCAGTGCCGTGCCGTCCATGGAGACGAGCCACAGATCCGTCCGTCCGCAGTTCGCCTCCAGATCGGTCCGGCGCACGACGAAGGCGATGCTCTTGCCGTCCGGCGACACTTGCGGGTCTGTGATCCGGTCCATCGCCAGCATGTCGCGAACCGAGAACGGATGCGTCGAACCGGCGGGCTGGGCGCTGACCTGACCCGCGACGCCGAAGATACCAATAGAATAGACAAGCACGAACAGAGCTGTGCCACGCATGAATCAATCCTTTACTTCAGGGTTGGCAATTTCTGCTTGGAGTGGGACAGGAGCGGTCCGGCGGGGCCGGTAATCCTCGATCCGCGCGGGCGGTACGGCAGGTTTCGTTGCAGGGCCGGGCTCTGCGGGCCGCAGGGTGACCGGCAGGTCGAGCCAGAATGTCGAGCCGACGCCAACCTCGCTTTGCAGGCCGATGGAGCCGGCCAGCATGGCCGCCAACTCTCTGCTGATGGCCAGGCCCAAGCCGCTGCCCGCCGCTTCGCGCGTCAGCGAGCCGTCCGCCTGGCGGAACTGCTCGAAGATCACGTCCTGGTCCTCTTGCGCGATGCCGCAACCGGTGTCGCTGATGGCGAGCCGCACCGTCTTGTCATCAACCATCGAGGCCCGGACGTCGATCCGGCCTCGCAGCGGCGTGAATTTCACGGCGTTGCTCAGAAAATTGTAGAGGACCTGCTGCACCTTGCCGGCGTCGGTCACCACCAGAGGCACGGCGGGACTGACCTCCAGGTACATCTTGATCCTCTTTTTCCGCGCCAGCAGGGAGAACGAGGAGACGGCGGATTCGCAGATCTGCGAGATCGACGCCTGCTCGATGTGCAACTCCATCTTGCCGGCCTGCGTCTTCGCCAGGTCCAGCAGATCGTTGATCATAGCCAGCAGACGGTTGCCGCTGGTGATGATGTTCTCGGCGTAGCGCTGACCCTTGTCCCGCTTGAGCAGGCCGGGCTTCTCGCGGAGCACCTGGGCGAAGCCCAGAATCGCGTTCAGCGGCGTGCGGAACTCGTGGGACATGTTCGCCAGGAACTCGCTCTTGAGCTTGTTGGCCCTGAACAACTCGAGGTTGCTCTCGGACAGCTCGATGATCTTGGCATCGAGCCGGCGATTGGCCTCGCGCAGATCCTCCTGGGCCGCCTGGAGATGGTCGAGCATGTGGTTGAAAGCGTCGGAGAGCTGCTCGTATTCGTCGGCCGAGGCGAGGGAGCTGCGTACATCCAGGTTGCCCTCGGCCACGTTGTTGGCGAGAGCCCGCAACTGGCGGATCGGCCGCAGAATGACCCGCTGCGTGATCCAGTAGAACGCCACGACCGCGCCGGTCAGCCCGATGACGCCGGCCATGACCGTCCAGATGCCGTTCATGAACATCATCTTGCCCAGGTCGCCGCCGACCTCCCGGGATTGAACGAAGGCCACCCCGACGATCTCACGGAGCGTGAAGGGCCCGGCAATGCCCTGCGGATTGTGGCAACTGACACAGCCGTCCACGGCCCGAAACAGCCGCACGTAATCGCTCTGCTGCTTGCCGTTGACCCGGCTCAGCGCCATCGCCTCATCCTGGCCTCGTTTGCCCCGGACCTCGTCCAGCAGCTTCCTCTGCACGGGCGTTAAACGCGCAATCTCATTCTTCGCCTGTTCCTTCCGCAGGTCGATCCACACCAGGCTGCGCTCGTTGGGGTCCTTCGCGGCCCCGCGCCCGTTCAACTCCGCCAGGCGAACGTCGCCCGCCGGCGCGGGGCGAAAGTGCGTCCGCAGCAGCGCATCCGACCAGGCCTTGTTGGTGTCCAGCAGCACCTTGCCGGTAAGCTGCCGCATCCAGACGTACGGGATGAGCAAAGCGAGGATCAGGGTGAACAGCACCGCCGCCCCGAACATGATCCGGCACTTCTCCGCCAGCGACAGCGGCGTCAGGTGCAGGAATCGCAGAACGCGCTGGATTATCTTGCCAATCATCAACTCTTCGTCATCCTTCGTGCCCCACCACTCAGCCGCCCCTCTATCGTACCCGATTGGGCCGCCTTCTTCAACCGCAACCTGGAAGCACGGCCACGAAGGCTGCGGGCACCGGGGGGCGAATCCTTGCCACATCGCACACCCCCCTCCCCGGGACTCTCCCATTTGCGGCCCATCCGGTCGTCATACGTCACAGATCAGGAGCTTGCTTTGGCCGATAATAGGGGGTAGGATTCGGGCGAAGCCAAGGGTAGTGACAGGGCTGGGAGGCCGCGACGTTCAGGCTGAGCGTGCCCGCTTCATTCCGGCGACCAGAGCAGCTTCGGCCTCGTCCCAATCCCCGCGACCGGCAAGGGCCCGATCCTCGCGCTGGAATCGGCGGAAAGCTTGGACCGCGTCCATCAGCGGTTCATTATCCCGTTCCGTGGCAAGGGCCTCCGCTTCGTCTGCCAGATCCCGCACGGTCGCAATCTCGCCGGTATCGCATCTCTCCAGCAGAGTATCTATCGGGTCGGTGGCACCGGGGGCTTGCGGTTCCGGCTGTCGGGCACCTTGTCGCTGGTAACTGCGCACCATCTCCTCCAGCTTGACGACTTGTGCCTCATCCACCGGCCCGCTTTCAAATCCCCGCCAAAAGCCCTCGCTCGTGTAGAACGCGTCCGCTGGGGCAGACCAGGCGAAACGTCTCTTCCAGCACTCTGGCGTCTCGAGCCGCGCGGCCTGGACCGGCTTTGGGATCGTGAATAAGCATCCGGTCCACCACGAATTTCCTGGTGTCGTCCACCGCTTGTCCCTTGCGGAGTGCCTGCTTCGCTTCTATCATGACGTTCGTCGGGGCTCAATTATTGAGGACACTGGACCCATGGAGAAGCATTCAGGCAAAAAGGCGAATTCCAGAAAAGTGCAGCCACCGGTTGCACAAATCGGTGGCTCGGAGTATGGACGCCTACTGTCAGATATCAAGAAACGCACCCGCCGCAGAATGCGTTGCCCGACGGCCTCCTGCAGCCGCTGCGGATGCGCGAACGCCTGATAGCGGACCAACGAAATCTCCTTCCCCTCGACCGAGCGCACCCGCGGCCGAGGCAACGCCAC
>JAMCWO010000133.1 GCA_023481165.1 Planctomycetota bacterium | reverse complement strand
ATTCTCAACATCCCATGGAGAAGCTACGTCAACTCCAGCCCCAAGGTGGGTGTTCTTCGTCAAATCCTGCACCACCCCGGCAGGTCACGAAACTCGCTGACTGGAAACGGCACTAGTCAATAGTGTGCCGCGGGTCGGCCGGCAATCCCGCGCGGGTGACTGCCATGTGCGAACGCGGCTGGAAGACTTTTCTACTTTCCTGGCCCAGAAGGACCCTTCATGATCGTTTTGATGTCATCCTGCGACAACGCTCGGTTGTAGACCTGTACCTCATCCATCAGGCCGTGGAAGTTCGGCGGGTCCGGCCGATTGTCGCCGCCGATCTTGTGGGTGGTCTTGAAGGTGATATCCGTCCCCAGGGTCGTAATGGTGGCTTCCACCCGGCCGTCGATATACATGTAATTGGCCTTGGCTGCTTTGTCGCGAACCCAGGCAATGTGATGCCAATTGTTATCTCTCAGATCGGTCGTGCCGTATTGGCTGATCTGACCGCCGTTCCAGTAAGTGCGCATGCGGCCATTCGTAGAGAGTTCCCAGTTGGTGTTGGGCGTATCCGGGTAGTTACCCAGCAGGATACCGATCCTTTCGCTAGCCGTCAAACCGCCGGCGCCGGACAGTGGGATCTTGACCCAGGCGCAGACTGTGTTGGAGAACGAACCTACCGTCAATACCGACTTCAGGCCGATCTGGTCATCGTCGCCATCGAAACCCAGGGCCCCGTTGACCTGGCCGGGCGTCCACAGGGGACCGCCACTGAAAGTCCCATCATTGCCCTGGCCGCTATAGTCGTGGGCGATGGTTCCGGAGCCCTCGTCAAATGTCCACCAAGCGACCAGGCTCTGCTCCTGCGCCGCAGGGGAGAGACGGCCCACCAGGACATCATCAAGGAAGATCAAGCCCGCGCCGCCCTGGGCCGGGTTACTGCGATCGCCGACGCCGATATACATCGCGCTGATCTTGTCGAGCCGCACCCCGGCGGAGCTGAACTCGCTCAGCGGGATCCGCCACTGGGTCCAACCCGCCGCCCAAGTCGCGGCTTGGCCCGAGGGGTGCGTGATGGCCTTGATCTTGCCGGTACTGTCTTTGAGAGCCACGTATACCGTATCCGGAGCATTGCCGACCGGCTGCTCCGGCCCAAACGTCGACACCTGCCATTGCCCGGTGATGCTACTGGTGGTTTTGATGCCGGAGAACTCGGTGCCGGCCAAGACCCCAGCGCTGTGACTGGTCAACGCCAGGCCAACATAGATATTGCCCGTCATCGGGATCGTCTGCGGATTCCACGCCATGGCGGTCCAGGCCGCACCATCCGCCGAGTAGAAGCCGCTGAACGAATTGCCAGTGCGCTCGATCTTGACCCAATACGGCGCTTGGAGCGCGGTCTGGGCCGGCGTCGTAACATCGGTATCGCCGACCGCGGCTATATTACTGGCGGTGCGAGCCTGGAAATGACAGCCGTTGCCGGGCGTGATGTACACTGCGGCGAACGCCGCACTCGGGTCCAGGGCGGCCCGAATCATCACACCGCTCTTGGCCGAGGCGTTGGTGTTCGTCAGGCTCTCCACGCGAGCAATGATGGAGCCGTTGCCACTGAGACTCTTGTAGGCGAAGCGGCACTCATCCGCCTTATCCCAGATGTCTGCGCCCGCCGCACCCATGAGGATGTTGCCCGATGGCAACGCAAAGAAAGCTCCCGGTGAGCCCCGGAAGCTCAGCAGCAGCGTGTCGGCCCCGATGGTCGCCCAATCCTGAGGCGCATCGAAGGTCCGCTGGGCTTCGGAATACCATGGCTTGTCCGCGTTGTTGTACGCGAGCGGCATCGACTGCAAGCCGCCTTGGACGATCCTGCGCTCGGCAAAGGGAGCCTCGGGATAGCCGACCATCGAGCCGGATGACCCCTCGGCGTATCCGTCGATCCAGGTCTCATAGATGCGCGTGCCTTTGCCCTCCTCGTCGTTGTAGCTTTCAAAGTCATCAACGATGACGGAATCCTTCGTGGTGAAGCTCCAGATATCGCCTTCCCAGAGATTGGGGCTGGCGGCCTCGTTCACCTCGTTGATTCTCCAATAGTAGGTGCTGGCGAGGAGAAGACTGCCCAGGTCGAGCCGGCCCGCAGCGGTCGTGTCAATCAGGGCCGTGCCCGAGACCACGGCCTGCTTGTTCGTACTCAGGTATACTTTGTGCGAAATCGCTTCGCGGCCTGCCCGCCAACTGAGAACGACGTCGGGGTTCAGGTTCACCTGATCTGCCGGTGGCTGAGGCTCCGTGGCGTAGGTCGGCAGGTAAAGGAACCGCACCTCGCTCAAGCCGTACTGCTGGAGGACACCACCCCAGTTGCTGACCGGAGTCAGTCGGACATATTTGGCAGTCACCCCCGCCATGTTGATCGTTGTATTCGGCGCGTAACCGGCCGCCCCTGTGGCCCGGGCTAGGACGTGGGTCGCGCCGACGGGTGTCCACTTCGTCCCATCGGTCGAGGTCTCAATCACCACTTCCTTGATGCCGCAACCGACGGCGCCCTCGAGCCCGCTGTTGTGGTTCCAGATCAGCAGTTGCTGCAGCTTGTACGCCTTGTCAAAGTCGTACTTGATCCAGGTCCCCTGCGAACTGCCGGCGGGACTGAGCCACATGGTCGTCACGTCCACCCCGTGCAAGTCATTGGCATCCAGTCCGGCACTGTTGACCGTGTTCTGCGGCCCCTCGCCGGCACTGTTCGAGCCGGAGGCGGTGGCCACGATGGATTTGCCAGGCAGCGCATACGCCAGCGGCTCAACAGTGAAGCTCCACACCTCGCCTTTATACACCGTGGCATTCGGCGAGGCATTCACTTCGTCGATCCGCCAGTAATAGGTCCGGCCCAAATCGAAGTCACCTGCCACATCATACGTGGTGGCCGCCTGGTTCTGGCTCGCTAGCACACCCCGCGGGTTCGTGCGGCTGGCGTCATTGACGTCGCTGAGCGTGGCACCGAGGTACACATCATGGCCGACCGCGGATGGGGCCGCCCTCCAACTGAGGACCACGTCACGCAAGACATCGGTCGCCCCGTTGGCGGGGCTGGGGGAGGAGGCCGTCTGGTCCGACACGCCCTTCATCACCTTCTTGATCTCCTCGAGCGACAAGGCCCGGCTGTAGACCTGAACATCATCGATCAAGCCGTGGAAGTTGGGCGGGTCCGGCCGGTTGTCGCCCCCGATCTTGTGGGTAGTCACAAACGTGATGTCTGTCCCCACGGTCGTGACGGCCGCTTCCACCCGGCCATCGATATACAGGTAGTTGGCTTTCGCGGTCTTATCCCGCACCCAGGCGAGATGATGCCAAGTATTGTCCCTCAGATCCGTTGTTCCATAGCGGTCGATCTCGCCTCCCTTCCAGTACAGGCGCATGCGCCCGCTGGTGTGGATCTCCCAGTTGGTGTTGGGGGTATCGGGATAGTTGCCCAGCACGATGCCTACCCTCTCACTGGAGGTCAGGCCCCCGGTGCCTGGCAAGGGGACCTTGACCCAGGCGCAAACCGTGTTGGAGGAAGAACCTACCGGGAGCACGGACTTCAGCGTGATCTGATCGTTGTCGCCATCGAAATTCAGGGCGCCGTTGATCTTGCCGGGGATCCACTGGGGGCCACCACTGATGAGAGTCCCGTCATTGCCTTGCCCGCTGTAGTCGTGGGCAATCGTCCCGGACCCCTCATCGAACGTCCACCAGCCGATCAGACTGGCATCCAGTCCGGCGTGAACCGATGCGGTCAGCCCCAACCCGCACCCCAAGACACATGCCAGAAGTGTTCTTCTCCACATGATGTTCCTCCTCCAAAGATGCACGGTGCTACCGGGATGGCGTCATCGACGGATCGTCGAAGAAGGCGCCTTCTTGCGTGACGTGCCTACGACTATCCAATGATAAGCATTCCTCAATGTATGGTCACAGACGAAACTGTAACGGATCCTTCTCCGGACCGGCATTGGCGTTCGGCCGGGCAAGTAAGAACCAAAGTCAAATTATTGTACCGCGGCCACGCAGTAACTGCAAAGCTTTTCCGGTTCCGGGTTCCGGGGGGTGTGCCTACGTTTTCTGGCAGGGTTGGGCGGCTCGGTATTGGGTTTGCCAGTAAGAATCCCAGGCATTCGACTGCTCCAGAGCCAGTAACGCCATCATCGGCTCGGCCCCTTCCTTGTCCCACCGCATGCCTGGGCCCTTGAGCCGATACGTCAGGACCTTGCACATGGCCTCGGTAGGACCACTGCCGATCTGGTAACCCGCGGCCAAGTACCGCGGGTATTCGCACTGCGACGCCCGCTTGGTCAGGTACTGGAGCAGGCCGTCTAAGGCCTGTCGCCCACGGCTGCCGACGCGATGCCGCTTGCGTTCCAGCCCCCGCGTGCCCAACACCTGATGATCGCCGGCCGTCCCTACGACCAGCCGATGCGTGTTCGACTCCTCATAGAGCGTCGCAAGCTTGAATTCCTTGTACGCGTTGTCCGCCCCCCGATGCATCCGCCGGACCGGACCCGTGGAACCAGACTTTCGCCGACGGCGTCGCTGCCGCCGCTGGGCTTTCTCTTGCTGGGTTATCATCGGAACCTTGACCCCGTCGGCCCCCACATACACCCGCGAGGGCCCTCCAGCCTTGATCCGAGCCGTTTCCACGGATAGATCGCTGGGGACCTGTCCGGCCGCTTGCAGTGCTTGGACCTGACGGCCTTCGGTTTGGGCGAGGCGACGGACACGCTCGGGGCTGAGCCGCAGTTGCGCCAGAGCTTTCAGATGCTCCGCCGCTTTGACAAACCCCTGCTGGTGGATCCCCACCCGACAGCACATCTGCCGCACGCCAACGCTCACCGTCGCGTTCACAATCCCTAGCATCTGGTCCATGGCGCTGTCGGTGCCGCGCGCCGCGGACCACCACCGGGTGCGGCGGATCGGAATCGAGCCATTGACCGTGTCATGGCGGACGACCTGCCGGCCTTTATTGCGTAGCGTGTCGCCTTCTGACGGGCGAGGGGGAAAAAGCCGCTTCCGCGGCATCGACTTTCATCTGGATCGCCTTTTGGTAGATCGCCTGCCGCAACCGGGCCAGCGCCTCTCGCACGGGTTCTTCGCTCTCGTCAATAACGGCTCCGTCGTGCGCCTGGTTGACCGCCGCCGTCACCTCTTGCAGGCATTTCTCAATATCTTCCCGTACGAGGACCTCTAGTTGCGTGACACCCAACTTCGCCTGCGGCTTCGAACTCATAACCACCTCCTGAAAATCACAGCCCATCTTTCCATCCTGGAACAGACAGTAATTTACAGGGTTACCCATCTTCGCGCCAGAAGAATTAGTCGCACCCGTTCCGGGGACGCGGCACTTGACTTTTGCGAGCCGATCTCATATAAGAGGTATTGGGCATGTAAGTCCGGACGAGGGTGTTTGGCTCGGGCAGCAGCAGATCACGTCTGGAATTTGAATGGCGGTGCCCAGATGATCCGGAGAGTGACGATTCCATCGAGCAGCGCATCGTTTCTTCCCCTGCTAGTGGTCTCCGCCAGAAATAATGAAACATATGCCTCTGCGGTACGTAGTGGAGTTCATGAGAAAAGCAGTGGCCATTAACCTGAATGAGTCCGAACGACAGGGTCTGGAACA
>JAMCWO010000208.1 GCA_023481165.1 Planctomycetota bacterium | reverse complement strand
AGTTGCAGGAGCGACCAACTGGGACCTCGCGGTGGCCAAGAGACAGGCTACTGCCAACGGCTACTATGTCGGGGCCGACCGCGACAACGGCGGCGGCGCCGGCAAGACCGGTTACCGGTTCATGTTGGGCGACACCGCGGCGACCCGAACGGACACCGCCTATGTGCCGGTCCCGCTGGGAGAATGGGTCTTTGTGGCGGCGGTCCTGGATCGCGCCGCCAAGGCCCAGAAGATCTCCGTGGACGGCGGGGCGACCTGGGCCAGCACCACGCCGCCGCCCGGGGCGATCGCGCCGGCCCGGGACCTCGGGCTGGGTTGGGACATCGGGGAGAACAACTACTGGTTCCGCGGCGAGATTGATGATGTGGCCCTCTTCAACCGGGCCCTGTCGGCGAGCCAGATCAAGCGGATCATGCAGAAGGGTATGACGCCGGAGTTGGCGGACGGTCCGCAGCCGAAGAACAGCATCGTGGACCTGCCTCGGGACCTTACTCTGAGTTGGACTGCCGGGCTGTACGCCGGGATGCACGATCTGTATGTCGGGACGAGTCCTGCGGATGTCAGTGCGGCCAGCCGGGCCAATCCGCTCGGTGTGCTGGTCGCCCAAGGCCAGACGGCGACGACGTACGATCTCCGCGGGCTCGCGTTCGGCCAGACATACTACTGGCGGGTCGATGAGGTCAATGCCCCGCCGGCGAGCACGATCTTCAAGGGCGAGGTTTGGCATTTTACGGTCGAGCCGAGCGGCTATGTGCTGGCCGGTGGGCAGATTACGGCGACCGCGTCGAGCTCCAGCACCCCCGAGGAGGGACCGGCGAACACGATCAATGGCTCCGGCCTGGACGCCAACGACCTGCACGCGGTGGACACCACGAAGATGTGGCTCAGCGGGGCCGGCGATTCGGCCTGGATTCGGTATGAGTTTGACAAGGTATACTCCCTCTATCAGATGCTGGTCTGGAACCACAATGCGATGACCGAGCCTCTGATCGGCTTTGGCATCCAGGAGGCCACGATTGAGTACTCCGTGGATGGCACTGCCTGGACGCGTCTGGGTGAGAGCCATACCTTCGGCCGCGCCTCCGGGAAGGCCAACTACACCTTCAACACGACGGTCGATTTCGGCGGCGCCGCCGCCAAGTTCGTTCGGATCACGGCGGTCAGCAACTGGGGAGGCATTCTCAAGCAGTACGGCCTGAGCGAGGTGCGCTTCCTGTATATCCCTGTATCGGCCCGCCAGCCGGAGCCTCTCTCCGGCGCGAAAGGCGTGGCGCCGCAGCAGACCTTGAGCTGGCGTCCGGGTAGGCAGGCGGCCAAGCACGAGGTGTACCTGAGCACGGACAAGCAGGCGGTGGTCGATGGAACCGCCCCGGTGATGACGGTGTCCGAACCGCGGTTCGAGCCCGCGGCACTCGATCTGGCCCAGACGTATTACTGGAAGGTCAACGAAGTCAACGATGCGGCCCCCGTCAAAGTCTGGCAGGGCGATGTCTGGAGCTTCTCGACGCCGGACAGCCTGGTCGTGGACGATTTCGAGTCCTACACGGCTGAGGAAGGCAATCGGATCTACGAGATCTGGATCGACGGCTGGGAAAACAAGACCGGCTCCCAGGTTGGCTACCTGGATGCGCCGTTTGTCGAGCAGACCATTGTCCACGGCGGCCGCCAGTCGATGCCGCTGACGTATAACAACGGGGCCGACCCGTTCTATTCCGAGACCGAGCGGACCTTCGATGAGCCCCAGGACTGGACGGCCAACGGCGTCGTGACCCTCACGCTGTACTTCCGCGGCGCGTTGGGCAACGACGGCAAGCTGTATGTCAAGATCAACAATACGAAAGTAGCCTACGACGGCGATCCGGGGGACATCGCGCGGCTCATCTGGCAGCCGTGGAACATCGACTTGAAGAGCGTGGGCGGCAACCTGACGAGCGTCAAGAAGCTGACGGTCGGCGTCGAGGGCAATAACGCCAAAGGCGTTCTGTACATCGATGACATCGTGCTCAGTCCCAAGGCCGCCCAGTCCGTCAAGGTGGTGGAGCCGGACAGCACGAAGCTGGTCGCTCACTATGCCTTCGAAGGCAACACCAACGACAGCTCCAAGAACGGCCGTAATGGTGTGATCGCGGGAGCCCCGACGTACGTGGCGGGCGTACGCGGCCAGGCCATGAAGTTCGACGGCGTGGATGACTATGTCCGGGTCGCGCATCACGACAACCTGAATCCCGGCGCGGACAGCATGACCTTCACGTTCTGGGCGAACGTGGACCCGGTGACGGGCGGCAGTGGCTCGACCAACTGGGACCTCGCGGTGGCCAAGAGAGATGTCGGTGCCAGAGGATACTACGTGGGCGCGGACCGCAACCAGGGCGGTGCCAAACAAACCGGCTTCAAGCTCATGCTGGGAAACACCGCCGGGACCCGCGTGGACACGCCCTTTGCCCTGGCGCCGATGGGCGAATGGGTCTTCGTGGCCGCCGTTCTGGATCGAGCCCAGAACGTGCACAAGATCTCGGTCGACGGTGGACAGACCTGGGCCAGTGCCAAGCCGCCCACCGGCCAGATCGCACCGACGCAGGACCTCGGGATCGGCTACGATATCGGGGTGAAGGATTTCTGGTTCAACGGAACGCTCGACGAGGTGCGGATCTACAGTTACGCATTGTCCAACGAGGAGCTTGCCTGGCTGGCCGGCGGACGGTAACCGCCCCGGCGGCGATCCAATACAATGACGGTCCACTCTCACATATTGCTGCGCGTCCTGACGCTGCTCCTGTGCGTCCTGGCTTTTCCCGGCTGCGTCGCGGCGGGCCGCGAGGGGCCGCTCGTACGCCAGGAAGCCCCGTTTCCCACGATCTTCGGCCCGCCAGCGGCAGACACGGCGGAGCCGGTCCGTTACGAAGTGCTTCGGGGCGATTTCCACATGCATACCGTCCATTCCGACGGCACGCTCTCGCCGGCCCAGCGCGTCATCGAAGCGTGGCAGTATGGCTACGACGTGATCGCCATCACTGACCACGGCGACTTCCGCTCCTACGAGGAGGCTCTTCCCACGGCCAAGACGCTGGGCATCCTTCTGGTTCGGGGCATGGAAACAGGGCTCAGCGGCCGGGAGCACCTCGTGGCACTGGACTTCTCCGCCGGCTATCAGCCCCGTAACCCGCACCAATGGTCCGAGACCCCAGGGCAGCCGCAGGTCTTCTACCAGGACGAGTGGCGGACCCTCGCGGCGGCGGGGGCGTTTGTGCTCTACGCGCATCCGCATGTGGGTTTACGGGACCAGATGCTCTGGGGCATCGGCCAGGGCCTGCTCCAGGGAATTGAGGTCAAAAACGACGTCGTCGGCTCCGAATGGAACACCGTCCAGAGCCTCGGCACCTGGTGGTATCCCTTCGCCCTCGACTGGGCCGTCGAGCGCAACCTGACCATCTTCGCCGACTCCGATGTGCACGCCGCCCGCGGCCCGATCGAGCAGGCGACCACGCTGGTCCTCGTCAAAGACCGCTCGCCCCAGGGGGTCATGGAGGCCCTCCGAGCCCGCCGGACCTTGGCGCAGTTCAACGGCATGCTCTGCGCCCACGAGTGGGTGCTCAAGCTGCTGATGGCGAGCCTGGTCGATGTGAACCTCACGGAGATGGAGGACGGCAAGGTCTTTCTCCGCCTACACAATCGCGGCCCGGTGCCTCTGACCGCTCAGATCGCAGACATGCCGGTCGAACCCGTCACTCTCAGCGGCTACCAGCAGGTCCTGGTCGGCCTCCGGCGTACGCCGGACGTAGTGACGATAATCTGGAAAAACCTCTACCTCCGCCCCACAGAGAACCTGACCACGACCTACCCCCTCGTCGCCCTGGCCCGTCCGGAGCAAGTCTCGACCCGATGACGCCGATTCCACCTTTGTCATTCCCGCGCAGGCGGGAATCTCTCGTTCTTGTATCGGTTCGAGTCCGGCGATGATCCGATCGTCTGTCCGAATCCCGGCCCGCCGAATCTGCCTGCGGTAAGGCCGCCGACAACTGCTTGCTCACCACAGAGAGCGTGGGGGAAACACAGAGGACGGAGGACGCCGGAAATGTGGAAGGGAGTGCCTGAGCCCCGTTTGACGCGCTGCTGATGCCCGGATGCCCCCGAAAAAAGTGCTTGGCATCGTCTCGGTCCCAACGCAGTTTTTTGCCGGTTTTTGACGGGAGCCGGCAAGAAGTCGGCTCTTCCTATTGACCTATCCTACGGAAAAAGTGTACAATAACAGTCGGGAGTTGGTAGCAGTGAATAGGACTCTCTTGTGACGTGGTATGGAGGAGAGCAAGATGAAATGGGCAACGGCTCTGGTATGTGGTTTGACCGCCTTGTGCGTGCCTGGGTATGCCAATGTGACGGTCTTCTCCACACCAACGGCTTACGATACGGCGACGGGGCCGGAAATCTTCTTCCTGGATTTTGACGGCAACCCCGTTGGCGGCGCCCTGGTGGCCGGCAACATCTTCAGTCCCGCCGTCACTTTCGGGTCGCCGGAGGCGGCAGATCCGACCCAGGTGCTCTGGAACAGCGATGCCATCACTGATGCCGGGTCCACCTCGGCCAATGTGGGGCCCATGAGCGGGCTGTTCACCGACCCGGTCCGGGCCTTCGCCTTCGAATTCTCCAGTGCGAGTTCGGCCGAGACGGTCTCCCTGTATGATGGGGGCGACAATCTGTTGGCCGCCGTGGTCGCGCCCAATCCGTCGGGCTTCTTCGGCGTGACTTCCGATGCGGCGGTCCAGAGATTCGTGATCACCAACGGCCTGTTCCCCACCGGGGGCCGGGACCGGTTCTTCGTGGATTCGTTCCGCGCGAACGAGGTCGTTCCTGTTCCGTCGGCCGCGCTGCTCGGCACGCTCGGCGCGGGACTGGTCGGTTGGCTGCGCAGACGCAGCGCACTCTAATAGCATGACAAAGGCAGAACGCCTTCTGTCGACGTCCACCCGTACCACAAGCTCCTCCGTCTTCACGGCCGTAGCTTAATTGTTGCAGGGTTCGGCCGCGCACAGGTGGTCCTCCCAAGACAGCCGCGGCGTCGCATTCGGGCGGAGGCACCAGATGATCTTGAAATCCCAGTGGGTGAAGGTGGCCCTCTGCATCAACGCCGCACGGGACACCGCGCTGATGTCCCCCGGGATCGTATCGGTGCCGCCCACCGCGGGAGAGTAGCTCGTGTTGCACAGGCAGCACAAGACCCAGGAAATGTTCGGAAGCGCGGCCATGATGGCGGCGCCGATGAATCCTCCCCTGTATCCGGTGCAGATGTCGGAGGGCTGAACGGTCACGGGCGTGTCGGCATAGCAGAAAGACACCCAGCCGCGCTGGAGGCCGAGCAGACCGCCGCAGCGATAGGGTTGATCCAGCGGACACAGGGGCCGCATGATGGCCCGTCCTGCCGTGTAGCAGTCTTGGACGGTTCCTTTCTCCTCGTTGTTGCCAACGAGCCCTCCGCAGCAAGAGACCCCTTCCACCGTCGCAGTGGAGAAGCATTCCAGGATGGATCCGCCCACATTGGAGCCCACGAGTCCCCCGATGCGGCTGTCCCGTCCGGCGGCGCCGAAGAGGCGGCCCGCGCACACGCCGCACTGCCACACCTTCGCGCCCTCGAGCCGCCCCACGAGCGCCCCGACATCGTCGGCAGAATTCCCGATGATGGTGGGGTTCTGCAGAACTACTCCGGACAGGGTGGTATTCTCCCCGCTGACGACGCCAAACAGTCCCGTCCCGCCGGGTGTCGAACCGTCGTCATACACGAGCAGATTCCTGATGCAGTGGTAGCCCCCGTCGAACGAGCCGGTGAACGGCTTGGCGGACGTCCCGATCGGTGTAAGCCTCTTGCATTGCAGGTCGATATTGGACGTCAACTTGAAAGAGAGCCCCCAGTGGGCCCGTGTGACGCACAGTTGCTCCAGGTCTGCGGCCGTGCTGATCCGGAACGGATCGTTGGGATAGCCTGCCCCGCCGCTGTACCTCACCACCGGGTTGGGCGGACTGATAAAGGGGCCGCCGTCGCCCCATAGCGCTCCGCCCCACAGCAGGATTATCACCCCGACCACCGTCCCAAGGGTAAGCGATGGCGCCGCCGCGACAGGATATTGCCTTTTGTTTGATCTCATTGTATCAATCCTCCCATAACGAGCGTCACCAGATCTGGCGGCTTTCATCGAGTGGGGGACCGCGTCCCTGCGGTGGCTCATTCCCACTTCAGCCTCGGCGTTTCACCTGAACAGATGGTCCAGATGTAATTGAAATCCCAACCCTTGAAGGTGCTCTTTTGCCGTAGCTCCGGATTGGAAACACTTGTGGCGACCAGGTTATTCCATACCGTGAGATCCGCACTGGTTGGCGCTCCGAGAGCATTGTTGCCGGTAGCCGCCAAGCCTTGGGTCTCTTTGGAAGAGTAGTTATTGGGTACAAAAAAGTACGGCGCGGAACCACCTGGTAGCCACATGCCAACCAGACCTCCCCGGTTGATGGCGACCAGCGCCACGCCCGAGCGAAACAGCACACGCTCGCAATCTGCGTAGGAGGTCGCGATCCAGCCGGAACGGTTGTAACCGACTAAGCCGCCCATATCCACACTTCCAGGCACAGTTGGCCAGTCCCCCCACTGTGCCACCGTGTTGCTCTTGGCATAGCAGTTCTCCACAATGCCGGAGTGCAATCCAATCAAACCGCCAAGGTTGTCTGTCCCCAGGACGTACGCCATCGCATAACATTCGCGAACGACTGCCTCGCTCCAGACTTGTCCAACGAGGCCCCCGGCATTCACGGTCCCTGAGACGTAGCTGGCCTTGACGGCGCACTGCCGGACGGTTCCCTTCTGCAGGCGGCCGACAAGGCCGCCGGTGTCCGGGGCGGCTCCCAGCACGGTCGCGTTCTCCAGGATCAGCTTCTGAATCGTGGCGTTTTTTCCATCCCCCTGGACGACGCCGAACAGCCCGTCGCCGCCGGGCTGGCTCTGCACGCCGCTGAGGATCGTCACGTTACGGATAGTGTACCCGCCACCGTTGTAGGTGCCCGTGAAGGGCGTCTCGAACGATCCGATGGGGTGAATCGGGTTTAGGCCCGACATCTCAAGCAGGCGATCCTGAATGAAGTTGCCACCCCAATCGGTCGAACTCGCCGCCAGGGTCGCCAGATCGGCCGGCGTGTGGATCACCCACGGTTGGGCGGTACTTCCCCTGCCGCCGCTATACTTGCCTTGAGCCCGACCTTGTCCCGCCAAGATACAGGCCAGAGCCACTATCATGCAAAGTGGAGACTTCTCCCGTCCATGCGATCTCATCGCGGCACCTCCTCTTGAGATTGGTCTGCCACCGCCGGACCAATCTATCAGTTCTCTCCTCGTAGTTGCCACGTACCTTTGCGCAGCACGGTTTATCAACTCTTGACCACACCCCCACACTTCAGTGACTCCGCGGCGCCTCATTTCATAGGTGCAGACTCGCAGGGCCCATGATGAAGACATGGGCCCTGCGGATCAAAGGCATACTCACTTAGAACGGTCGCCAGAGAAGCCTTGGCGTTAACCCAGCGGGAAGGACCCATGCGCTGCCCAGCCCCCACCAAGCAGGAGTATACGTCCCCACCTGTCTCAGTGCGGCTGCCGAAACTGGATTAGCGGCTGCCGTCGGAGGGGGTCCTACAGGGACACCCGCATCTGGTGCGCCAATAGCCGGAGTGATTAGGTTCGTAGCGGGGCCATCGGCAATATCGCAGAAATTGGCGACAACAAGCGCGTTAGCCCAATTCCACAAACCAGCAAACGCCCCACGGTTTGATCCAGGAGGTCCACCCACTGGTGCCCCGCAATCCGTGTAGCAGGAAGTGATAACACCAAGATTGTTAAGCCCAACAAAACCGCCGACGTTTACGGGGTTCGTACCTCCTGGTACGCCGACGACGATATGCCCAATTGCATAGCTGTTGCTGATAGTGCCACCGCTCATCCTCCCGACCAATCCTCCCACATCAGTGGGCCCAAAGACGCTGAAGCTTTGTGTGAAACACTCGTTGACCGTCGCGACGCTAGGGAACACCTGGTTGATCTGACCGACAAGACCCCCGCATCCCCAGTTCGCCGGAATACCACCGCCCACGAAGATGAAGCCGGGGCCCAGGATACAGCACCGGAAGATCGTGCCATTGTTCAAACGCCCGATAAGGCAGCCTACATCTGTAGCAGCCCCCCCAACGAAGGGGGCCTCAAGGATGACATTGCTGATCACGTTGCCAGGAGCGGCAGCTCCAGCCGTCCCCACGACGCCAAACATGCCGTCCGCCGTGTCGAGCGGAACGGCGGTGTTGCCGTTACCCGTAAGCACGAGGCCCGAGATGACATAGCCGCCACCGTCAAATGTACCAAGGAAGGGGCTGGCATTGTTTCCGATCTGCGTTCCACCAATGTTCGCCAGTACACCCGATCCGTTCAAGTCACGCGACAGATCCGGCGCATCGGTGACCAGGGCACCAACGGCGGCCATGTTGATATTGCACATGACGCGGATCCTGGCCCCTGCAACCCAAGCGTCATTTGCATTGCCGGGATCCATCAGATCGATCAGATGCTCTGGTTCGGAGATTTGAATTTCGCCACCAAGTTTCAGGTATCGTGGCCCACCGGTAAGAGGATTGCGTGCCGCAACAGTCTCACACAGAAGACTCATCACAATAGATGCCACGAGATACACTAAGTATTTCTGCAGGAATGCTCCTGCGAAAGCACACATAGAGTTGATAGAGCTTCCTCGAATTCTCATGGTCGTCATCCCCCATTATTAGTAGAGTAATCTCCGTTCGTATTACTCTCGACACGTCGTTGATAGCTGAGTCCTCTGATGCGACGTGCGTTCTCTTATATCGTGCTCACCGGCCCGCGTCAAAACCATTTGTGGTATTTCATTGTACACAATTCTCAGGATATGCTCTCCGGAGGTTCCGCGGTTCAGTCCACGCAAAAGACAGTTCCGCTCCGCTGGCAGGGTAGCCAGTCGGACGATCGGTCCCGTCGCGGCCGGGGTACGGATGATGGACAAGAGGGTGCCTGGAGGACCTCGGGATCGTGGTCTGGCGGTGACGTCGTGCTGTGCCGGTTCGGATCGAATTGGCATGCGCCCGGTTCCCTCAAAAGGCCCGATGACTGGCACGGCCCACGTGTCTGAACCACGACGACACGGCCAGTCTGGTCGGTCCCGGCTCCGGAAACCTATGAATCGTCAACGATCTGACTTTCAGCAGCGAGGCGCTGCGCGGGATCGCGTGGTCGCTTCCGACGTGCCTGTCGAATGCCGCGTCAGGCAGTCTCCGTCTCTAACCGTCCGATGAACCTGTGCCGCTCACTGACGACAGAATCTGCCGCGATCCCGAATCTTGCTCAAGACACTCTGTAAATCCTCGCATCCGCAATGTCAATTAAGGAAACTGCCTGTTCTTCGCCAGGCGGATCCGCATGGGCTAAAGCCCATCCTACGAACAATCATGTTTGTGCAACAGTTGAAAAGGCAAAACACCCTGCGTGCGAAAAATCTCTTATCCCTTTGCGCGCAAAGGGTTGCGCGGCGTGGCGGCCTCACGCCGGCACAGAATTCCGGCACGATTCGTGCAACACGGCGGCTATTAGGGGGACGCTCGGGTCCGCGGCGGACCCTCGGATTTATGGCTTACGAATTATATTTATGATTTGAAAGCGGAACGCAGAGACGTGAGACGGCGGCAAGGTGAATTGCAGATTTCCGGAACGGCCCCGGGCAACCGGCGTCCGCCTGCGGCGGACTTATCAGACTGCGGATTCAGGACAGACCCGCGGCGGGCCGATCGTGCGAAACAAACCGAATTTGCCACCCGTCGCGCTGGGACCAGCGGGACCGATTCCGCGAAACAAAGCCAATTGGCTCGTGGAAGGTGTCGGGCGGGGACGCCCAACCCACGAAGATTCGAAGGCTAATCGTGCGAAATGAACCCAATTTCCGGTGACACCGGGCGGTGGGGCTATTCGACGGCGAACTCCTTCTTGCGGGTGTTCATCTGGGCCTTGAGACGGGCGACAATGGACGAGTGCATCTGGGAGACGCGGGACTCGGACAGGTCCAGTGTCGCCCCGATCTCCTTCATCGTCATCTCTTCATAATAATACAGGACAATGATGAGACGCTCCGCGCGGGTCAGGCCTTTGGTCAGGAGGTTCTTCAGGTCGCGCTTCTGCGCTTCGAGCAGGGGGTCTTCGCTGCGATGGTCCTTGATTACGTCGATCTCGTAGACGTCCTTTTCGCCCTCGGCGTCGCCGCACTTGTTGTTGAGGGAGACGAGACTGGCGGCGTTGGCATCCCGCTGGAGCCGGGCGAACTCGTCCACGTCCATGTCGAGCTCCTGGGCCAGCTCGTTCTCATCGGGCTTGCGGCCGAGGTGCATCTCCAGGGCGTGGGTGGCCTTGGCCAACTGGTGGGCCCGGGCCCGGACGAGGCGGGGCACCCAGTCCATGCTGCGCAGCTCATCGAGGATCGAGCCCTTGATGCGCGGGGCACAGTAGGTCTCGAATTTCACGCCGCGGGCAGGGTCGTAGGCGTCGATGGCGTCCATCAGGCCGAAGGTGCCGGCACTGACCAGATCGTCCAGCTCCACCTTGTCCGGCAGCTTGGCGTGGAGTCGCTCGGCGGCGTACCGGACCAGGTCCCGGTAGTGCTCCATCAGGAGATTGCGATGTTCACTGCTGCGAGTCTTGTGAAACTGCTCCCAGACATGGTCGATGTCGAGCCTGTCGTCCGTCTTTGCTGCTCGTGCCTTCACAGGTCGCCTCCATTACGCCTTGATACTTCCATTTGTTGCCTGCTGCCTTGTGCTGCCCGTGACGTACCGGTCATCCTCCTGCAAACAAACCCTGCAAATGGACATAATGCCCCATATATCCCATTATCGGCCGGCGGGCCGGCGGCTTTAGTTCAACCATCGGATTACTCTCCTGAAGAAGCTCTCGTCCGCCTGGCGGCCGCGCCCGGTACCGCCCAGGCGGGCGGCGATTACGGCTAGGGACGAGCTGATTTCGGACTTGGGATAGGCCAGGACCACGGGCGTGCGCGAGCGCACGGCGGCACACAGCCGCTCATCTTTGGGCAGAGTTCCGGCGTAATACAGGTTCGCCCGCAGGAACTTCTGGGCGACATCGGCCATACGCTGATAGACCTGCTTTCCTTCGGCGGTGGTGCGGGCCATGTTGACGAGGAGGCTGATGGGTCCGGCGTATCCTTTTCGGACCAAAACCTTGATCATGCCGTAGGAGTCGGCCATGGCGGTGGCTTCCGGCGTGGTCACGACCAGAACCCGGTCCGCCGCTAGGCAGAAGCTGATGACCGGCCGGGAAATCCCGGCGGCCGTGTCGATCACGATGGTGTCGGTGTCATACTGCAGGCGGCACAGGTGCTCCATCAAGCGGTGCTGCTCCGACTCGCTGATATCCGCCAGCCGATCCAGACCGGAGGCGCCGCAGATGATTTGCAGCCCCTGGGGACCATCCTGAACAATCTCCTCGATGCTCTTATCTCCACTAATCACATGGGAGACGTTGTATTTGCTGTGGATGTCCATCACCAAGTCAAGGTTCCCGAGAGACAAATCCGCGTCCATCAGCAGGACGCGCCGATGCGCCGCCGCCAGGCAGACCGCCAAGTTGGCGGCGATATTCGTCTTGCCGACGCCGCCTTTGCCGCTGGTGACCGCCAACACCGTGGCTGCGGGCCGGCTGGCAACTGCTGAGGCGTGCAGGTTGAGGGCAGGATTGTCCATAGGCTGGTCCGGGTCCCGTGGTTCAGTCAGTTACATCGCGATCGGCCGGCAGGTCCCGCAAGGGGTCGTGGCCCGTCACCAACTTGCCGAAGTCCCAGTCGGCGGGGGCGGCGTACGTGCCGCCTTTCTGCCGGAGGAGTTCCTCGGCCACTTTGCGGTTCAGGCAGTTCTCGAGGAGCTTACGGATCTGGAGCTCCGTGTACTCGTCGCGGTCCGTCTGCAACAGGACTTGGGCTTGGGAATCGACGATGGGCCGGACGTGCATCGTGTTATTCGGACCAAACTTGATGTGAGGTGTATCGCGGAAGAGCAGACGGCGATGCTGAAGATGCTCGGCTACGGCAACGTTGAGCGCCTCCGCCAGCTCCCGAACGGGCATGTCTTGCGGCGTGAAACCGGGATGGTCCGCCTGGTGGAGATTGTCATGGAGTACCTGCCGGCGAAGCTGCGTGAAGTAAATGATCTTAGCGAGGACATCGCTGATGTTATCTGCGATAGAAGCCGTTTGCATCATCCTTGATCCTTTCGGCCTTCCGTGTGTTTTCACAAGGCGAGTGAACTTGCGACCCGTACTTACGCAGCCATCGGCCCCGAGGGGCCACACGATTATGTTGCCATATTCGTCAGGTCTCCATCAACCCCGGCCCGGGCTGCTCGGCGCGTTCCTCTTCGCGGAGGATGCACCGGATCTCTGCCAAGCTCTTGGTCTTTCTCAACTCCTCAATCCGGGACAGGCGTTGGAACACGGTCTCATCGTAGAGCCGGTGTCCGCCCTCGGTCCATTCTGCCTCACGAATGAGGCCCATGATCGTATAATTGTGCAGCGTCTGCCGCGAGAACGGGCTGCAACGAACGATCTCTCCGATTCGGTAGCGTTTCGCGGGAATCTGCACGCCGACGCTGCTCCTGGGCCAACCTGTGAAGTCTCTCTGCGCTACCATGTGTCGCAAGACCCGATCACCCGTGACTCCGGCAAACCACAAGCACGTCCGCGCGGCGGGGGGGCCGGACAGCGGTACCGAGCCGGTGATTGGAGCGGGATTGAAACGAGGGCTTCTCGCGTGACATCGGCAGCTTTGACTCTGCCGAGAGAATTGACCCTGCCGTCGAAACACGAAAGCCACATTAGCTCTCCCATCCCTGAATCCGGCTACTACCTGCGATCCTCAGCCATGCCCGCGATCAGGTCCGTGGAAACAGGAAGAACCAACACTAACGAGTGTCTTGTCCCCGATACGGCTGCCATCCACAACTCCAACACGCGTAACGTCTTTTACGTTTTACAAAATGTAAAAGGCGTCTCCTCCGATGTCAACGGTTTTGTGCATATTTTTTGCGAAAAACTGCGCAGCCCGAGCAGGTGTAGCAGTGGGACAATCGTTCCTCCGGCAGCGTCTCCACGGCAAGGACCCATAAGTGTTCTTTTTACGGTCCGTTGGGTGCCGCGGATCGAGCGGCAGACGGAGGGAGACGGCGGCGCTGCGACATCAGGGACTTTTTCCCGAATGAGCCCAACCGAATGGACGATAGAGTCCTCGTCGGATATCAACGTGAGAAGCAACCGTGAACCGGGCGGATGGTTTGTTGCACGATGACTCAAGATAGCCAGGGACCCGATCAAAACAGGACCGAGGGCGCGCCAAAGGTCTCGCTGCTGGAGCAGGTGACTCCGTTGGCGCGGCAGATCAATTGCCTCGACATCGACCGCATCGCCGATGTGTGCGTCATGAAGATCCCCGCGGTAGTGGGATCGAGATTCGCTTCGTTCTACGCGCTCGATGAAACCAACGGCATCCTCCATCTCGTCAAGCACAATCATCCGTTTCCCATCAACAAGATCGTGTCGCTGAGCCAGAACCCACCGTCCCCGATGGTCATGGCCGTCAAGAGCAAGAGTCTTATCCTGACGGGCGATATTGACACGCATACGAAACCTGTGATCCGGCGCTCGCAGCGCAGCTACGCGGAGAACTACCAGACGGCCAACTGCGCCATTGTGCCGTTGATCTGCCATGAGCGGGTCGTGGGCGTGCTGAACCTGGCCGACAAGACGGGCGGCGACACCTTCGATAACGAGGACATCGCGCTGATCGAGCTGTTCGGCCAACTGATCGGCGCCTCGATCGGCAACATCCGGCTGTTTGAGAAGATCCAGCGCCAGGCGACCAGCGATGGTCTGACGGGCCTGATGAATCACAAGGCGTTCTACGAGGCCCTGGAGCGGGAACTGTGGCGGTCCCGGCGCCACGGCGGGACCGTTGCCGTGATCATGGCGGACATCGACAACCTCAAGGGGATCAACGATTCCTATGGTCACCGGGCCGGCGACAAAGTGATCAAGGAGGTCAGCCTGCGGATCCGGCAGTGTATCCGTCGGGTCGATCTGGCGGCCCGCTATGGCGGGGATGAGTTCGCGATCATCCTGCCGAACACGGATATCGAGGCGGCCAAGATCGTCTGCGAACGGATCATCGAGACCGTGGCGCGCTATCCCGTGGTGTGGCAACGGACCCAGATTCCGCTGTCCATCAGCGTGGGGGTCGGGCAGTACGGCGGCGATGCGAATCCCGAGGATATTACCAGCCGGTCCGACCAGGCCCTCTATCACGCCAAACAGTCCGGCAAGAACACCGTCCGCATCTTCCAGCCGGCGGAGGGAGCCTGAGGCTGGCGGCGACACCGCGCGAGGTTCTCTCCTTGCCCGTAACAGGGCAACCCCGCCGCACTTCATGGATGTCGCGCAGATCGTTTTCCCTTTACTCACTGCCGTAGCGGCGATATAAGAGTAGACATCAGTCGCCCCGGGCGGGCGTCCGAAACGAACGGTTGTGAGGTCTTTGGACACGCGCGTCAACAGGAATGCCGTCGACGACAGAGGAGGTTTCTCATGAATCACGGTCGTCTCCCGATTTTTGCTGCGGTGGCTCTGGTCGGCCTGTGCGGGTGCAGGAGCGCGCCGGTGGGCGGATCGTCCTGGGCCTATCGCATCAGCGCGGCCCAGTACGTGGACAAAATGAAGGCAGGGTGGATCGGCCAAATGGCGGGCGTCGGCTGGGGGGCGCCCACGGAGTTCCGGTACCAGGGCATCATCATGCCTCTGGATAAGATGCCCAAATGGGAGCCCCAGTTGGTGAACCAGTTCCGCCAGGACGACATCTATGTCGAGATGACATTCCTCAGGACCCTGGAGCTCCATGGCCTCGATGTATCCATCCGTCAGGCGGGCATCGACTTCGCCAATAGCGGATATCCCTTGTGGCACGCGAACCGCGCTGGTCGGGACAACCTCCGCGCCGGCATCGCCCCGCCGGACTCCGGACATCCGAAGTACAACAAGCATGCGGACGACATCGACTACCAAATCGAGGCGGACTATGCCGGCCTGATTGCGCCGGGCATGCCGAATGTCGTCATTCAGTTGGGCGAGACGTTCGGGCGGTTGATGAATTACGGCGACGGCCTCTACGGCGGCCAGTTCGTGGGCGGCATGTACGCGGCCGCGTTCTTGGAGAGCGACAGGGTCAAGATCGTCGAGGCCGGCCTGCGGTGCATTCCCAGGAAAAGTCAGTACCATGAGTGCATCAGCGATGTGCTTCGCTGGTACCAGCAGTACCCCTTCGAATGGACCAGGACCTGGCAGTTGGTCAATGAAAAGTATCATCTCAATCCGCAGTACCGCCGCTTCTCCTGCTCCGGAGCAGACAGTGACTACAACATCGATGCTAAAATCAACGGCGCCTACCTTGTGATGGGCTTGCTCTATGGTGGGGGTGACCCGAACGAAACGATCATCATCGCGACGCGTTGCGGGCAGGATTCCGACTGCAATCCCTCGAGCGCCGCCGGGATTCTGTTTACCACCATTGGCTTCGAGAAGCTGCCGGACACGTTCAAGACGGCCCTGGACCCCACCGGCAAGTTCAGCCATACGCCTTATGACTTCCCGACGTTGATCAGCGTCTCGGAGAAGCTGGCCCGCGAGGCTATCGTCAACTGCGGTGGCAAAATCGTGGCGGATGAACAGGGCGAGGAATACTTCGTGATTCCGCGGCGCAGGCCGCACCCGACTCCTCTGGAGCAGTGTTGGGACCCGAAGCCGGCCTCCGAGAGCCGCTATGCGGCAGAGGAGATGGCAAAAATCACGGCGCAGAGCGGCAAGGACCTGTCCAAGGCCGTGGAGAAATTCGCCCCCGGCTGGAAAATCGACAGGTGCGGCGAGGCGGAGAATCCCGGCCTGCGTCAGGAGGTGCGCGGTCGAAAGAGTGTTCTCGTAACGCACCCGCTGGGCGAGAACGTCGGCTGTGTTCTCCGTCGCAGCGTCAGCCTGCCGGTGAATCGGAAGAGCACACTGAAACTGGTGGTGGGGCATGATGCGCGGGGCGACTGGGACCTGATCGTCAAGGCCAATGGCGAGCCGCTGCTTCGCAAAACGATCGGACCGGAGACGACCTCGTTAGGGTGGACGGAGGTCAATGTGGACCTGTCACGGTTCGCCGGCCAGACGGTCAAGCTGGAACTTGTCAACGAACCCACCGGCTGGCACTACGAGACCGGCTACTGGGCCGAAATCTCGATCCTGAGCGAATAAGCTGCCTTTGACACACTTGCCTCCTTTTGGTACGATTGGAACCGACAGGCGCCTTCTGTGGGGGTGCCGGCGAAGGGTATCTTCGTGAACAGGAAGTCTGCATGTCGAACGAACTGAACCGTCGCCAGTTTCTACGAGACTCTCTCGCCGGCTCGGCGGCGCTGGCCTCCGTCCTGAGCTTTGAGGAAAAGGCGCTTCTGGCGGCCCAGAAGCCTGCCAAGGTGTCCGCGGGATCGGGTGTAGAGGGGCTCCCGACCGGCAGGATCGGCAACGTAACCATCAGCCGGCTGATCTGCGGCGGCAATCTCATCGGTGGCTACGCACATAGCCGGGACCTGATTTACGTCTCATCGCTTCTGAAACAGTACTTCAGCGATGAGAAGATCATTGAGACGCTCCAGATCTGCGAGGAAAGCGGCATCAACACGATTATTGTGGGCACGAGTTCCTTCAACGTGCTGCAGAAATATCGCGATGAGCGAGGCGGTAAGATCCAATGGCTCGTCCAATGTGTCGTCAAACCCGATGACCTGGAAACCGACGTCAAGCGGGCCATCGACGGGGGGGCGGTCGGGGCGTTCCTGATCGGCAACCTGGGTGATGAATGGGCCCGGGCCGGCAAGGTGGACCTGATCGGAAAGCTGCTCGACCTCATTAAGCAGAACGGTGTGATCGCGGGTGTCGGCGGGCACAACCTCGGCACTGTCGTGGCTTGCGAAGAGGCGAAGCTGCCGGTGGATTTCTACATGAAGACGCACCACAGTACCGGCTACTGGTCCACCCGGCGTCCCGAGCAGCACAAGGACGTGATCGACAACTACAACATCGACAATTACTGGGACAAGGAACCGGACAAGACGGTCCAGTACATGCAGAAGGTCGAGAAGCCCTGGATTGCCTACAAGGTGCTGGCCGCCGGAGCGATCCATCCCCGGGAGGGATTCAAGCATGCCCTCCAGAACGGCGCCGATTTCATGTGCGTCGGGATGTTCGATTTCCAGGTCCGCGAGGATGTTATCATCGCCAAGAATATCCTGTCCGGCAATTTGCCCAGACAACGGCCCTGGCGGTCCTAGGCCGCCGGGCGAACGATTCGTTCGTGAAAATCTCAGTTGAGGGGTGGAACCATGGCAGCAAGAGAAGTGGATCGTCGGGGTTTCCTCAAGGGGTCGGTAGCGGCATCGGCGGGTGTGACCCTGGGGCTGGCGAGCTTCGAGGAGCAGAACCTCCTGGCGAAGATGGCCGAAGGCGGCGGCAGACCGAAAGAGGGTAAGGCCGAGGCTGGCAGCGGGAAGATGCAGTACGGCCAGATCAAGAACCTCAAGATCAGCCGGGTCTTCTGCGGCGGGAACCTGATCGGCGGCTGGGCGCACAGCCGGGATCTGATGTACGTCTCCGATCTCGTCAAGGCATATCACACAGACGACAAGGTATTTCAGACGTTCGAGTTGGCGGAGGAGATGGGCATCAACACGGTTCTGACGAACCCCGTCTCCGATCGTGTCATCAACCGTTATTGGAACGAGCGGGGCGGCAAGATCCTGTGGTTCTCCGATTGCGCTTCGGGCAAGGATATCAAGGAAGGAATCAAGCGATCGGTCGACGGCGGCGCCCACGGAGTCTATGTGCAAGGGGGTCTCGCCGATAAGGCGGTGCGCGATGGCAAGGTCGCCGCGCTGGGCGAGGCGCTGGAATACATCAAAGAACTCAAAGTCGCCGGCGGGCTTGGCGCCCACGACCTGGAGACGATCAAGGCGTGTGTCAAGGCAGGTCTCAAGCCGGATTTCTGGGTCAAGACCATCCATCCGGACAACTACTGGTCGGCCACTCCGAAAGAGAACCGCAAGGAGTTCGACGTGATCGGATCGGCCAGCAAGGACCATAATCAATTCCACGATAACATGTACTGCCGCAACCCGGAGGAGACCATCGAGTACATGAAAGGCCTGGAGGAGCCATGGATTGGCTTCAAGGTTCTCGCGGCCGGAGCGATCCCGCCCCGGGAAGGTTTCAAGTTCGCCTTCGAAGCCGGGGCCGATTTCCTCTGTGTCGGTATGTTCGATTTCCAAGTCCGTGAAGATGCGCTCATCGCCCAGCGTGTGCTGGCCGGCGAGATCAAACGCGCGAGGCCTTGGCGGGCCTAGACCGGCTCATCTCAACCTCGGCGGGCATTCTTCTCGCGGACACGTTTCCGGGTCCCTCGGTCCGGAGACCTTCTGCTTTGGCGTGCCCGTCAGAGCGTGGAGCGCACGCATCCGGAGGACCGTATAGGCTCATCCTGCCGCAACTTCGTCGTGCGCCTGCGCAGCCCTCGCGTCTGTGATTGGCGCAAAAAGAAGCCCCCGCTATTGATGAGGGAGAGGAAGCGAGACTATGCGGGGGCCTGTGGACAAAATTACTGAATCAGATAGTACCAGCGGAATGGGGGGATGTCAACTCTTTTGATGAAATTTTTTCAAAAAAATGTTCTTTCGGGAACCGGCACGGGAGACGTCGCGAGTCCCCGCCGCACGATTCTCCGGCTGGGGGCACCGAACCAGCATGCGGCACCCTTTCTTGACGGTATCTCGATGAGGGCGTATAGTGCAGTTGTCGGGTAAATGGTCTTTCGGATATGGCTGAGGAATCATGGATGGCGCGGAAGGGTCGATGTGGAAGATGTGCGGGGCTGTGTTGCCGATACTTCGCGTTACCCATTGAAACGCCCCAAACGCGGGAGGATTACGATGACATCCGGTGGTATCTCTGCCACGAGGGCATCTCGGTCTTTGTGGAAGATGGGGATTGGTACCTGAGCGTGAAGAACGTATGTCGGCACCTGTCCCAGGAGACGTATCAGTGCGACATTTACGAGCGACGGCCGAAGATTTGCCGCAAGTACAAGCACTCGGACTGCGATTATGTCCCGGGCGGGTATGATTATGAGCTCCATTTCACAAGTGACCGCGAGATGGATGCGTATATCAAGGTCAAATTCGACAACAACGTCACAGAGAAACGCACGATCAAGGACATAAAGAGAAGAAGGACATGAAGATACCGCCTGTCAAAGGGACAAGGGACTTTTACCCGCCGGAGATGGCCCGGCACAATTGGATCATCGACGGCTGGAGGAAGGCTTCGCTGCGCAGCGGCTTCGAGGAATACGATGGCCCGATCTTCGAGCACCTGAGCATGTACCAGCTCAAGAGCGGGCAGGAGATTGTCGAGCAACTTTTTTCGTTGCAGGACCGGGGCGGCCGGGACTTGGCGATTCGTCCGGAGATCACGCCCACCTTGGCCCGGATGGTGAACCAGAGGATCAATGCGCTGCCGCGGCCGATCAAATGGTTCGCGGTTCCGCGCCTCTGTCGGGCCGAGCGGCCCCAGAAAGGGCGGCTGCGGGAGTTCTTCCAGTGGAACATCGATATCGTGGGCGAGGATTCGGGGCAGGCCGATGCGGAAATCATCTTCACCACCCTGGATTATCTTCGCATGGTGGGCCTGACCCCCAGAGACGTACAGGCCAAGATCTCCAGCCGCAGACTTCTGGCGGCGGTTCTCACGAGCATTGGCATCCCTGCCGCGCGGCTGGAAGCGTTGTACGCCGTGCTCGACAAGAAGCCCAAGTTGCCACCGGAGACATTCGACGCGTTGCTGGCCGAGCAGGTGCCGGATACGTACCAGGCCGAGAAGATTCGCGCTCTCATGGCTTTGAATTCCATCGAGCAGATCGCCGGAATAGTGGAGCCGAACGAGGCTCTCGCCCAGGCCGTCGATGAGCTCCGGACCGTCCTGGACATCTTGAACGCCATGGGTATGGGCGATTACTGCGCCTTTGACCCCAGCATTGTGCGTGGTCTGGCCTACTACACGGGCGTGGTGTTCGAGGTGCACGACATCGCCGGCGAGTTGCGGGCCATCTGCGGCGGGGGACGCTACGATAACCTCCTGCGGGACTTCGGCGGACCGCCTATCTCTGCGACCGGCATGGGTATGGGCGACTGCGTGTTGGAGATACTCCTGGAACAGCGAGGTCTGCTGGACAAACAGGTGCCGAAGCGTGAACTGGAGTACTTTGTCGCTTTGGCGGACCCCCAGGCGATCCGGTCCGTGTATGAGATCGCGGCCCGGATTCGCTCGAAAGGACGCTCGGCCGGCTTCAGCTACCGGCAAGGCGGCCTTTCGAAGCAGCTCAAAGAAGCGGCGGGCCAAGACGCAAGAATATGCGTGATTGTCGGTCAGGAGTACCGAGACAAGCGGCAGGTGGTCCTCAAGAACATGGGCACCGGTGAGCAGGAACTTGTAGACGTGGAGCAATTCCTGTCGCGCTTGGGTTCCTGATCGCTACAGCCACGCCGGTTCGGGCGACCGCGTCAAGGGCGTTGTTCCCCAGAGCGGGGTGTGAGGGGTATGCGGCAGTACTCTCCCAATCGCTACGAGCGTGCCTTTGAGAACTGGCTGCTGGACCACCACATTCCCTACGTGCGGAGCGATGAGCACCGGCGGCTGGGACCGTCCTATAAATCCGTGAAGAACTTCGACTTCTTGCTCTTGCCCAAGCCGGACCGCAAGGTGATCGTGGAAGTCAAAGGGCGGATGTTTGCCGGTACGACACTGGCGGGAAGGACGGGCCTGGATTGCTGGGTGACCGTTGATGACATCCAAAGCCTGCAAGTGTGGAGGGATGCCCTCGGTCACGACCACGAAGCGATCTTCGTCTTTGCCTACCGTGCGGTCAAGGCGGATGTCGATTTGGACGGTTGCGAGGCCGTCATTTGCGGACTCGACCGGTATGTGTTCCTGTGCCTGCGGCTTGACGATTACCTGGAGCACCTGGTGCGGCGCAGCCCGAAGTGGCGAACCGTGACCCTCTTGGCCGCCAGCTTCCGGAAGTGCGCGCTAAGTCCTTTGGCATTCGTGTCTTGAGCCGGGCTCCAGAACATCCGCCTTATCTGGGCCCGCAGCGAATCCATCAACGGTGAAACCGCCGCAGATTCTTGACCGAAGGGCCGTCTTTGTGTTAAAATAGATAAAAATTCAGGTCTAGCTCGGCCGCTTTGAACGCGGCCGGGGGTTAGGTGATGGGACAATCCGAACACCAGGCGAGCCTTGGGGGTCCCGGTCCAAAGGACAAGCCCACGAAAAAGGCTACGACCGATCGGATGCTCGCATGCCGATTCGAGATGAAGTATCTCATCGACGAGATTCGGGCGGCGGGCATCGTGCGCTACATCCGTCCCTTTCTGCAGCCGGATCGGTATTCCAAGCTGCAACGGGGCGGGATGTACCCCATCGTGAGCCTCTATCTCGATGCGCCGAGCCTGCAGCTTTGCCGGGAGAGCTTGACTGGGGTCAAGAACCGGTTCAAGTTGCGGATTCGCAGTTATACGGACGAGCCGGAGTATCCGCGTTTTCTGGAGATCAAGCGACGGATTAACCAGGTGATCATGAAAAGCCGGGCCCGGGTGACGGACCAGGACGTGCCGATTCTGCTCCAGGGCAGGCGGCTGCCGCCCCAGGGCTACACGACAGACGAAACGGCGTTGGGCCAGTTTCAGCTTTACGTGGCTTCGATTCAGGCGGGTCCAATCGTTTTGGTTCGTTATATGCGACAGGCGTTTGAAAGCACCTCGGAGGACCGCGTGCGGGTGACGTTTGACCGGGAACTGTGCTACAAAGTCACGGACGAGCCGCAGGTGCGGCTGGGTGGCTCCGGCTGGCAATACAACGTCTTGACCACAGGCCATACGGTTCTGGAAATCAAGTTTACCGGTTGCTATCCAATCTGGCTCACCCGTTTGGTGAGAGAGTTCGATCTGGAGGTGACGCCGGTATCCAAGTACGCCACGTCGCTGACACAAGCGTCCCGGCTCGGGTTCTGTGGACCGGCTTTGAGGGTTCCCTGGTATGGATAGGCTATGGCAATTGTTGGAGGATACGCCGATCAGCGGGGGACCTTTCAATGCGCAGACTGTGCTGCTGTCCCTGCTGCTGGCATTCGTGCTGGGGCAGGTCCTCGCCTGGGTCTATTACCTCACGCACAGTGGCTTGTCGTATTCCCGTTCGTACGTCCAGTCCCTCATCCTGATTACCGTGGTCGTCGCGATGGTGATGGCGGTGATCGGCAACAACATCATCACGGCCTTCGGACTGATGGGTGCCCTGGCCATCGTTCGCTTCCGCAATGTTATCAAGGACACGCGCGACATCGCCTTCATTTTCTGTGCGTTAGTCGTGGGTATGGCCGCCGGGTCTCATCGGTACCTGACGGCCATTCTGGGGACGATCGTGCTGAGCCTGATCGCGATCTACCTGTATTTCACCGATTTCGGCTCCCGCGAGCCTCACAACGGGTTCCTGCGGTTCAGCCTGCGCGGGTCGCTGGCGGCGGATCATCCGGTGGCCGCCATCCTGCGCCGGTTCTGCGGGAGTTTCACGCTGATCTCGGTGCAGGACAGCGGCTTCGGCGAGCCGGCGGAGTATGCCTACCAGATCCTGATTCGCGATCCGGCGCAGAATGAGGAATTCGTCTCGGAGCTGGAGAAGGTCGAGGGGGTCGAGAACATCAGCCTGACCCTGCAAGAGAAGCTGCTCGAAGTCTAAGGAACGGCAGGATGGACCGCACCAACAACCGCCACAGATTCAGACGCTCTTATCTGCGCCATGCAGTGCCGGCGACGGTCTGGCTGGCGGCGGTGGGCGCTGTGGTCTGGCTGTTCTACCAGCGGGCAGAGCGGTTTGAGATGGTGGGGATGGCGCGGGGCCAGGTCCGGCAAGTCGCCGCCACCTGCACCGGCCGCATCGTGGAGATCCCGGACGACGTGGCGCTGTTCAAGCCGGTCCGGAAGGATCAGACGCTGGTGGTTCTGGACACCGTGGCCGACAACGAGCAGGTGGACGAGGCCAAGCTGCGGGCGGAACTGGCCGCGGCGGGGGCCGAGGTGGAGTATCTCTCCGCGCAGTTGATTCCCACCCAGCAGCAGTTGCGGGCGGAAACGGCGCGGCTCCAGGACAACCGGCAGGATAACTGGCGGCGGTTCGAGGTGGACGTAGATAGTGCCCAACTGCGCATCCTCGATCTGCAGGCGGCCCTCGCCGCCGATCGTGTCACGCTCGATGACCTGGCCATGCAGGTGAAGATCGGCCGCAAGCTGGTGGAGGAAAACGCGATCGTGCCGTACGAGTGGGAGAGGATCAAGACGCAGCACGAGAGCATCGCCCGGAAGATCCAGGAGAACGAGCGCTGGCTGGAACAAGCCAAGGTGGCTCTGCAGCAGGCGCGGGAGAGACGCGACGCGTTTCGCAAGCAAGAGCTGCCTGTGCCCTCGGAGGATGCGGCCCTGGAAGCGATCCATAAGCAGATCCAAGTGCAGGAGAAGGTCATGAATGGCCTGCTGGACCAACTGGCCGCGTGGAAGTCGCGCCGCGAAGTGAAGCTGACGTCGCCCATCGACGGCATCGTCATCCCGATTCACGGCCAGAGGAATGACACCGTGCTCCAGAGGCCGGGCGAAGAGGTGGTGCGAAGCCCGGGCGAGGTGGTAAGAGCCGGCGATCCGATCCTGGCGGTAGCAGAAGTGGCACCGACCGAGGTGGTCGCCTACGTGACCGAGCAGCAGCTCCGGCACCTGGAAGACCGGATGCCGGTGGAGTTGGTAAAGACGAGCCTGCCGCCGCAAGTGGCCGCGTCCAAGATCGTCGACATTGGCCCTACGATCGAGTTGGTGCCGCAGCGGCTGTGGCGCAATCCGAATGTCCCACAGTGGGGGTTGCCCATATTGGTCGAGATTCCGCCGGGGCTGAAGCTTGTCCCCGGCGAGGTCGTGGGCATTCGCGGGCTGTAGATGCATCGCGTTCTACGCCGCGGGGCGGCCGCCAACGTGGAGAACCTGGAAGATGATGGACAGATCGCAGAACCGAAGAGGATGGGGACTTTGCCTGCTGGGCCTGGGCGGTCTCCTCGTCCTGGCGGGATGCGGTCCGAAGAGTTATAAAGAGGACGCGGATAAGCGGGTCTACAACATCATCGAGCACAAGTGGGACCCGAACTTCGGGACGCCCGCCAACTATCGGATCCGCGATGTCGCGCCCGGCCCCAACGATCTTCAGATCGAGAACGCCGTCCCGGCCTCCGGCATCGTAACGTTGCCGTGCGCCCTGGCCCTGGCGACGGCCCACAACCGGGAATACCAGACGCAGAAGGAGCAGTTGTACACTGCTGCCTTGGACTTGCGGCTGGTCCGTCACGGTTACGAGACGCAGCTTTTCGGCGGGGGCAGCGCCCTGTACCTCAAGGACGGCGACGACGCGGCGGTCCAAACGGAAGCCAATATCGGTTTCAACCGGCTCCTGGCCGCCGGCACCCAGATCAGCACGCGGATCGCGATCGCGTGGGCGGACGTGCTGGCCGGAACGGGCCGGCAGGGCTGGACTTCCATCTTTGGCGCTACGATCACGCAGCCCCTGCTGCGTGGCAGTGAACGCCGCGTGGTGATGGAGACACTGACATTGGCAGAGCGGATGACGCTTTACCAGATCCGGACCTTCAACCGGTTCCGCAAGACGTTTGCCGTGGCCGTGGCTACCCAGTACCTGCAGACTCTGGAACGGTACGAGGTGGCCCAGAATACCCGAGAGTACCTCAATGCCTTGACTGGGCTGGAGACGCGCGCGCGGAAAGTGGTCGCTGCTGGACTGATTCCGGGTCTGGAAGTGGACCAGATTCGACAGAACGTACTCAAGGCACGCGACTCCTTGGTCCTGGCCCAGAAGGAGTACGAGCGGTCGCTCGATCAGTTGAAACTCACCCTCGCCCTGCCCATGGAGTCGGAGTTCCGGTTGGATGTGGGGCTTCTCAACGCTCTGTGGCGACAGGGGATTCCCCAGCCGCAAATCGCTCTTCACGAGGCGACCGAGGGCGCCCTATGCACGCGGCTCGACGTCACAAACAGCGCCGATGC
>JAMCWO010000168.1 GCA_023481165.1 Planctomycetota bacterium | reverse complement strand
ATTCCTTTTCCAGCTTCTCCCGCAATTGTTCGGCGGTGTCGTGGAGCTCGCCCCTCGTCTGGTCCAGACTCTCCTTCGATTTCTCCAGCGCGGCCTTGGCCTTTTCGGACATCTCCGCGCCTTCGCTGATGACGAACGGCGTGATGAACACGATCATCTCATTGTTCCGCAGGTTCACGTCATTGTGCTGGAACAGCCCGCCCAGCAGCGGGATATCCCCCAGCAGCGGGATCTTCCGCTTGATCTTGCTGTTTTCCTGGAAGAGGATGCCGCCGAGCATCAGGGTTTCACTGTCGCGCACGATCATGTTCGTCTTCGTTTCCATCTGCGTCCGCACGGGCTGACTGTTGACCAGTTCGGTCGTCAGTTGGGACATCAGGATATTCACGATCATGTCCACATTCTTCTCGGGAGTGATGCTGGGGCGCACCGCCAGCGTCATACCGACCTTCTCGAATGTGACGTTCTGCTGCGCCAGACCGCCGGTCACGATCGTGCTGCCGCCCAGGAAGGCCACCTTGCTGCCCTTGAAGAAGCTGGCCTCCTCATTATCCTCCGTCCAGAGGGTTTGCTCATTCAGGATCTTCGCATTGATGTGTTTCACCAGGAAGTCGATGAGGGCGTACACGTTGGTCGTGACGCCGGCGATGGTGCCCGTGCCGACCGCACCCAGGGGTACGTCCGCCTGGGTGGCCCGGCCGCCCGTGGAAAGAGAAGTCAAGGAATTGAGGGCCGTGAGGGAGTTTTCCTCCAGGTTGCCGAAGGCCGCCGGATTGGTGGCCAATTGCAGACCCAAAGACGTCAGCGCCCGGTGGTCGACCTCCACGACCGTGGCCTTGATCATCACCTGCATGCCGGGCACATCCAGGTTGCGGATCGTCTGCTCGATGTCATTGTGGAACTCCGGCGGCGACAGAACCAGGATGGACTTGCTGTGCGGATCGGGGATGAACCGTACGTGGCCGATCACGTTGCTGAGCGGCTGCTGGCCCGTGGTGCCCCGAGGGCTGCCGCCGCGGGACCACCACGGCGTGTACTCGCCGGGATTATTCCCGCCCTGGTTACCGCCACCTCCGCCGCCGGATTGACCCCCACCACCCCCGCCGGACTGGCCCCCGCCGCTCGTATTCTGCTCCATCGAATAGTTGCCCAGGCCGCTGGGCGTCCGCCGGATGGGGGCGATCGTCCCCGGCTCGTTGAACATGGCGTTCAGACGCTCCGACAGGTCCTCGGGGTCCGCGTACTTGAGCTGCACGACCTTCGGGATTTCCGCCATCTCCTGGCGGTCCAGATCCAGGACCAGTTGCTCGATGATCGCGTAGGCCTCCGGGATCTTGCTGATCACGATGATCTTCTTCGTCTCGGGAACATTCTCGAAGGTCAACTGGCCGTACAGGGGACCCACGATCTTCTTCTTCTGCTCCAGTTCATCGCCGAAGAAGAGCATCCGCATGAAGTTGCGGCTGGAGTCGTCGCTGCCCTCGCTGAACAGCTTCGTGAGCAACTGCGCCATCTTGACCGGGTCCGAGTTCTTCAACTCGATGATCCGCGGCTTCACCTGGTTGATGTCCAGGGGAACGTCCCATTCCTTGATCTGCTTGCGAATCTTCTCCAGGTTCTCGTGCGAGGCAATGACCGTCACCTGCTTCATCGAGGGATAGGAGATCGCCTTCACGGTCTCGTTCGGCTGGACGTTGCGGGAGCGGTAGCTCCGATAGCTGTAACTCATGGAGTACCCGGACTGGCTCTCATACAGCCCTTCGATGTTCGCTTTGACCTGATCGGGGTCGGCGTGCTCGAGCTTGAAGTTCTCATGCTCGAACTGGGAGCCCGGCGGCATGTCGGCTTCCGCGATCATCCCCCGGACCATCTCGCGCAGATCCGCGCGGCCGAAGATCATGATCTGCCGGGTCTGCTCCAGCGGCTGGATCACGACGTTGGGCCGGATGTCCGTGCCGGACATCTGTTGGAGCGACTGCTCGACGCTCCGGGCGATCTCCCGCACATCGCCGTTGATGATGGACACCGCCTCGGACTCCGCTTTGACCGCCTCCGCCACATCCAGCTTCTTGATCCACTCGCCGATCAGCTTGATATCTTCGGCCGAGCCCCGGGCAATCACGCGTTTGTTCTTGGGTTCCGGGATCAGGACCAGGGGAATATCGCTCGCACCGATCGTGACCGACGACGCCGTTTTGGACGGGCCGCCCGGCCCGCCACCCGACGGCCCGCCCGGTCCGCCGGGCCGGGACATCCGGTTGTAGGAACCGCGCATCGGGCCGCCCCGTCGTCCATCGGGCGACTCGCCCAGAAGAATCCGCAGGAACTGGACAATCTCGACGGGATCGCCATGCTGAATCTCGAAGATCTCGCTGACCGCGCGTCCGACATCCGCGAGGTCGAACTGCCCGATGATCTGCTCGATCCGCCGGAGGTTGCCCACCGTATCGATCACCAGCAACCGCCCGCCCGCCTCGTCGGCGCTGACGAAGCCGTACTCGCTGACCAGTGGCTGGACAATCTGGCTCATCTGCGCCGGCGAGTAGTGGGCCAGCTTGAAGAACTTCTGGACGATCTGGCTCGCGTTCTCGAACTGCGCCAGCGGCTGGTCCGGCCCAACGATCGGATACGTCCCCAGCTTGGCATCCTCCGGCGGCTTGAGGAAGATGGTGTCATCCACCATCTCGGGCATGAAGCCCTTCAGACGCAGCGCGCTGTAGATCTTCAGCAGGGCCTTGCTGCGCGGCATCTTGTCGGGCGCGTAGATAGTGATCTTCTGCGTCATCGCCTGATCGCTCGGAATGACCGTCTTGCCGGTCCACTGGGCGATCTTCTCGATGATGTTCTTCATTTCGACGTCTTTAAGGTTCACCGCTTCCAGGGGATCGTTCGGATCCTCTTTGACCTTGGGCTGGCCCGGCTTGGACTCGGGCGGTTTTGCCTCGCCCGGCTTCGCCTCGGGGGGTTTGCCTTCGGCCGGCTTGGCCGCAGCCGCCGGGGCGGGTTGTCCGGGTCGGTTGGGCTCGACAGCGCCGGGCTTGCTCTCGGACGGCCTGGTCTGTGCCGGCTGGTTGGGCTCGCCCCCGGCCGGCTGCGCCGCACTCTTGGGCTGATTGGCATCGGAGGCCGCCGGGGCCCCGCCTTTGGTCGAGGCCTTCTCTTTCTGCCGGGCGGAAGCGCCGGCGGGAGCCTCTTTCGCTTCCACCGTCTGTTCCACTGCCGGCAGGGGGGCTTGGACGCTATGAAAGCCCACCCACCAGATGATCACGCCGGCCGCTGCCAGCACCAACACCCAGACGACGATTTTTGACCGTTCCAATTTCTCACCTCTCTTTGCTCGTGAGCGAGCCTTTGCCGTGGGCCGGCGTTACGGCGTGCCGCCGGCCTTCTCCGCACTTTGCTGGAGATCCGTGCTCTCCTTCGGGGCGATCGGAGCGTTGGCATCGTGCGTCTGGCCACCCGCCGGGAATGGACCTTCCGCCTTCATCTTGCGAGCCCGCCTTTCCTCCGGCGTCAGACCGCCCGGGACTTGGCCCCCCCGCCGACCACCAACCTGTCTGATCACCTTATCCTTGAACTGCTCCTGCTCCTGCTTCGTGGCCGCGCTCATGGTCTCCAGCGTCTGGGCCTTCTTCTGTTTCACCTGGGCCCGTTCCGCCGGTGTGTCTTGGGAGGGCGTCCCCTGCGGTCCCGGCCGCCGGGCCGCCACGTCGGTCGTCTCGGCCGCCGCCGGCGCGGCCGACCGCGCGCCGGTGCGCACCTGGCGTATCACCAGACCGATGGCGTAGGCCGAAACCAGCGCCGCTCCGATCGCAATGATCGACACCGTGCTGTGGGAGAGCTTCATCCGGTCCACCTTTCCTGCTGCTCGATTCTCAGCTCCGCCGCCCGGCCCGCTGCCGCATCGCTTCGCGCAGACGCTGCTTTTCCTCCGGCGTCGTCGCATTCTTCCACTGGGCGCGCATCCGCGTCATCTCGTCGGCGGATAGCCCGGACGCCGGCGCATTTCCCGGCTCGCGCCGGCCTCCGGCGGCCACCATCTTGCGGGGACCTCCCGGTCCCGGTCCGCCGCTCGGGGAACCTGCCTGGTCCGGCCGCCCGCCGGCGGCGCCGCCCGACGTGATCGGCGTGAACTCCTTTTCCTGACCGTTCCAGACGATCTTGACTTTCGTCGGCTCGATGGCGGTGATTCTGGCCTCCGCCACGCTGTCCCCGACCTTGTACCATTTGTCGTTGATCAACGCCTCATGCCCCATGATGCCCAGCACGTCACGGACCGGGAACTGTTTCGGCGTCGCCTGGACGAACAGGTTCTTCTTCTTGAGCTCTTCGGCGGTGGTTTTCGTCTCGGCCAACAGCTTCTTCAAGTCGTTGACGCCTGCACGCGCCGCATCCGCCTGCCCTTCCAGCACCCGCGCCTGCGACGTACTCGCAAAGAAACCGGCGATCTTCAGCAAGATCAGAGCGCCCAGCAACACCGCCAACGCACAGAGGATTTTCGTGAGCGGCTTCGCCTGGTCCCGGTGGAGTTTGATATTCACCATAGCTTCTCATTTCCCATGTGAGTGTTCCTTGCCCGCGTCCTGACTACGAGCGCTCCATCTGCTGGATCGCCTCCTGCTTCTTGTCCTCGGGCATACTGTTCCATTTGTCCTTCGCCGCCTCTTTCTGATCGTCCGGTATGCTGTTCCACATCTGCAGGAACTTCTCGCGCACCTTCGGCGACAGCTTGACGCCCATCCACGCGAGCGGATCGTCCTGAGTCGGGGGCGCAGACGGCTTGGCCACCTCGGCCTTGGGCGGCTTGGGCGGTTGCGGGCCGGCTTCTTTCCTGGGCGGCCCCCCGGGTCCGGCCGGCGGCGCCGGCGGTCCCGCACTGACCGACGCGATCGGCGAGAAGCTGGTCTTCTTGCCGTCCCATTCGACCTCCACCTGCGTCGCCGCGATGGCAACGATCTTCGCGTCCGCGATCTTGTCTCCCACCTTGTACCACTTGCCCGCGATCAACGCCTCGCCACCCAGGATTCCTTCCACCTGCTTGACCGGATTCTGCTTCGGGGGCGCCTTGATGAAGAGATTGTTCTGTTTCAGGGAATCGACCGTCTTTTTGGCCTCGCCGAGACTCTGTTTCAGGCGATCCGGATCGCCCGTACCGCCGGCCAGGGTGCCCAGGGCCTGCATCCGCCCGCGCTGAATGCAGAAGCCCGCCACCTTGGCCACCGTGAAGATGCCCAGCAGCACGGCGGCCACCAGGAGTCCCCAGGAAATCCGGTCCCGGTTGCTATGGATTGCGCTGACCTGCATATCCCACCTGTTTGGTCGCCGTCGGTCGGGCCATGCTGTCCCGGACGAACGTGCTGACGACCAGATCGACCTCCACGTCCTTGTCCTTGCGCTTCTCCGGCGGCTCCTTCGTGTCACACCGGATCTGCAGCTCTTCCACGCCCACGCAGTACGGGTTCTCCTTCAAATTCGCCAGAAAATCGAGCAACTGATCGAACTTGCACTTGGCCTTGCACTTGACCTTCAACACCCGGTAGGGCGTGCCGCCAACGTTCATCTTCTTGCCGAGAATCGGCTGCGGCGGCTCGGAGTTGAGGCCCGCCTTCTTCATCTGCTCGAACAATTTCTCGCGGAAAAGGGTCTTCTGTTTCTCCTCCGGCTCGGGCTTCTCGAA
>JAMCWO010000332.1:693-25715 GCA_023481165.1 Planctomycetota bacterium | reverse complement strand
TTCACCCTTCTCCTATGAACTTACCAGGGTATTCACCCCGGCCCTATCTAAACGGACGATAGGGCGACGACGTTCCAAACAAATTGATTTTTCTACGTTATTCGCGGGGTTCAGAGGAAGAACGCGACATAGGACGCCGCCGGCCGCAACGGTTGCTACGGGCGATTCTTCCCGCATTATCTGGCAAAGTGCTGGGAATTGATTGACGGGGGGACGTGAGATTGTTATGCTATGTTCAATCCGGAAGAATGGGTGGGTAGGGAACACACTGCGTCGCAAAGACGTTTAGATAGAAAGACGAATAGATGCAGAGTCCGGAACGTTTCGAGCAGACTGCGTTACCTCATCTGGACCGCGTGTACCGGGCGGCGGTCGCCCTCTGCCGGCGGGCGGATGAGGCGGAAGACCTGACCCAGATGACGTTCCTGCGGGCCTTGGAGCGGTTCGATACGCTGCAGCCCGGAACCAACTGCAAGGCCTGGCTCTTTCAAATCATGCGGAATCTCTGGATCGACCGGCTCCGCCACAAGAAAGTGACGGGAACCGTGGTTCCGATCGATGAAGAGACGGTGGCGGTGCCGCCGCAGACGCGGCCGACCGTGTGGTCGGATGCCGAGGATTTGCTGGACAATTTCTCGGATGAGCAGGTGATCGAGGCCCTGCGGCGGCTGCCGGAGGACCAGCGCTTGACGCTGTTTCTTACGGACGTCGAGCATCTGAATCAGCAGGAAGTGGCCGAGATCACGGGCGTGCCGGTCGGAACGGTCAAGAGCCGCACCAGCCGGGCCCGCAGTGAGCTCAAGAGCTATTTGCTGTCGTACGCGAAAGAAATGGGATTCACGGGGCGAAACCGATGAGTCACTTGACCGAGGAACAATTCGAGGACATTTTGCAGGGCCGGGCCGAGGCGCCCGAGCACGTGGACCAGTGCCAGGAGTGCCGGGATCGCTTGGACGAGGAACGTGCCCTGGCCCACCGCCTGAACAAGGCGTTTTCCTCCATCCAGGCCGGCGCCGATCTGGCCGGCCGGATCCGCGCCGCGATCGCGGCCGCCGGAGGGCCCGCGGCCGGGGCGGAGACTCGGCCGCACATCGTTCCGCTGCGTACGCGTCGGCACATCTGGTCCGGCCTGGCGATTGCTGCCGCGCTCTTGATCGTGGCCCTCCCGCGGGCTCTCCATATCGATACGGGCTCCAGGGTCAAGGCCGCCCAGACGGCGCTGGCCGGAATCCATCGCACCAATCTCGATTCCCTCGAACAGCTCATGGAGGACGATAGCTCTCCCAAGAAATGCCAGTGTACGGCGGGCAAACTGGCCGATGGCACCACCATGCCGTGCTGCGCGCGGGGCTTGTGCATGTGTGGCTGCCGGATGCGGGACTTCCAGGGCCGGACCGTGCCCAGTTGCGTTGTCGAGGAACCGAATACTCCTGCCATTTCGGTTGTCCTCCTCCCGGAAGCGCCCGAGAACCTGGGCATGACGCCAGACACGACCAAGACCGTGACCGGGCAGCCCATTTGGCACGCCACGTGTGAGACCTGCAACATGGCCTCCGTCCGCATGGGCCCGGGCTCGTGCTGTGTGATCGGGGATGTCCCGATGGACAACCTGGTCGCTCTGCTGAACGCTTTCGAGCCGTAGCGGGATCTGGCCCCCAGGCTTCCGGCGTTCCTCCGGGGCGGCTCGGGTCTTTATTCCTGTGGTTGGTGATAGAAGAGGCGGCAGGGAAGCTGCAACTCTTTGCCGTTCGTCAGGCGAACCCGGAGCACATCTTCAAAGAATCCCTGAGGGTTGGACACCGCCGGCGGCAGGATGCCCAGTCGCAGACGATAGCCCATACTCTGCTGATCGTCGGCGACGACCTTCTCCTTCCCCATGACCCTCACCCGGTGGGCTTTCGACGCGTACGATGCGACGTCGAACTCCTCGGCGTAGCTGTTCGACAAGACCACGCCATCCAGCAGGACGGGGTGGTTCGGCTCCGCGTTGAACACCACCACGCTGGAGGGTGTGAATTGGAATTCCGGGACGATCTGATAGGGGATCCGGACTTCCGGGCACTCAGGATGCGTGAGCGTCAGCACCAGATTGCCCGTGGGGTGCTTTTGCAGTTGCTCCGGGTCGAGCGTGGGTTGCAGCGTGAATTCCGGGGCCTGCCGGGATGCGTCGACGTCGGCGGCAAGCGCGCTGCCGTTGGAGAGAATGCCGGTCACGGCGAAGCTCCGGTGGTCCAGGCTCCGCAGCGTAATGGGCGGGCAATTCGCCTGGGGCCCTTTGAAGCGCAGCTCGAGCTGTCTGGGCTCATAGGCCACGCGCTCGACCACCGTGGCTTGGATCTGCAGGCCCACGATCCCGCCGTCGGTCTTGTCGTTGCTGTGCACCTTGAGAAGCTTGGTCGTGGGCCCGAGGGAGTCGCCGGCCATGTACGTGACTTGAATCGTGCCCGCCGCGCCGGGAGCGTACACGGTCTGGGACAGGACCGGCACCACGCAGCCGCACACGGCATCGATCTTCCCTTCGACCTTCAAGACGCCCATCCCCGTGTTCTTGAAGCGGAACTCGCAGACGTGCTGGGTGAGCAGACCGATTTCGCCGAAGTCGTGGACGTTCATCTCGAACATGATCCGGGGCTCCCGGCCCATCGCGGCGGTCTCCCGGCGCGCGGCCGCGCCGACGGTCTCCGGTGTGCCCATCGTTGGCGCACCGGGCGGCGCGATTTCCCCGGACCGGAGTCCCACGTTCGACGTGCCGGCGCACCCTGTCAGCAACAGAAGACACGAAATGAGCGCCACGGTGCCGCTGCCGGCGTCGGACGTACACACCTGATTTCCAAGCCTCTTGTAGCTCATCGACCCCCTCGTGCAGATTGTTGATCATGCCGCCGTCAGACCTGCTCCCTGGTCATAACAATCCCTGGTACTTAAACGGTTGGAGGCGGGTAGAAGTTCCCTTCGGCGCAGTTCCTCCGCAGAAATCCACAGTGTGCGACCTGCCAGGCGACCTGGCGCCGGCCCTGCACTTTTTCCCCGCGTACCTTGCCTTCGCGGGAGAGCGGGACCATAATACCGCCCTGGGCGGAGTCTGGCGTGCGGATGGCTCATTCGGCGGAAAGGGCAAGGACGATACAGGTTGGGCATGGCGGCGATTGAGATCGAATCTCTGACGAAATGGTACGGCCGGACGCGCGGGGTCGAGGATGTCACCTTTGCCATCGAGCCTGGCGAGATCTTCGGCTACCTCGGGCCCAACGGCTCCGGCAAGACGACGACCATTCGCTGCCTCATGGGCCTGCTGCGGCCGAGCCGCGGCGCGGTCCGCGTCCTGGGCGAGCGCGTGGTACCGGGGCAGGGGACGCAACACGCCCGGATCGGCTATCTGCCCGGCGACTTTCGCATCTGGGGACGCGCGCGGGCGCAGCGCTCCCTGGGCCTGCTGGCCGCCTTGGGCAGCGACGGATCATTGTCGCGGCGCAAGGAATTGGCGGCCCGGCTCGAATTGAACCTCGACCGGGCGGTGGGGGACCTCTCCAAGGGCAATCGCCAGAAAGTGGCCTTGATCGCCGCGTTCCAGCATCGGCCGGATGTATTGGTGCTCGATGAGCCGACGGCCGGCCTGGACCCGCTCATGCGCCAGGCCGCTCTGGACCTCATTCAGGAAGCGGCCGCCGGCGGGGCGGCGGTCCTGCTCTCCTCGCACGATCTCAGCGAGGTATCGGCGGTGGGCAGCCGGGCCGCGATTCTGCGCGAAGGCCGGTTGGTCGAGATGGCCCCCATTGCCCAGATCATCGAGGAGGGCGAGCACCGCCTGAAAATCTGGTTCCGGGACGGCGTCCTCCTCCCTGATGTACCCATCCCCCAACTGCCGGGCGTGCGGATCGTCGAACAGGAACCGGGCATGCTCCACGTCGCCTATCAGGGCGCCGCCGACGCCATTCTGAAATGGGCGGCCCAGTTCCCGGTGGATCGGGTGGCCACGCCGCAGACCTCGCTGGAGGAGGCCTTCATTCAATACTACCGTCGGCCGCGGAACGCCGATAGCCGCACTACCCAAGGAGGCCGCTCATGAGTCACGCCGCCCATCCTTCATTTCCCTTCGCATTGCTGCGGTTCTGGCTGGTGCGAATTCTGCCCGTGTGGTGCGGGATTGCCCTGCTGATCTTTCTGATGCAGATCGCCGTCAGCGCCATCGTGCACGACAATGAGAAAGTCAAGACCATGCTGGCGTTCATCGACATGCTCCCGTCGATTGTCAAGTCCGCCCTCGGGGGCGAGATGCTGCGGCTGGGCAACACGGCGGGCCTGATCGCCATCGGCTACAACCACCCGTTCGTCCTGTTTCTCTACATGCTCTTTGCTGTGGGGACGCCGACGGGCCTGCTCGCCGGCGAGGTGCAGCGGGGGACCATGGAGCTGATCCTGAGCCGCTCCGTCACCAAGACCCAGGTCTACCTCTGTGCCGGCATCCTGACCCTGGCCGGCATGTTCGCCCTGGACCTCGTGATGTTTCTGGGGACGGTCGCCGCCGTGCATATCTTCACGTTCAAGGACCGCGTCCCCCTCGACGTCTTCTTTCGCATCGCGATCAACGGGGGGCTGCTGGCCAGCACCTTCGGGGCCTTTGCCCTCCTGTGCGCCGGCACCTTCGGCCGGTTGTACGCCGCCGTCAGCGTGGCTGTCGCCTTCCTCGTGGTCAATTATTTCGTGGCGATCCTCTCCAACTGGTGGCCCCGCATGGCCTTTCTCCAGCCGGTGACACTCTTCTACCTGATCGACAGCTCCAATCTCTGGGCAGGCTGGCCCCTGCGCAACATGGGCATCCTGACCGGGATTCTCCTGGCCGCCGTGGCCGTTGGCGCCATCATCTGGCATCGCCGCGACCTGCCGCTGTGACGGATCGTGGGTGGTCAACCGGCGGTGCGGCTCGACCTCGTTTGTAGTGACGCCGTAAGGCGTTATCTCTGTATGCCAAGCTCAGGAGGGTCGCTGCGCTTGGGCGCGCCACCCATCAATCAGACACCTGACTTGTCACAATGTTGTCGCACACCCCGGCGCATTTTCTTGGCCAAAATTCCCTTGCGTTCGTTCCCTCCCTCCGTGACAATAGCCGCGTGGACTTGGAGTCCATGTGGATGGTCCTGGGGCGGACCGCCTGTGCCAAACAACAGAACGGGTTGGGGTCCCTGAGCGTAGTATATTTCGTTGGGGGTTCTAACCAGCACCCTCCGGGGAGCAAGCGTCCGGAGAATGGAGTAGACGGATCAGAGGGTGACCACATGATGCTGCCAGAACGAAAACCATCGGGTCGGGAGAAAGATGCGGCCGCGGTCGCGCTGCTGGCGCAGTTGCGGCAGAAGCTGCACTCCGAGGAGATCTCGCTCGCGCGGAAAGCCGCCTTCAACCTCTCCTGGATGCAGGAGGACGGCCTGGACATCCTCGTGGAGGCGCTGTTCGGGAATTTTCCGAGGGACACAAAGAAGGCGGCCGCCTACGGCCTGCGGAGCATGAACGGCCGGATGCACAAGCTGGCCGAGGCGGCCCTCACCAAGGGCTTGGCCAGCTCCAATCGCCTCGCGAAAGACGCCTGCGCCAAGTCCCTGCAACTGATGAGAGAGGGCCCCGCCGCACCGAAGCCCTCCTTCGCGAAGAAGTTCCAGCGCCCGCGCCACCCCGGCGTCCGCGAATTCCGGAACCGCGGCCCCGCGCGGGACCAGTTCCAACGGCGGGACACGCGCCGCGAGCGATAGCGGCCTTAATCACAGTATGGCGTGGTTGAGGATCCAACGAAATCAGGACACGACTAGCCATAATTCACGCGTTGCGAGGAATCGCAAGACTGTTGTCTTGACCGTGATCATGGCCGTAGGCTTATGTCTGTTGCTCGCCCATCAAGCCATCACGAGTATCGTCACTGGCGACTACGTCATGGGCGAGAACTATATGGGGCAGCCTGTGGGGCCGGGGCTTCAACTGGTGGTCTTGGCCACCGCTCTCGTGGTTGGCATCGTGGCGGTCTGGCAGTACTTCCATCCCAAGCCCGACGCTAAGAAGAACTCCAAGAGCAAGTCCTATTATGGCCGATGGCCTTATAACCTTCCGTAGGCCCGGTGTTGCCGCCATGTCCTTGGCACGTCCTGCCATTCGACACGACTCTCTCTATCTCCGCTGCATTTCGTCTCTGCGGCCGGTGAGGTAGCCGTCCGCTGGATCTTGGTTGTAGGGACTGGCGCCGGAGGAGACTCTCTGTCCCTGACATGCTAGTCCAGGGGACGAACACCCCGATAACCATCTATGAAGTCTTCAAGGTACTCCCGTTCCTGGCCCGGCCTTCGGCCGGAACTGATGCGTTTTTCGCTTTACGGGTACCGGTGGGGAGATGGCCGGCCCCGTGGCGCGAGGCTCGCGATTGGAGTCTCGGATTGCAGTGGGATCAGGCGATCTCCAGAAGCCCATCTGCATCAAACCACTCGTCATATCAGGTCCGCCCTCCCCGCTGGTATCCCAAATGCGATAAACGCCGTCGTCCGGCCTCTGTCATCTATCATCTGTCGTTTGCGTTCCTTCGTGTCGCTTTGTGCCCTGCGCGGTTACGAGAATCGGGATTTGCGGAGTTTTCGCTTCGGCGACAGTACCGCACCCTCCAGACGGGATCACGTTTGTGCAACAGTCGAGAAGGCAAAACACTCCGCGAGCAAGAAACCCTTTATTCCTTCGGGCGCAAGGAGTTACGCAGTTTTCGAGCCCCGTGCGCGCACAGAATTCCGGCACGATTCGTGCAACATGGCCCCTAGGTAGAGATACTCCGTTCCGAGGCGGACCCTCGGGTCGATGATTCCCGCCTCTGCGGGAATGACATGATTACGATTGATGATTTATGATTTGAGAAGCGTAGGGCCAAATGCGCAAAACAAACCCAATTTGGGTGGTCGGCGGCGGCCGCAGGGGACGAAATGCGCAAAACAAAGCCAAACTTGGGAGGACTGGGGTATGTGGGCAATGGCAGTCATCCCATGTGGGGCGATGTACAAACAAAGCCAATTTGCCTCGGATCGATCGGCGGGCCCGGCGGCCGGGGTCGCAGGTGCCGGCGGCGCTCGGCACAAGCGCGCCAAACAAAGCCAATTTCTCCCAGGGCATCAGGAGAGGCAAATGTCTTGCAGGAAAAGAGTTATGGTGAATTGGACACGCACACGGCTCCGGAGAAACAAAGCCAATTTCCTCCGGAACGGCAACGGTTGTGGGCCAGACTGGCTGCCGATGCTTTTGGTGAGGCCCATCCTGCCAAACAAAGCCAATGCCGCGGTGGACCTGCCCGCCTTTGCGGCGGGCAGCATGTATTGTGCCAAACAAACCCAATCTGTCCGCACGGACCGGATGCCATTCTCGGGGAACTGTCCACCGATAACTTCTTCAGATTCCTGTTGCCTGGATGACTACAATATTGTAGATTGAGCGGCGTGGTCTACAATTTTGTGGGAGGAATCGAGCGGCTCTGTGGAAAGGCACCGCATGAAAAGTAACTTTGCGACGGAAGTGCAATTGCTCAGTGATGTGGCGAAGGTATTCGCCGAATCGCTGAATCTGGAAGAGACCCTGATGAGAATTCTGCGGTCGCTCGACACGCATCTGCGGCTCCAGCGCGGGACGATCACGCTGCTGGACCCCCAGACCGAGACGATCAGCATCAAGGTTGCCCACGGGCTCAGCGAGCGGTCCAAGAGCCAGGGGCGGTACAAGGTCGGCGAGGGGATCACCGGGCGGGTCGTCCAGACCGGCGAGGCGATTGTCGTGCCGGACATCGCCAAGGATCCGCGGTTCCTGCACCGGACGAAGTCACGCGATACGGTGGGGGGCAAGAAGATCGCGTTCTTCTGCGTGCCGATCAAGCTGGAGGGCAAGACCGTCGGCGCCTTGAGCGTCGACCGGCAGGCGGGCCGGGGGGACGATTTCGATGCCAGCCTGCGGCTGCTCCATATCATCTCCACGATGATCGCCCAGGCGGTCAAGCTCAACAAGATGGTCGAGTCCGAGCGGGCCCTGCTGCGGGATGAGAACGTCCGGCTGCGCCGCGAGCTCAAGTCGCGGTTTGATATCCACAATATGGTCGGCAAGAGCAACGCGATGCAGGAGGTGTACCGGCTGATCGAGCAGGTGGCCGACAGCAATGCGACCGTGCTGATCCGCGGCGAGACCGGCACGGGCAAGGACCTGGTCGCCCACGCGCTCCATTACTACAGTCTGCGCTCCGACAAGCCGTTCGTGAAGGTCAATTGCACGGCGTTGCCCGACACGCTGCTTGAAAGCGAGCTTTTCGGCCATGAAAAAGGGGCCTTCACCGGGGCCGTCGAGCGGAAGCTCGGCCGTTTCGAGCGGGCCCACGGCGGCACGATCTTCCTCGACGAGATCGGCGATTTCCCGCCCGCCCTCCAGGTCAAGCTCCTGCGCGTGATCCAGTTCCGCGAGTTCGAGCGGGTCGGCGGCACCGAGACGATCCGGGCGAACGTCCGCGTCCTCGTCGCCACGCACAAGAATCTGGAAGAGCAGATCAAGACGGAGCATTTCCGGGAGGACTTGTATTACCGCATCAACGTCTTTCCGATCTATCTGCCGCCCCTGCGGGAGCGCAAGGACGACATCATGCTGCTGGCGGATCATTTTCTGGAGAAATATGCTCAGGAAAACGGCAAACGGATCACGCGGATCTCCACGCCCGCCATCGAGATGCTCACCCGCTACCATTGGCCGGGCAACATCCGCGAGCTGGAGAACTGCATCGAGCGGGCGGTGCTGCTGTGCGAGGATGACGTGATCCGCAGCGAGCACCTGCCGCCCTCGTTGCAGATGGTCGACAAGGGCGATACGACCGCCGCCAAACCCTCGTTTACGGAGATCATCGCGAATAAGGAACGGGAGTTGATCGTCGACGCCCTCAAGAAGTGTGGCGGCCAGCAGCGCAAGGCCGCCCAGGAGCTCGGCCTCACGGAACGCATCCTCGGCTACAAGATTCACAGGTACGGCATTCTGCCAAAATATATCTGATGGGTCGGCCAGTGTCGGGCGGTGGCGCGACTCGTTTCGTCACAATCCGTCCATCCGGTTGTATCCAAAGGGAGGGTTTGCTGATAGGATACCCGCGAGGCCCTGGGTCACAGGGGAGTCACTTTGGCACGCTGCTTGCAAGAAGAGAGGTCGGCCTGTCTGCCGCCGGAGCGGCAAGCGGTGCAGGCCGAGGCCGAAGGGCGGTGTGAATGACCCGTGAATAGGAGAATGCAACATGGCAAAACGGAAGGTTCTGTGGTGGGTAGCGATCATGCTGGGCGCCGTGGCACCGGCATGGGCCGAAAAAGAGGAGAGCTCGGCCAAGGACGAGGGGGTGGAGGTCGGCGTGACGGGCGACTTCTTCAGCAAGTACATCTGGCGCGGACAAAATATTGTCGATAATTGGGTCTTCCAGCCCGGCGTCAGCGTTGGTTACAAGGGGCTGACTGCCTCGATCTGGAACAGCCTGAATGCGAAGGACGAGCCCGTCGGCGGTGTACCCGTCGAAGCGGGAAATCTCACGGAAACCGATCTTTCGCTCGACTACTCCAACCAGGTGCCCGGCGTGGACAAGATCGGCTTCTCAGTAGGCGCCATCTACTATGACTATCTGAACATCCACCTGCACCCGACGGCCGAGGCGTACGCCGGCTTCAATCTGGACATACCCTCTGCACCAACTATCCGGTGGTATTACGATTTCGATGAGGCTGACGGCAGCTACGTCCAGTTCTCCGTCGGCCACACGATCGAGAAGCTCCGGGAATGGGGCAAAGATTGTTCCTGCGGCCTGCAAGTGGGGGCCAGCTTGGGGATGGGCACCACCAATTACAACCAGTTCTATTTCGGCTTGGACGAGACGGCTCTGAACGATTTCACTCTGACGGCCGGCCTGCCCATCTGCTTCGGCAAGTTGACGATCAAGCCGAGCCTGGGCTACTCCACCATGCTGAACAAAGATATCCGCGCCGCCACGGAAAAGAGCGACAACTTCTGGGGCGGAGTCGGCCTGGCCTACGACTTCTGATGTGCCGCCCGTTGCTTCCTTGGGCGTGCGGGGCCCGCAGCGTGGTCTATTCGCGTTGCTCTTGGACGACGGCGGATCCGGTATCGACGCCGGCGCCGACGTAGGTCCTGCCTTCGACGACCGCGCGAATGGCGGCGAGCAATTCATCGAAATCGGCGTCTTTGAGGAGATAGCCATGGGCTCCGGCTTTGAGCATCTCGGCGACGTAGCGCCTGCCGGCGTACATCGACAGGGCGATGACCTTCACGCTCGGCCACGTGGCGCGAATCCAGCGGGTCGCTTCCAGACCGCTGAGCACCGGCGGCATACTGACGTCCATGATGATCACGTCGGGCTGAAGCTTCATAGTCAGCTCCATGACGGCATCGCCGTCCGCCGCCTGCCCGACGACTTCCATATCCTCCTGCTCTTGCAGGAATTTGGTCAGTGCTTCGCGAATGAGCGTATGATCGTCGGCAACAATGATCCGTGTAGCCATGCCGGTACTCCTTGCAATGCTTCTAAGGCCTCCACCCCCAACGCCGCACCGCGTTAGGGCTGGGCTTCCATCGGCGAAAGAAAGCCGATGAAGACCCGGACCCATCCCAGGGCAACTATAGCCTATACCCTCTCGCTCTGCGGCGGGTTCGCGCCCGAGTATCGCAGAGTCGGACTACGGATGAACAAAAGGCCGCTCGCAAACGGTCATGGGTGGCAGAAAGCAAGCGGCAGCCGCGTGCGATAACACGCGGCTGCCGCCAGTCATTGCGGACCCATCTCCAAGCCAGGCGCTTCGCCGCCGGCCCTGGGGTCGGTGTTCTACGGTGGTCAGGGTTTTGTTACCCGGATGTCGTCGATGTAGATCTTCCCGGCTCCGCCTGGCTTCGGAGCAGCGCGGTCGCCGACGCCAATGTACAACGTCTTGATGGCGGTAACCTTCACCCCGGCCTCGCTGAAGGTGCTCAGCGGAATCTCCCACGTGAGCCATTTCGTCGAGCGGTAGGCGTTGGCGTCGGGATGGTTGACGACCGCCGTCTTACCGGCGCTATCCTTGAGCGCGACGTAGATCGGGCCGGCCTTGTTCGTGCCCACGCCCTGGATATTCAGCACTAGGACCGAGACGTCGCCGGCGGTCCAGTCCTGCGGCTTGGCCCAGGTCTGCTCGGCTTCCGAGTAGTAGGGTGTGTTCACGTTGTTGTACTCCAGCGGCATGGACTGTTTGCCGCTGTGGACGATCGTCTGCTCGGCGAACGGGGCGGTCATGTACCCGACGATCGAGCCCGTGTTGTTGGTCATCCCATCGACCCAGGTCTCGTAGATACGGCTGCCCTCGTCGTCCGTGTAGCTCTCGAAGTCGTCGATGGGCAGATGCGTCGTGAAGCTCCAGACCGGGCCGGCCTTGATGGAGCCGTCGGCGCCGGTCTCGTCCACGCGCCAGTAATAGGTGGTCACGTTTTCGAGGGTGCCCGCGGCAAAGGTCGTCTCGGTCAACTGGCCCTTGTCGGCGCCCGCGGCGCCCTGTGTGACCGCGTCCTGGTTGTCGCTGAAGAACAGGTGATGTTTGACGGCGGCCTGGCCCGGCTGCCAAGTAAGCGTCGCCGCCGGTGCGACATCGGTGGCTTTATCCGCCGGGCTGGGCAGGTAGGCGGTCAGCGCCTGCGTCGTGAACGTCCAGACATTGCCTTTGTTGACAGTCGTCCCATTGGCCTCGATCTCATCGACCCGCCAGTAGTAGGTTGTTCCCGGCTCGAGGGCCTTTGTATAGTACAACATGGTCATAGGCGTGCGCGGACCGGCGAGATCGGCCGCACCCAGCTCCGGCGTCGTGCCGATATAGACCTCGTGGAGGGACGACTTGTAGCCCGCCGTCCAACGGAACAGAGGCATCTGGACGCCCGTAGCTCCATCCGCGGGATTGGGCGCTTTAGCAGCGCGCGACGGCGGACAGATGGCCTCGACCTCCGCCGCTGTCAGCGGATGGCTGTAGATTCGGACATCGTCCAGGATACCGTGGAAGACCCGGCCGCCGTCGAAGTCCCGGCCGAGCAGGACGGGGGCCCCGACATTCGGGCCGATGGTAAACGCTTTGGGGCCCACCTCGTCGATGCCGTTGAGATAGAGTCTCAGATTGACGCCGTCGAACACGAAGGCCAGGTGAGCCCATTCATTCTTGGGCATGACCGAGAACTCGACCGAAGCCGGGTCGAAGGAGATACCCACCCGGTCCGTGTACTGGGCACTCGTGTGGGCGCCCCACAGCTCGACCTGGAACATCATCGTGGTGGTGCCCCAGCCGTTCGATTTGGTGAGGAAGTGCTGGAACGTCCCCGTTCCATCCCAGAAAGCCCAGAGGGCGAGGGAGAACTTCCCCGTTCCATCGGTCGGATCGTAGACACCGGTATCGACGCCCGTGCACACGCCGGGCGTGAACAGCAGGGCGCTGCCGGTGTCCCCCTGACCCGCGATCCAGTCCGGCGTGTCCAGGATCTTCCCGTCGTGCTTGTTGCCGGAGCTGTCCTTGGCGACGGCGCCGGAGCCCTCGTCGAAGTTCCATTGGGCCACGAGCCCTCCCAGCGCCACCCCGACCATGCCCAATACGAGCAGGCAGGATAACAGGCGAGCCGAGGTCTTACACATACTCTTCCTCCTTTCCCAAACCGGGATTGAACGGTGCCCCGTGCCGCGACGACGAAGTGCGGGCGGCCGAGGTTCTGGGTGAAAAGGTCGCACAAGATGTCAAAGCGAAACCGCACGCTCCACTGGATTTGCTTGTACCAGATTGGCGGTGGGATTTCAAGGAGATTCTGGTGTTCACCGTCACGAAGAAGCTGTGGAGGAACGGCAACCCACACGGCACGGCGTTGCGCCACCGAGCGGCTCGCGTTCTCTTCACAAGGCCCGGACCAACGCCAGCTCTCCTTCCCGTCGGCGACAGAACGAGCGGTGCATACAAAGATGTAGACGAGAGTGATATCGATTACGAAAGTGTAGACGAGGGAGGCCCAAGCTATCCATCGTGCCGTTCGCTGCAACCTCGTGTGCATGCAGAAGTTAGGACAATCTCCGGGATCGAAAGCCGGTTTGGCACGCCAGTTGTACTCATAGGGAGCAAGCACGCATGCATGCTCTTGGAACGTGAACAGATCAACGACATCAGACAATTGACCCAGCAGAAAGGGGTACGGATATGATGGCCATGGGGGATCGGTCTATCCTGCGACGAGGCAGGACGTGGGTGGCAATTGGGGTTCTGGCGGCAATTGTTCTTCTCCTGGGTGGCGGTGGCGTCGTGCAGGCTAGTGAGCAGGGTATTGTCCCTGTGGCCGCGCCCACCCAAGCCAAGGTTGATACCGGGGACACCGCCTGGGTGCTCGTCAGTGCAGCGTTGGTGATGCTCATGACGCCGGGACTGGCGTTCTTTTACGGGGGGCTGGTCCGCCGCAAGAATATGCTGTCGGTCCTGATGCAGTGCCTGATGATCTTGTGCCTGATCAGCCTGCAGTGGGTGGCATACGGGTACAGTCTGTCGTTCGGGCCGGGCAGCAGCCTGATCGGCGGATGGAAGTGGCTGTTTCTCAGCGGCGTGGGGTTGACGCCGAATACGGACTACGCGGCCACAATCCCGCATGAGGTCTTCATGATGTTCCAGATGATGTTCGCGGTGATCACGCCGGCGCTCATCATCGGCGCTTTTGCGGAACGCATGAAGTTCTCTTCCCTGTGTGTCTTCATGCTCCTGTGGGCGACGTTTGTTTACGATCCGGTCGCCCACTGGGTCTGGGGCGCGGGTGGCTTCCTGCGACAGTGGGGTGCGCTGGACTTCGCCGGGGGTACGGTGGTGCATATCAATGCCGGCATGACGGCCCTGGCCTCTGCGCTCGTTCTTGGCCGTCGGCAGGGGTACCCGGAAGGCATCTCGCCGCCGCACAACCTGCCCTTTGCGGTTCTCGGAGCGGCGTTGCTGTGGTTCGGCTGGTTTGGGTTCAACGCGGGCAGCGCTCTGGGCGCGGGCGGCTTGGCGGGCAGCGCCTTTACCGTGACGCACGTCGCCGCGGCCGCGGCCGGTCTGACCTGGGCCTTGCTCGACTGGATGAAACACAAGAAGCCCACGACGCTGGGCATGATCACCGGCGTGGTGGCGGGCCTGGTGTCGATCACGCCGGCCTCCGGGTATGTCACGCCGGCGGGAGCGATCGGGATCGGCATCGGCGCGGGACTGATTCCCTGGTTCATCGTGACCTACATCAAAGGCTCGCTGGGTTACGACGATTCCCTGGATGCCTTCGGTGTGCATGGCGTGGGCGGCATGTGGGGCGCAATCGCCACCGGCCTGTTTGCCACCAAGACGGTCAACCCCGCGGGAGCGGACGGGCTGTTCTACGGGAATCCGGCCCTGCTCTGGATCCAGATCAAGGCCGTGCTCCTCACGGTCGTTTTCTCGTTCGTGGTCGGCTATGCCCTGCTCAAACTGGTGGAAGCATTCATGGGCCTGCGGGTCAGCGAGCATGAGGAACGGGTAGGTTTGGACCTGGCCCTGCATCGGGAAGCCGCCTACACGGTGATCGACTGAGAAAGGACAAGGGACATGAAATACATCATCGCGGTGATTCAGCCGGATCGTTTGGAGGAAGTGCTCAAGAGATTGACGCAGGAGGAGGTTCATCTCGTGACAGTGTCGAACGTGGTCGGCCGGGGTCGGCAAAAGGGCGTCGCCCAAGTCTATCGCAGCCACAAGGAGCAGGGCAGTCTGCTCAAGAAGACCAAGCTGGAGATCGCCGTCAACGAGGCCTTCGTGGAGAAGACCGTCAAGGCGATCACCGAGGGCGCGCGCAGTGGTCAGATCGGCGACGGCAAGATCTTCATCCTGGACTTGGCCGAGTGCGTCCGCATCCGCACCGGAGAACGGGGCGGTGAGGCTATCGGATGATCCCATGGGATGATCCAGAAAATACAAAAATGTAGATGAAAAGGCAAATATATACAAAAATGTATCAAGAGGCAGCGATCCGGCGTTGCGCTCATCTCTCTATAATATCCTGCAATACAAGAAGTTGTGGAAATTCTTCCGGCGTATGCCGGATTTGGCATAAGATTTGTTCGGTTGTACCGGCAAGTTGACCCGGGCGCGCTGCGGTTAACCAGGCCGCCTTTGGGAGTCCTTGCGGCATTCGCGGCGCCATGGGTGCCGTGGGCATTGGGTTGCGGGCGGGGCTTGCCGGGTCTCCGGCGCGAGAAATCGCGTCAGGGCCCTCGCTGGCGGCGGATTCTGCTGGGGACCGTCGGCCAGAGACAAGCCTCGCCCCTCTTGTCTGGTTGGGAGCTAGGCGCGATGGTATAACTTGTGGGCTATCCTGCCGATCCTAGGAACCGGCGCAGCACGTCGGCCGTAGTGGCGTAGAGGATCGGGCGGCGGTTGGGATAGGCCGGGAATTCGAGAACGTATGGCGAAGGTAAAAGCAGTTGAGGAGTCTGGCATGTCTGGTAATGTGACAGGTGTATTCGGTCGCAACGCCTTCAACGAGGCGACCATGCGGGAATGTCTGCCCAAAAACGTGTTTCAATCTCTCAAACGAACCCTGGATGGCGAGCAGCCGCTCGATCCCGCGACGGCGGACGTGATCGCCAACGCGATGAAAGACTGGGCCATCGAGAAGGGGGCCACGCACTTCTGCCATTGGTTCCAGCCAATGACCAGCCTGACGGCGGAGAAGCACGATGCGTTCATCTCCCCGACGAAGGACGGCCGGACCATTCTCGAATTCAGCGGCCGCGAATTGACGCAGGGCGAGCCCGATGCCTCGTCCTTCCCCTCCGGCGGTCTGCGCGCCACGTTTGAGGCCCGCGGCTATACCGCTTGGGACTGCACCTCGCCGGTGTTCGTCAAGGAGGACGGCAAGAACATCACGCTGTATATCCCCAGCGCGTTCTGCTCCTACAACGGCCAGGCTTTGGACAAGAAGACGCCGCTGCTGCGGTCCATGGATGCCCTGAGCCGCCAGGCGGTTCGCGTGCTCAAGGCCTTGGGCAACGGCACAACGAGCGTCAAGCGGGTGATCCCGACGATGGGGCCGGAGCAGGAGTATTTTCTGATCGACCACGCGTTCGCCGCGAAGCGCCTGGACCTCGTCCTGGCCGGGCGGACGCTCTTCGGGGCCAAGCCGCCCCGCGGCCAGGAGTTGGAGGATCATTACTTCGGCTCCCTGCACGAGCGGGTCGCCAGCTTCATGAATGAGGCCAACAACGAGTTGTGGAAGCTGGGGGTCACCGCGAAGACACAGCACAACGAGGTCGCCCCCGCGCAGTACGAGCTGGCGCCGGTCTTCTCCACGGTCAACGTGGCGGCCGACCATAACCAACTGACGATGGACACCCTGCAAAAGGTCGCCCGGCGGCACGGTTTCGTTTGCCTGCTGCACGAGAAGCCCTTTGCGGGCGTCAACGGCTCGGGCAAGCACAACAATTGGAGCATGGCCACCGACACCGGCATCAATCTCCTGGACCCGGGCGAGACGCCGCATGACAACATGGTGTTTCTCGTCATGCTCTGCGCCGTCATTCGGGCGGTGGACAAGTATGCGACCTTGCTGCGAGCGAGTGTTGCCAACGCCGGCAATGACCATCGCCTTGGCGCCAACGAGGCCCCGCCAGCCATCGTCTCGATCTTTCTGGGCGAACAGTTGACGGACATCTTCGAGCAGTTGGCCAAAGGCAGCGCCAAGAGCAGCCGCCACGGCGGCACGTTGAAATTGGGCGTTTCGACCCTGCCGCAATTGCCGAAGGACAGCACCGACCGTAACCGGACCTCACCGTTCGCCTTTACCGGTAACAAGTTCGAGTTCCGCATGGTCGGCTCGTCGCAATCGATCTCCGGGCCGAGCTTCACGCTCAACACCATCGTGGCGGACGTCCTCAGCGATATCGCCGATGAGCTGGAAAAGGCCGGCGATGTTCGAACCGCCGCCCAGAAGATCCTGCAGGATATCGCGACGAAGCATGCCCGCATCGTCTTCAATGGCGACAACTACTCCGCGGAATGGGCCGCCGAAGCCGCCCAGCGCGGGCTGCCGAACATCCGCTCGACGGTCGCGGCGCTCCAGACGATTTGTTCGAAGGAGCATTTTGCCCTGTTCACCAAGCACGGCGTGCTCTCGGAAATGGAGCTCAAGGCCCGCGCGGAGATCATGCTCGAGGTCTACAGCCGCCAGATCAACGTCGAGGCCCGGACGATGCTGACCATGGCCCGCCGGCAGATCCTGCCCGCCTGCTGCGAATACTCCGCCCGGCTGGGCCAGGCCGTCACGGCCATATCCGGCGCCGGCGTCAGGGCCGATACGCAAAAGGCACTGCTCCAACAAGTCTGCGATCTGATCGGGACGCTGGAAGCCAACATCGACGCTTTGGACGAAGTGTGCACGAAAGCCTCGAACACCAAGGGCCATGAGCACCAGGCGGAAAGCTACCGCAATGATGTGGTCCCTGCGATGCAGGCCCTGCGGACGACCGCCGATGAACTGGAGACCATCGTCGACGCCCGGCTCTGGCCGCTGCCGACCTACGCGGAGATGCTGTTCATGCGGTAGTCGTCCCGGCGGGTGTCCGGTACAATGATCGGCTGATCGAACCGCACGGCGTTCATGGGATTGCAGAGGTTCGTTTACATGCTCGATCAATTGCGCCACAGTCTCCGGCGGCTGATCCCGGGACATCGTCCGAAGGCCAAAAACCTGGACCTGCGGACCAAGTACCCGCAGTACAATATTGGCAGAGGTACGTACGGCGATCTGCGGGTCCGTAGCTGGGGCGAGGGCGCCACCCTGACAATGGGGGCCTTCTGCTCGGTCGCCTCGGGCGTGCAGATTCTGCTGGGAGGGGAGCACCGGCCGGATTGGGTGACAACCTATCCGTTCAGCGTTCTATGGGCTAAAGGCAGGCGCCTGCCGGGACATCCGGCGAGCAAGGGCGATGTCGTTATCGGCAACGATGTCTGGATCGGCGCCGAAGCGATGATCCTCTCCGGCGTGACCATCGGCGACGGGGCCGTCATCGGGGCCCGATCCGTGGTGACGAAGGATGTGCCCCCGTATGCCATCGTGGGCGGCAACCCGGCGCGCCTCATCCGCATGCGGTTCGACGAGCCCACGATGGCCCGCCTGCAAAGCCTGAAATGGTGGACCTGGGACGACGCCAGAATCGAGAAGCTCCTGCCGCTGTTGCTGAGCGACAACGTGGAGGCCTTCCTGCACGAGGCCGAGTCGGTTCAGAAATGACGGCTGCCCCAATCTCATGACGGCCGCACGAGCATGTAGATGCCGATAGCCAGGACCAGGACGCCAACGATGCGCTTGAAGATGCTTTCGGGAATGCGGCGCAGGAGGCGGGTCCCCAGCAGCGTGCCGACGACCACTCCCACCAGAGCGATGACAACCTGCGGCCAGCGCTCCCAGATGGAGGACCACTGGGTACCGAGATACACCGGGACTCGTCCGACGTCCACCAGCAGGGCAATCGCCGTGGCTGTTGCCACGAAAGCGTCCCGCGGCACATGAAAGCCGAGCAAGGCGGCCGAGCGGATACTGCCCTGATTGCCGACGAGTCCGCCGAAAATGCCAGACAGCCCGCCGGCGACCCAGGCGGCCCAGCGGGGTAGGTGCAGCCGCTCCATCAGCCCGACCAGACTGCTGATGCCCGCCAGCACCAGCAGCCCGCCAAAGACGCGGGATAGAACGATGCTCGTCAGAAAGGCATGCAGCACCGCCCCGATCAGTCCGCAGACGGCACTGGCAATGCCGAAGTTCAGCAGCAGTCTCCGATCCACGTGGCGGCGCAGCCTCCACAAGCGCAGTGCCGTCCCGCCCACGTGCGGCAGGGCCACCAACGAGACCGCCAGCTTCGTCCCGACCTGGAACGCCAGCACCGGCGTCAGGAGGCTGCCGATCCCAAATCCCGCGACCGCCGCCACCATCCCGGCGACCACCGCCACCGCTGCCACAATCAGGTCGAATGTCATGCCTTCTCTCGCGCATCGAAGCCGGACACGCGTGTCATCCGGAGCCCTGGCACCCCTGAATACTACATCTCAACCTAATGCGAGTTCAGTGCCCCGATGTTTTCGAGTATTCTTCGCGGTCTGTGTGGGTTCCTTCGTTTGGCCTAATCCAAGGACGTCACGAAATCGACCGCTCGCTTGAGGTGTTCTTCCTCCACCCACCGGGGTGGACTCCGCTGGAAACTGATTCTTCCGCCAAAGTTGCCAAAGATGTCCTGCATCTGCGGCGACAGGATTTTGAGGGGCTTGCCGGAACGGTCCGTGCCAAGCTCGCTGATCTTCACGGCTCTCTTCAGAAGGCGGCTGTTCGCCGAGCCTTTCACCAGCACGAGGTGGTCTCTCTGCTTGGCGTACACACTGGGATGCCGCACATGAAAGTTGGCGGCGAACTTGCCGGCCAAGTCGGCGGGCTCGAAAGTGCTGGCGATGCCGGCGGTCTCGACCTCGAAATAGCCCATCAGATACAGGGCGGGTGCCGACTCGAAATCCCGGCCTTGAAGTCCGCAATAGAAGACGAGCATGTCGCCTCGTTCGAGCCGTCGCAACCCGACTTTGGGCGCGGTAGGATCGCCGTACGTGAAAGTGTCAAACTCGGGATCATAGTGAACAGGACAATTCTGCATGCCAGGCTGTCGCGATTTGGGAAAATAGGTGATCAAGGGTTCTCCTCGTCGGCCACGGATGGTCCCGTAGGTGCGCTCGTCAATACGGAAATTGTCCGGTATCGGGATGTACTCAAATGAATCATCCTGGAACAAGGGTCCGTGGATTCCTCCGGAGCCTGTGTCGATCCCGATTCGCAGCATCGCCATTTTCATGAGGCTTCTCCCGCCTTGAGTTGCGCGAGCAGATCGCCCAGCTTGTCTTCTTTCTTCTGTCCGCGATGGAGTCTTCCCGCGTAGGAGATCATCGGCCGGTTCCAGAGGAAACTCTGGTGCGGATCGCCGACCAATAGCGCGGCGCGCCGAGCCCCAACGCCCCTATAATTTATATCCGTTGCCCAACCTTCCGTATGGCGGTGATTGGGGCAGGGCGGGACATATCCGTTCGGGTCCCAGGGGTCTATCTCTTGGCTGCGGGGTCGGTAGAGATCTCCCAATGGGTTCCGGTGGGCGGCCTTCGTTTGTTTGACAGTCGATGGGATGGCGGTGCTGAACCAGAGGTCTCGCTGAGACGCGAAAGCGTGGGCCACCCGCATCAGGTAGATGAGGAAATTCTTCCCGTCACCGGTCGGCGAACTCGTGAAGCCCGCGATCCAGATGCCGTTCCACTGGCGCGGGTCTAGGAACGTGCGCATCCGGTGCTTGCAGGTGCAAAGCGTGATGAGGCCTCCCTCGAAATTTGGCCCGCAGCCGATTTGAACGAACTCGCCGTCCCGTTTTCGCATACTCGTGATGACATAGCAATAGACGCGGGCCTGACCGGCGATACAGTCATGCAGCCGGGTCAGCGGGATGTTCAGGTTCCCGCCAAACTCCATTGCAGGTGGAAATGGTTGATACGTGCGCTCCGTGCCTCCTTGTTCTGTCTGGCAGGTCATATCGTCTCTCCGCTCGAATTCGTCACAGTTGGTTGCCGGTTATTGGTTCTTCTGTTTCGCCCTGTTCTTCTGGGCCTTGTTCTTGGCTTTGTTTTTCTTGCCTTTACCCGCTTGGCCTTGAGGGTTCGGTTGGATGGGATGGTCGGCTTCTTCCGTGAGCTTGTTCCAGTCGGCCAGCAGCTTGCGGTGACGCTCTACTTCCGTGGCGAGGGCCGGCTGGGCGACAAGGTTCTTCATCTCGCCGGGGTCGGCCTGCATGTCGAAGAACATCTCTTGCTTTCCGCCATTCGCCGTGGGGAAGACCATGTACTTGTATTGCTTCGTGCGCAGCATGAAGCTGCGGGCGGGGCCGTTCGCCATTTCGGACACGATGTACTCGTGGCCCGGCTGCTGGGGCTTTTCGATAATCGGCCTCAGGCTCTTGCCGCGCATGATGGCCGGGCCGCGCACGCCCGCGTAGTCGCAGATCGTCGGCAGCACATCCAGGGCGGAGACCAGGTGCTCGCGATCGATCCGGCCGGCCGGAGTCACACCCTTCCAGCTTACGATCAGCGGTACGGCGACCTCCTCCTGGTAGTACATCATCTTGCCGGTCCAGCGGTGGGAGCCCAGACCCTCGCCATGATCGCTCGTGAAGATGACGAGTGTGTTGTCTTCCTGGCCGGTCTCGCGCAGGGCCTGGAGTACCTGGCCGATCTGCTTGTCCACATCCTCCATCATACGGTAGTACGCGTAGGTGTATTTGCGCCACTGGTTCTCGTCCCAGCCATCATGCTTGGGTCCACGGTTGAACCCCTCGGGCAAGCCCTCCGTGCTCCCGAAATTCGCCGGCAGCGGCGGCAACTCGGTCCCGGCGGGCGGCTGATAGCGCTTCCACAATTCGTCCAACAGCGGGCTGGCCGCGCCCGCGGGCAGGCAGATGTCGTGCGGGTTGATGAACGACACGACCGTCAGGAAGGGCTTGTCGCGCTTACGCCGGAGAAACGCGACGGCCGCATTCATCGTCGCCTCGTCTACGACTTGGGCGAGCTTGCCGGGACGGGTCGTGGTATTGAGCACCTCATATCCGGCGATGCCATCGCTCGGATATGGGTTCGGGCAGTGCCACTTGCCGGCATAGCCGGTGTCGTAACCGGCCTCGCGGAAGACTTGGCCGGAGAGGGGGATCTTCGGATCGATGGACACGCTGTTATGATCCACGCCGATCTCGTGGGGCATCCGGCTGGTGTGCAGGCTGGACCGCGAGGGGCTGCACAGCGGATAGGGACAGTAGGAGTTCATGAAATACACGCCGTTGGCCCCGAGGGAGTCCATGTGGGGCGTCTTGACCCACTTGTTGCCCACCGCACTCATCGCATCGACGCGCTGCTGGTCGGTCGTAATGAGCAGCACGTTCGGCCGCTTCCTGTCCCGTGCTGCCGCCAGCCTGCCCCCGAGCGCCCACGCGCAAAGTCCCGCCGCGCCGGTCCCCATCAACTGTCTTCTGGTCATCGTGCTCGACATCATCGCAGCCTCCCCGGGTCCCGTGGGCCCGATTTCTCCGGTAGGTTCATGGTGGCACTGTGTAAAACTCCAACTCACATACAGACCGATAAGATTATGACTCTCCGGGCCGCCCGAGGCAAAAGGAATCCTGCGACCGTCCGTCCCCCCAGATGTCCCATCCTGCCCAAGTTTGGCTTCGTTTTGCACGATTCGCTCCGGCAATCCAGAGCGTCTCTGTGATGAGTACATTTCACCATATGTGGGCGTGCGACCCAAATCATCAATCATCGATGCAAAGGCTGCCGCCTACTCCTTTCCCGGTAGACGGCCTTCCGGAAAGGACGGCAACTTCTCATCGATGAGGGCCCAGGGAACCGCCCGTTTGGTCCACGTTTGGCAACTTGGTTTGACCAGTTCCGGTTCATCCAACGAGCCTGCTTTGAGGAAAACGGAATCGGGAAGCTTCTCGGCTCGGGTGAAGAGGGGAGAGCCGCAATTCGGACAGAACTCCCGCGTGATCCTCCGGCCGCTGTCGGCGATGCTGGTATAGCCTTTGACTTGACCGGAGAGGATCCGCAGGTCCGCCGCCCGGGCGAGGACGCCCACGGTGTAGGGGCCTCCGGTAGCTCTCTTACAGTCGTCACAATGACAATAGCTGGCATTCCCGGGGTCGGCGGTACATTCATAGCGCACGCTGCCGCACAGGCATCTGCCTCGCAGAATCGTTTTCATAGACGCTCCTTATTCCAAAGGTTCGCCGCCCAGGGTCAACCGCGATACCTTCTGCTCGTCGAACGGTTATTGCGGCAAAGGCGCGGCGTCCCCTTCGCGCAGGACGCGCAGGATCTGCTCATGCAGCAGACCGTTCGAGACGACGATGGTGCCCGTCGAGAGGAACTCCTCGTCTCCCTCGGTGGACGTGGTCCGTCCGCCGGCCTCCCGCACGAGCAGTCCCCCGGCGGCAATGTCCCACGGCTTGATGCCAAACTCCCAATACCCATCCACCCGCCCCAGCGCTGTCCACGCACAATCGAGCGCGGCGGAACCCAAACGCCGCACACCCTGCGTACGCAGTTGGAACTGGGCGAACTGGGCCAGGTTGTTCCGGGGATTGGTGCGGATATCGTAGGCGAAGCCCGTGGCCAGCAGGGCTTGCCCCAAGTGCGTCTGGGAGGAAACGTGTATGGGGCGGCCATTGAGAGTAGCCCCTCGTCCGAGTACCGCGGAAAACAATTCTTCGTGCAGCGGATCATAGACGACCCCCGCCACGGGAACCTTGCCGCGCAGCAACCCCAGGGATATGGCGAAGAGCGGTATGCCGTGGGCAAAGTTTGTCGTTCCATCGATGGGATCTACGACCCACTGGTATTCACCGGTCCTTGCGTGATGGCCACTTTCTTCCGCCAGGATGGCATGCTCGGGGAATTCCTTCTGCAGGGCCGAAACGATCACCTCTTCCGAACGCTGGTCAAATTCCGTCACGAGGTCAATCACGCCTTTTTGCCGCACCTGGCGTACGTGGCCAAACCCTTCCCTGACGATGGCTCCTGCGCGGCGTGCTATGGCTTCTGCGATCGGCAAGACATCGGACACAGTTTTATCCTTTCTCGGAGTTTTGGAGGATGCCCCATGCACGGGGCTCTGGAAGAGAGTACCATGTCCCCTTCAAGACGGAAATGAAGAAGTGGTTCCAATTGGCTTGACGTGGCTGCGTTGTGTGATAAGACATGCTGATAATATTATAATATCGGCTTATGGCATCTATTACGGGAACTGCCATAACTGCGAGGGCGTAATGCCGTATGATATGCTTGGAGCCTCAGACGAGGGGCATGAACTGCAGTCCGGGAACGCCCATGGATATGCGACCGCACGATCAGGGTCTGTACGAAACGCAGTACGAGCACGATGCCTGCGGCATCGGGGCCGTGGTCAACATCAACGGCACGCGCGATCACTCCATCCTCGAATACGGCAAGCAGATCCTCATCAACCTGACCCATCGGGGAGCCGCCGGAGCGGATGAGACCACCGGCGATGGGGCGGGTATCCTGTTTCAGATGCCCCACGAGTTCTTCGCTACGGAGTGTGACAATCTCGGTTTCTCGCTGCCGGAGCCTTTGGGCTATGGCGTAGGCATGGTTTTCGGACCCAAGGACCGGGAGCTTCGCGGCAGATGCGAGCGCGTTCTTGAAGAGGCCTTGGCCTATCACGGGCTGAAGGTGCTGGGATGGCGGGAGGTCCCGACGGCCGCCAACTGCCTGGGCAAGATCGCTCTGGCGGCCGAGCCGGTCGTGCGGCAGGTGTTTGCTGACGGTGGGGGCGTGGAGCAGGAGGAATTGGAGCGGCGGCTCTATCTGGCCCGCAAACGCGCCGAGCGGCTCGTCAGCGAACAATTCGGCGAGAAGGCCGAGGACTTCTATGTTGTGAGCCTGTCATGCCGGACTATCTGCTACAAAGGCATGTTTATGGCTTGGCAGTTGTTCGCGTATTATCCGGATTTGGCAGATGAGCGGGTCAAGTCGGCCCTGGCGATTGTCCATCAGCGCTACAGCACAAATACGTTCCCGAACTGGCGGCTGGCCCAGCCGTTCCGCTGCATCGCCCATAACGGCGAGATCAACACGCTCAGCGGCAACCGCAACGCCATGCGGGCCCGCGAGCCGAAGTTGGCCAGTCCCGCGTTCGGGGAGCATAGAGCCGATCTGTTCCCGATCCTCGTGCCGGGGGGCAGCGATTCGGCCTGTTTCGACAACACCCTGGAACTGCTGGTCCGCGCGGGGCGGAGCATGCCCCATGCGATGATGATGATGATCCCGGAGGCGTTCGGGGCCAAGTACCACATCAGCACCGACAAGCGGGCGTTTTATGAATACCACTCATCGTTCCTGGAGCCGTGGGATGGTCCC
>JAMCWO010000332.1:0-683 GCA_023481165.1 Planctomycetota bacterium | reverse complement strand
GTGCCGCTACCGGGTGACGACCGATGGGCTGGCGATCATCGGCAGCGAGGCGGGCGTGGTCGAGTTTGGGCCCGAGAAGATCCGGATCAAGGGCCGGCTGCGGCCGGGACGCATGTTCCTTGTCGATACCGTCGAGGGCCGGATCATCTCGGACAACGAGATCAAGAGCAAGATTGCCCGCCAGAAGCCCTATCGGCGCTGGCTCGACGAGAACCGCATCGAGCTGCGCGGGCTGTTCGATGCGCCCAAGCTCGTCAAGAGCGACCCGCAGACCATCGCGCAGCGGATGCGGGCCTTCGGCTATACGCGCGAAGAGCTCAAGATGGTCCTGACGCCGATGGCGGCCCACGGCCAGGAGCCGGTGGGCTCGATGGGCAACGATACGCCGCTGGCGGTCCTCTCGGACAGATCGAAGTTATTGTTCAACTACTTCAAGCAGCTCTTCGCCCAGGTGACGAATCCGGCCATCGACCCACTGCGGGAAGGGCTGGTCATGAGTCTGATGTCCTTCACCGGCCGCAAGCCGAATCTGCTCGATGAGACGCCCCGGCATTGTCGCCAACTCAAGCTGCCGCACCCAATTCTGACCGATGAGGACCTGGAGCGGCTGCGCTCCGTCCGGCGGGAGGACTTCCGCGTGGTTACCGTGCCGGCTTTGTTCGAGGTGCCGAGTAGTGGCATGG
>JAMCWO010000206.1 GCA_023481165.1 Planctomycetota bacterium | reverse complement strand
GGCCGCCGTTTTTTCGGCCCTGCTCCGAAGGAAGTGGAGCCGCTGCGGGCCGGCTTCTATCGGGATGTGGCCGTGCTGGCCTTTCCCGCACCCGAGGGCGAGCGCCGCATCGCCGATCTGGATGAGAAGGCACTGTACGTGCGCGCCCCCTATTCGTCGCAGCCCGGCGTCAAGCCGTACCTGCCCGCACCGGCCGAGTATCCTTCCTTGCCCGCCGGAACAACCATCGCCCGCGACCGCATTGTGGACCTGATGGGTCGCATGGACCCCCACGGCCGACTCACGTGGGACGTGCCGGAGGGCCGCTGGACCATCCTGCGTTTCGGCCGCACCTCTACGGGAGCCAATACTCGACCCGCGCCGCAACCAGGACTGGGCCTGGAATCCGACAAGTTCGATCCGGTAGCACTGGATGCGCATTTCGAGGCCTTCGTCGGCGCTTTGCTGCGGGAGATCGGCCCGCGCCCGGACCAGCGCACCGCCGGCTGGACCATGTTGCACATCGATAGTTGGGAGATGGGCGCCCAAAACTGGACGGCGAAATTCCGCGAGGAATTCCAGCGCCGGCGCGGTTACGACCCGTTGCGGTACCTGCCCGTTTTCACCGGCCGAGTCGTGGAGAGCCTCGAAATCTCCGAGCGATTCCTATGGGACCTGCGTCAAACCGCTCAGGAATTGGTCGTCGAGAACCACGCCCAACATCTCAAGACCCTGGCCCATCGCCACGGCTTTGGACTATCCATCGAGCCGTACGATATGAATCCCTGCTCCGACCTGAGCCTGGGCGGTGCGGCGGACGTCCCGATGTGCGAGTTCTGGGCCCAGGGGTATGGCTTCAACACCGCCTTCAGTTGCCTTGAGGCGGTTTCAATCGCGCACACCCTCGGCCGGCCCATCGTGGCGGCGGAATCCTTCACGTCCGACTCCAAGGAAGCCTGGCGGCTGCACCCCGGGATCATGAAGCCGCAGGCTGACTGGGCGTTCTGTATGGGCATCAATCGACTGGTGGTCCATCGCTATGCCCATCAGCCGTGGCTGGACCGCACGCCGGGGATGACCATGGGCCCCTATGGCGTCCACTACGAGCGCACGCAGACCTGGTGGGATATGGCTGGCCCCTGGCACCAGTATCTCGCCCGCTGCCAGACCCTGCTGCGCCGCGGCGCGCCCGTGGCGGACATCTGCTACCTCGCGCCGCAGGGCGCCCCTCACGTCTTTCGCCCCCCTGCTTCGGCCTTGCACGTGTCGCGGGCTTCCAGCCCGCGATTCGAGGGCGGGACGCCCTCGACACTAGCCTCCATCCCGGACCGCAAAGGCTATAATTTCGACGGCTGTGCCCCCGAGACGCTACTGGCGGGAGCGACAGTGGACGAGGGGCAGTTGGTGCTGCCCAGCGGCATGAAGTATCGCGTGCTGGTCCTGCCGATAATGGAGACGATGACTCCTGCCCTGCTGAGCCAGATTCGGGATCTGGTGGAGGCGGGCGCTACCGTGATCGGCCCGCGCCCGCGCAAATCTCCCAGTCTGAGCGACTATCCGAGATGCGATGAGGAGGTTCAACGTTTGGCCGCCTCCCTGTGGGGACCCGATCCTTCCGGCACAGATCAACCGGCCGAGCACCGGGTCGGCAAAGGCCGCGTAGTGCGGAGCGGCCCACCGGAATCGCCGGAACTCTACGGCCCCTACGATGCAGTGGCGAGGGTGCTCGCCGGCATGGGAGTCCGGCCGGACTTTGAGTCCGACGCGAGCCTGCGCTACACGCACCGGCGCGAGGGCGGGACGGACCTGTACTTCGTGTCCAACCCGGCCGAGCAACGAGTCATGGCGCAGTGCTCCTTCCGAGTGGTGGGTAAGCGGCCCCAGATCTGGGATGCCGTGACCGGCGCGCGGTACGCGGCGCGGGAATTCGAAGAGAAGGACGGACGCATGCGTATGCCCTTGTCGCTGGAGGCCGGTGGTTCAGTCTTCGTGGTATTCGGCAAGCCTGCCCAGGATGGCCAGGTCCCTCTGGAGCCGCGCCGCGCCGAGGAACGCCTCACTGCAAGAACTGAGATTCCGGGTCCTTGGCAAGTTCGATTCCAGCCCGGGCGGGGCGCTCCGGAAGAGATCGAGATGCGGCAACTCATTGACTGGTCACAGTCCCCGGACCCGGGCCTCAAGCACTTCAGCGGTCGGGCCACCTACGAGACGACGTTCTCGTTCGACGCGAAGCCCGCGCCGGATGCGAAGGTGATGCTCGACTTGGGCCAGGTGTTTGTCTGCGCGCAGGTGAGGCTCAACGGCAAAGACCTGGGCGTCCTCTGGTGGGCCCCGTTCAAACTGGAAATCACCGATGCCATAAAGCCCGGCGTGAACACCCTGGCGATCACCGCAGCCAATCTCTGGCCCAATCGCCTGATCGGGGACCAGGCCCTGCCGCCGGAGAAACGCATGGCCTGGACCACCTGGAACCCTTTTACGAAGGATACGCCCCTGCTGAAATCCGGCCTGCCGGGCCCGGTCTGCTGTGAAATCGTCACAGCCCCGTGACGCCGGCGGTGCATTGGCGCACGTGTAGACCGCCGATGAGTTTTGACGATCAACTTCGGTAATCCTTGGGTGTCACGGCCAAACTTGTTTGACCGTGCTCCCTCGCAAGCGGAGAACACGCTCAAACTGCGCTTGGGCGTGGCACCCGGTCATCGATAGACCATGATCACCGTTCTGTCTGCCATGGCTCGTAAGGCAAGACTCCGAGTGAACCTGCCGACAGGTAGTGGCGTTGTGCGCTTTGCTGCGGTAGTATGGCGCCCGACGAAATCGACGACACAACATAACGGAATTGAAGGGGAGCCTATCATGCTGAAACTGGGAATGCACGTAGACAACTGGCGGCACTTCGACGTTTCCTATCAGGTCCCGTGCCAGTTCGCCAAGGATCACGGCCTGGAGCACGTCGAGTTTGGCACCATCGATGGAGACTACTTCATCCAGGCTCTGGGGTTCAGTCCGCACATCCCTCTGCATTCGGACCCCCTGCTGCTGAAACAGTACCTCGATTCCCTCGGACTGAAGATGTCGCAGCTCGATGCCGCGTATCCGGTGTCCTGTCCCGAGGGCCAATACCGTGGGATCGGCTACACCCTGCGCGCGATCCAATTCGCCAAGGCCCTCGGCTGTCCGTGCGTGGACACGACCGACGGCGCCCGCAAACCCGCCGGCTACACGGATGATGAGGTCATGGCTCTGATCAAGCAGTACTACCACGTCGTGCTGGAATGGGCCGAGCGGTACGAGATCATCATCAACGTGGAGCCGCACGGACCCTACACGACCAACCCGGACACGATGGAACGAATCCTCAGCTTCTTCGATTCGCCCTACCTCAGGCTGAATCTCGATACGGGCAACACCTTCATCGCCGGGCAAGATCCGGTCAAGTTCCTCCAGCGGTTCCGGCACAAGCTGTCCCATTGCCACATCAAGGATGTCAGCGAGGCCCTGGCGCGGGCGGCGCGCGGTCAGGAGACGGGCATCGCCTCGTCCATCGTGGCCATCGGCGAGGGCGTGAACGCCGAGAACATCGCGGGCTGCATCGAAGTGCTGAAGAAGGCCCGCTGGGATGGGGTCCTGTCCATCGAGTCCGAGGCAGCACCCGGCAAGATCGAACAGAGCATCGAATGGCTGCGAAAAGAAATCGCGCGTTAACCGGGATGGCACTTTGATTCAGAGAGAGCAACTGTATGAGACTGACTGCTTGGATGTTGGCTGCTTTGCTCCTGCCTTTCACCTTTGCCGCTGTCGCGGCGGAGAAGATAGATCCGCTGAAGGCCCTAGCCGACCCTTGCGATGACAAGGAGCTGTGGTATGACGGCAGTCTCCTTCTGCTGGAAGGCAAGGGATGGGAGAACACCGAATCGTACTACGACCGCCTGCCCGCCTCCGCCAAAGACAAGGTTCCGGCGCCGGTCTGGGATCTCAGCCATCACAGTGCCGGGATGGCCCTGCGCTTCGTGACGGAGGCCAGGTCTATCAAGGTACGCTGGACCCTCCGCAACGGGGGCCTGGCCCTGCCACACATGCCGGCCACCGGCGTCAGCGGGATAGACTTGTACATGAGGGGGGAGGACAGCCGGTGGACGTTCGTACAAAACGGCCGGCCCACGGCCAAGTCGAATGAGGCCTCGTTCCGCGTGACTCGGGGCCGGGAATGTCTGCTGTACCTGCCTCTGTACAATGGACTGGAGTCCCTCAAGATCGGGGTTCCCAAGGACAAAGCCTTATTGAAGCCCACGGAGTCCCCCGACCGGCGGAATAAGCCGATCGTGATCTACGGCACGTCCATCACGCAAGGCGGATGCGCCTCGCGGCCGGGCATGGCCTTCACGGCCATCATCCGCAGACAGCTTGATGTGCCGGTGATTAACCTGGGTTTCTCCGGCAGCGGCAAAATGGAGCCGGAGATGGCGGATCTTCTGGCGGAGCTCGACCCTGCTGTATATGTCCTCGATTGCCTGTGGAATATGCGCCCCGCAGACGTGTCCGAGCGGGTGGCACCTTTCGTCAAGAAACTGCGCAGCGTCCGGCCCAATACGCCGATCCTTCTGGTGGAGGATTGCAGCGTCAGCAACACGACGCCCACCGAGAAAGGCGCGATCTGCCGGCGGATTTATGAAGACCTGAAGGCCCAGGGGGTCGCGGGTCTGCATTTCTTGCCGAATCGGGACATGCTGGGAACCGACGGCGACGGCACCGTAGATGGTTGCCATCCCAATGATGTAGGCATGCTCCGCCAGGCAACGGTGTTCAGCAAGTCTCTCGCAACCATACTGGAGCACCGCGAATGAGAAGATCAGCACCATCGGACACAAAGATCTCCTGCCGGAGGGCACAATTGCTGGCCGCGAGCATGTTGGTCCTCTTGGCTTGCCGCTCGATTCTCGCGCAGGTGACTCAGCCGCAGACCCTGGCGGTGGCGGAAGGAGAGCGCTGGTGGGCCGGCGTGATCAGCCAATCTCACCTCATGCCCCTGCGTGATAAGCCTTACGCCTTTGACTCCTACGGCGATACGGCCGGCAACCAGGTCCAGCCCCTGCTGATTTCCAATCAGGGCCGTTACGTCTGGTCCGAGGACCCGTTCCGCTTCGAGTTCCGTGCTGGGACCATTCGTCTGTCTTCGCGTTCAGGAACGATCCGGACAGGACAACACGGATCGACTTTGAAAGAGGTCTATCAATACGTCAGCCGACGATTCTTTCCGCCTGCGGGCAAGATCCCTGACCCTCTGCTATTCACGCGGCCCCAGTTCAACACCTGGATCGAGCTGACCTACAACCAGAATCAGAAGGATGTCCTGAATTATGCCCGGGGCATCCTCGACCACGGCTTCCCGCCCGGCGTGCTCATGATCGACGAAGGCTGGGCCGAGGACTACGGCAATTGGGACTTCGCCCGGGCCCGCTTCGACGATCCCCAGGCCATGATCCGCAAGCTGCATGAGGATGGATTCAAGATCATGCTCTGGGTCTGTCCCTATATCACGCCTGATGGCATCGTCTTCACCAACCTGCATCTCGGCCAGGTCGAGAAAGGCCGGACGGTCTGGATTCTCAACCGGGACAAGCCCACCTTGCCCGCCATCATGCACTGGTGGGATGGGTTCAGCGCGGTCCTCGACCTGACTAATCCCGATGGCCGGCAGTGGTTCAAGGGCCAACTGGATCGCCTCGTTTCGGTCTATGGCGTCGACGGCTTCAAATTCGACGGCGGCGACGCGGAGTATTACTCCGCCGGCTCCATGCTCGTGCCGCCCAAAGCCCATCTGGAGGTCATCCCAAACAGGCATTCCGAGCTTTTTGCCCACGTGGCTTTGGATTACCCCCTCAACGAGTATCGCGCCTGCTGGAAGATGGGAGGCCAGCCGATTGCCCAGCGACTGCGGGACAAGAACCATACGTGGGAAGACCTGCGCAAGCTCATCCCCGGCCTCCTCAATCAGGGCCTGATGGGATATGCCTTCACGTGTCCCGACCTGATCGGCGGCGGGGAGTACCTCTCCTTCCGCAACCTCGACCAAGTGGACCAGGAGTTGATCGTCCGCGCCGCTCAGTGCCATGCGCTGGCGCCCATGATGCAGTTCTCGGTTGCGCCGTGGCGGGTCTTGAGCAAGGAGAACCTGGCGCTTTGTCGGGAGATGGCCCTGCTGCACACGCGGATGGGCGAGGAGATCCTGGCCCTGGCCCGGGAAGCCGCGTTGACGGGCGAGCCGATCGTGCGACACCTGGAATATGAATACCCGCATCAAGGCTACGTCGACGTCAACGACCAGTTCCTGTTGGGCAGGAACATTCTCGTCGCGCCGGTCCTCGCGAAAGGAGCGGCCAGCCGGATGGTCCGGTTCCCGCCGGGAAAGTGGAAAGGCGACGACGGGACTATCGTCGAGGGCCCTGCGCATGTGAGTGTGGCGGCGCCGCTATCGCGCTTGCCCTGGTACCGCAGGACCGAGTGAGGCCCGCCGCGGATTGTTCGCTAGTTGGCCGGCGGGGGCCAATTCAAGTGCTTGTGCAGGAACTCGAACGTGCCTTCGCCGTTGATGCTGTGGCCGCCCTGGAAGAATTCGATCTGCGTACGGTCCGCGATCCCCAGTTGGGTGTACAGCCAGCGCACCTTCGCATACTCGTGCGCCACCCAGCGATCCTCCCCCACCGCATCGAGGTGGCCGCGCTCCACCATGAAGGGCCGGGGCACCATCAGGTACACCATCTCGGCATAGTCAAACGTCTGCCCGAGATTCCAGTACGGCATCTCCCACTCGATGGTCCGCATGAAGCTGAAGGTCTCGTCTGTGGCGGCGACCTTGTGCGTCCACTGATTGAAGTCGCCCGAGCAGATGGACAGGCTATACCGCTCCAAAATGGGCGGCACGCGCACCGCCGTCTCCCCGCCGTAGCTCAGGCCGTAGAACGCCATGCGCTTGCCGTCGACAAAAGGCAGCGTTTCCAGCCAGCGCAGGATCTGGTCATGCTGCGCGACGATGAACGAGAACAGCGTCGCTTTGACCGTATTCGCCTTGCGGCAAAGCCAGCGGTAACGGTCTTCACCCCGGTACAGGTTATGCGGCGCAAAAGTGATGAAGCCGCGCTCCGCCAGGCGGGCGGCGAAGTCATTGTAGGCGGTGGAGTGGGCGTCGATCGTGTCCCGCGGCAGGCCGTTGCGCCCGTGCTGGCACACGACGACCGGACGCCTCTCCCCCGGCCGCAGGTCCTTAGGGACGACCAGCACACCCCAGGCGAACAACTCCGGAAACACATCGAGCACCACGTCATACGCGGTCCATTTCTCCGTTTCGAGAACGAGACGAGTCCGAGGGTTCGGCGCCAGGAACGGCTGGTCAAAGTGTCCCATGGCCTCCGTATAGAACTGCTCGCGGAATCGCCGGGCGCCATCAATGAACTTTTCGACGGGATGGGTGTCATGCCGGCGCTGGGTGCTCCAACGGCGGTCGGCCAGTTCCGGCATCACTTTATACATGAAAAGCCGATCGCGGACGTGTTCCGATTCGCGCACGAGCGCCTGCACGTGATTTTCCAGTTCCTGCACAGCACGGTCATGCCGCTCCTCGGGTCGGAACGCCGTGCGCCGATCCGCCGGAATCTCAGTCGAAAGGGACATGGGTGTCCGAACTCCCAGCCGCTGGGCGAATTCCTCGAGGGCACGAACCGAGCCCGGCCCGGTCGGGTGGCCATCGTTGTGAACCAGCACCGGCTTGGCAAATCCGGCGGCCACCGGAATGCGCTCGAACTCCTGCGCGACCGAACGATACTCCGGCGTGCGCCAATCTCCCTTGTGGCCCGTCACGGTTGGCGCTGGGCTGTATTCTACCACGAGCGACCGCGGCAAGATTAACGAGGCAATCTCGGCATCGCCAAAGCGCTGCAACAAGCTCCACACATTGCGATAGATCGGTTCCGCCCACACGCTTTCACGGGAATCGAAATAGCCGCTGACCAGCACAGCGTCGATCCGCGCATCGAGTGCGGCCGCATAGAACGCGATCAGACCGCCTTCCGCGTAACCCAGCACGCCGATCTTCGCGGACGCCTGGCGTTTCTCCAACCAGTCCACCGCCGCCAGCACCTTCTGCACTTCATAGCCGATGATGTGCCGGCCCATGTGATAGGCCTGCCGGTAGATCCACTCGCGGTACGTTTGATCGGATTTCTTCACCGCCGGATCATCGGTCTCCAGCTTGCGGCGGCTGACCAGCGTCGGAATGACCAACTCAAATCCCTGCTCCGCCAGGCGGCGGGCGAACTGCAACTCCGGAGCAACGCCCGGCGCCAACCCCAGGATCTGTTCCGGCGTCTGATCGGCATCGGGCACGACGACCACATGCGCGGATGGCACAGCGCGCGGCTGAACGAGCAGGCCCTCGCCCAATACACCGTCCAAGACCGGCCAACGCACCTGATATACGCGATAGAGCGGCGTCTCTGCCACGAGAGCGGGATTCGGGTCCCCAAGCGCATAATTCCGCACTTGGGAGTCCTTGGCATCATCGCCGAACTGTTCCATGCGCGCTGGGAGTCGCGAGTCCACCGCGCCGATGATCTGACGCAACTGTTGCCGGTTCTCGGCCACGGAGGCCTCATACGCCTGCCGGGACGATGTGTCATACTTCCAGAACCGGCTCCGCTGGGCCCGCGCAGCGCGGATCTGCTCCTCGATAAACCGATGGGCCCCATCCATGAGCCGCCCGGACAGATCCGCTTCGGGCCATTCCAGTGGCCTGGTATCCGCCAGGGGCGCCCCTGCGCCCGCCGCAGCCGCCCATCCCGCCATCGTCAGCACACACATGCTCGTTGCGAGGGAGGTTCGATTCATCGGAGTCTCCTTATTGTGGGCCGGCCGCCCACTGTTGACACGGTGGTAGTATACCGCACGAGGCCGGGTCTGTGCGATGGCTTCGTGACAAAATGCTTCGGGGATTGCGTGACGCGGCGCAGGTGGTACTATGAGAGCCCGAGCGTTGAGACCACCGTCGAAACCTTGGGCGGCCAACCGTCTTCTGGAAAGGATGTCACATGCAAGCACCCACGAGCAGAAGAGAGATCCTGAGACTCGCGGCGGCGGGCAGCCTCGCCTGCCTGGCTCGGCCGACGATCCCGGCCCTTTGGGCACAGACCCCGCCGCACGGACTGGTCAGCCCCGGCGCCAGGAGATCCAGGGTCAAAGTCGCCAAGATCTACCTGGGCGTTCCGGGCAGTCATTATCCCAATCCTGACCTGGACCTGAAGAAGGAAGTGCAGTTCTACGAGGCCGAGTTCGCGAAACTCAAGGACGAGCTCACCGACGTGGAGTTCGTGGTCCAGGAGATGGTCAGTTCCGTGGACCAACTCAACAAGTGGAAGAACAACCTGAAGGATGTGGACGGCATTCTGGCTATCCACCTGAGCTTGTGGACCATGCCGGTCCTCGAAGAGATCCTCCGGCTGGGACGCCCCACTATGATCTTCTCAGCCCCTTACTCGGGACATGAATGGCATCCTCTCAGCGCCCTGTACAAGCAGGAGAAAGGCCGGAACTTCGAGTGCATACTGACGAGCGATTACCGGCAACTCGCGGAGGCCATTCGCCCCTTCCGCGCGCTGCACCATCTGCGGGAAGCGAAGATCCTCAACCTCACGACGCAGGCCGTCGGGAAATATGAGCAGCAGATCCGCGAGAAATTCGGGACCGAAATCAAGCAGGTTGCGCTCCGGCGTGTGCTCGACCTGTACGAGGCGGTCAGCAGCAGCGACGCCGAGGCGGAGACGAATGCGTGGATCAAGGGCGCTACGGAAGTGGTGGAGCCCTCCCGGGCGGAGATTCTCAAGTCCTGCCGGCTGGCCCTGGCATTTGAAAGGCTGCTGGACGAGGAAGAGGCAACGGTGATGACCGCGGATTGCTATGGCAGCATGTGGGAGCCGCTGTGCCGGGCCTACGCTTATCCCTGCATCGCGTTTTCCCGGCTGAATAACCTGGGGTTGGGCGGCATCTGCCAGTCGGACCTGCCGTGTGCGATGACCCACATTCTCTTCCAGGGACTGTCCGGCCGGCCCGGCTTCGTCTGCAATCCGGGCTTCGACTATTCCAAGAATAGCGCCGTCATGATTCACTGTCTGGGCACGCCGAAGATGGACGGCCCGCGGGGCCCCGCGGCTCCTTACAAGCTGCGCAGCGTCATGGAACGTCGCGAAGGCGCGGTCCCCCAGGTCAAGATGCGAACCGAGGAGAAAGTCACTATCGCCGTACTGCCGAACACGTCGAAGATCCCGTACTTTACGGGGCAGATTACCGACACTCCCGAAACGGATCGCGGCTGTCGCACCAAGATCACCGTCCGGGTGGACGGCGACGCCGAGCAACTCTGGAAGAACTGGTCCGATGGAATCCATCGTGTCGCCTGCTACGGCGACCTGACGAAACCCTTGGAGCATTTCTGCCGCTTCACGCAGATCGACATGATCAATGAAGCCCTCCGCCCGAGCCAGGGGCCGGCGCGTGGATGATGGCGGACGAAGGTCGGGTAATTTCCAGAGTGTCTGGGCAGAAAATCCCTGGCACGAAAATCCCGTGCCAGGGAGGGAAAGCAGGCCGCGCGGCCCTAGCCTCCCCGGAAACATACGATAATCGGTCCGGATAGCCGAGAGTGTCCGAAACCCGACAGGCGCTCTTTCCTCTTTACCGACATTCTGCACATCTGATCAATCGCAGCGCGAGTTTGGCCGATAAGGGAAAGGCTCGAGGCCCCCAACGCACGAGTTCGCGTTGGGGCAACCCTCTCAATCGCGAGGTAGCGCGATTGGGAACGCAAACGGATCTGTCTACAGGCGAAACGATAGTCTGGATATGCGGATGTGATGTCCCATCCGATCGTGGCGCTGGCACCGGCCCACTCCGTCCTGTTCGCTTCCCGGATGATGGACCGGATGCGCATTCACCGGCTGGTGGTCAGGGAGAACAGGCAGGTGTACGGGATCGTCAGCCAGACGGACATCTTGGAGGCGGTCCGGCGGGAACTGGAGCAGATCCGCGCGGCCCAGCACCGCCGCGAAGCGGAGGTGACCCAACTGACGGAGTCCACCGCCCAGAACCTGGCGGCGATGGAAAGCCTGGTCCGGGAGGTGTCCGCCGTTTGCGCGCCGCCCGGTGAGCCGTCGGCCCAGACAGCGCTGCAAGACCTGATCGCGGAATCCAAGGACAATCTCAATCGCATCTCCAGCATCGTTCAGCGGCGCGGGGTCTTCGAAGGCGGTTTCGACAGCCCCCATTGGCCCACCCGCATCCCACCCCGGCACCAAGAGGCAACGTGTCCCGCGCAAGCCCGGCCGGCGCATTGTCCTGCCGAGATAGAGCCAGGACTCGCAGAGCCTTAGTAGCGTGATCTTGGCGACCTCGGGGAGAGCCTTACCTATCTCGCAGTGAATATGGGATCGCCAAATCTTGCGGTGTCCTTGGGGACGCTGCCCCGTTGCCTATCTATCTCTTGTCGCGGCGCTGAACCAGCGCGACCCACTCTCTCACAAGCCCGGGAAGCCGATCCACAACCTCACGACCAAAAAGGACCTCATCCACGTACCCCATGTGCAGCAGATCGATAAGCCTGCACAAGTAGGAGCGGCCATCCTCCCACCAGGTAGAATATGCATCGACCATAAGGTAGTGCTTGATGTCAATCCCTTGGCTGCTCCTGAGTTCCTCAATCTCCATGCCATCCAAGAGGCTCTCGTAAACGCCATCGGCAACCCGACTACCGAAGGTCGTGGTATAATAGTATTCCTTGATCTCCCACACCGCCACGGGGTTGATCGGCGAAGGAAAAGCCCCGTCGATCCTTCGGGCAAGGGTCCGCAGTGGAATGCGCTGCTTGGTGACCGTTGTCAAAACGAGCGGGTTGTAATTGCAGGGACAGGCTCCGGCGTTCGCCTCGACAAGCATATTGATAATGCCCGTGAAGAAAGCTGGTGCCTTTTTGGCGGCTTTCTGCTTGTTCATCGGGATTCTGCATCTCGGTTTCAGTTTCGTGTGCAACTTGCGGTACAGAGCCTTCGCCTCGCTAACATCCATCAACGAGGACCTGACAAAGCCCTGAAGGACATCGGCCCGGTACTGAAAATAGTCCGCGACGAGCCCTCCAGTTTTGGTCAGAGTCCCATTGCCGTCGAAGAGATAACCGGTTTCCAGATCGAGTTTGCGGAACACTCTCCGGATGTCGCCCACGTCAGGCACCCGGATTTGGTGCGTACGCCTGTGGACGTAACCCACCTCCTGACTGATAAGCCGGACGGTTGCCCAGAAGTCCTTGGGAAGACCGGTAAATCGGCTATCTGGTTTCATGACACTCCGTCCTCATACTCCTTGACAAACTCCAACAAGGACGTGCCCATTGCTTGACAAACCTGCCGCAACACCAGCAAGTCAAGACAAAGCTCTCCGGACTCGTACTTGCTGACGAACGATTGACTTCTGTCCAGTCGCTTTGCCAGCTGCACCTGAGTAAGATGGGCCTGCTCCCTTTTCCGCCGAAGCAGAGCCAGCAATCTCTGTTGATCCGCGCTGTAGATACTTTTCTTCACGGTGACAGTGTATTTGTGCTTGCATCATATTCCAAATTGGAATATGATGGCTCTGATGGTGTGCCAGCGGACAGACATTGACAGTGCTGGTAACACGCAGTAATAATTGGTTGAATATGCCCATCATGGGTTGCACCCGGTATCCTGGTGTTCAATCATGGTGGGTAGGATCATGGAGGAATGCGCTGCATGCAGCAGCTTCTGTTTGACAGCTTTGAGACCGCGTTTCAGAAGGCAAAGCCCTTGAAGGGCCAGCTTCTCAAGTGGATCGGGAATAAACAGCGGTTCGCCCAGCAGATCGTTTCCTTCTTTCCTGAACGATTTGGGCGTTATTTCGAGCCTTTTCTTGGGAGTGGGGCGGTTCTCGCGACGCTGGCCAGGGAGGAATCGGTAGGGGCTGATACCTTCCCCCCGCTGATGGAGATATGGCAAACGCTTATTGCTTGCCCCGATGGGCTGAAGCGGTGGTATTCCGAGCGATGGAACCGTCTGATGCGCGGGGACAAGAAGGACGTGTATGAAGCCATCAAAGCCTCGTACAACCAGACGCCGAATGGTGCTGACTTGCTCTTTTTGTGCCGTTCGTGCTATGGAGGCGTCGTCAGGTTTCGCAAAGCAGACGGTTACATGTCCACGCCCTGCGGTATCCACACACCCATTCCGCCTGAATCGTTCGGAAAACGCGTGGATGACTGGGCCGCCAGACTGAAAGGAACAACATTTCTGCTCGCCCACTATGAGGAAACCATGAGCAGGGCCAGAAAGGGCGACATGGTGTACTGTGATCCGCCGTACAGTGATACTCAATCCATACTCTACGGGGCTCAGGGTTTCAGTCTTGAACACTTGCTTGAGGTGATAGCGGACTGCAAGTCCAGAGGCGTGAATGTTGCTTTGAGCATCGATGGCTTCAAGCGTTCAGGGAAGAAACAGTGTGACCTGCCGCTCCCCAAAGGGCTCTTTGCAACGGAGGTCTTTCTGGATTGCGGTCGGTGTATGCTCAAACGCTTCCAGATGAATGGGCGGTCCCTGGCCGACGAGGTTGTTCACGATCGTTTACTTCTGACTTACTGAGCGACACAGAGAGAGGCTCAGGTAATGGTGCGTGATACGCACCTACGGACTGAGCCGCGTCGAGCATGTCCCAGAGCAAGGAAACGTCATCCTGCTCACGCCGCATAGATCACCTCGCGCGTGTCCAGGATGGTACGACGGCGGAAGGGATTGCGCAGGCCCTCTTCTTCGACGAGATCCACGTCCCGCCCGAAAAGGACCATCAACTCATCGCGCATGTCCACGAGATCGAACAGGTCCCAGGGGGCGTCTGGCTCGAAGCTGACCAGCACGTCCACGTCACTGTCCGGGCGAAAGTCGTCGCGCAGGACGGAACCGAACAGGGACAGTCTCTTGATCCTCCACTTGCGGCAGAAGACCTCGATCTCATCCCTCGGGATATCGATATTGCGCCTGACCATGAAATCGATTATGGACGATGGAGGATTCGCTGTAAAGACGAAAGCGCCGGGCGTCGGCCCTCGGCCGGAACGACTGCATTGCGCCCTTTGGGGGTACCGGTGAAGAGATGGTGGGCTCATTGTCGCGAGCCTTGTGGTCTCGAATTCCAGTCCGGTGGGGCGACCGTCAGAAGCCCATCTATGCCAGAGTTGCCCATTGTGCCAGATCCGCCCTCCCCGCTGGTATCCCGAATGCGATAAACGCCGTGCTCGGATCTCTGTCCTCTGTCCTCTGTCCTCTATACGTTGCGCTCCCTCTACTACTACCTGTCGAAATCTTGTTTTCGTACGCGAATTCCGGACGGTGCTATGGCGTTTAGCGCCTGGCGGGCTACCAGCAGGCTTGTCGCCACGCACATGATCTGTTGACACCGACACCGTTTCCCGGGGGGTGTCTTTCCTGATCCTGCTGGTAGTGGCAAAGCGAAAAACGCATTTGGTTGCGGCCGAAGGCCGCGCTGGGTTCCTTCGTGCCCTTGGCGGTTTTAGGAATCCGAGTTGGCGGGGTTCGCGTTCCGGTGGCAGGCCGCAGCTTCAGGACGCGATCACGTTTGTGCAACAGTTGAAAAGACAAAACGCCGCCCGAGCGAGAAATTCTTTATTCCTTCGAACGCAAGGAGTTGCGCGACTTTCGGGCACCGCCTGTGCCCAGAATTCCGGCACGATTCGTGCAACACGGCCCCCAGGTAGAGACAGAGCGCGCGCTGAAGCGGCCCGGTGATGATGGAACGGAGGCCTTGTGGCATAGTCGTCCTCGGCTGTGTCTTGGAGTTTTCCAGCCGAGGGCGGCTGGGCTGCACGCTTTGCTTCAGCTATGGTGAATTGGACACGCAAAAGGCGTCGGCCAAACAAAGCCAATTCCGGCACCTATGAGGAGACGCCGGAGGGGTAGGCGTAGTTATGCGAAACAAAGCCAATTCTCCCCACAGGCAAGCAGGGCTATCCCTGGAGCGCAATCGTGCGAAACGAAGCCAATCGGCCCCGTATGTCCGGAAATGGGCGCGGAACAGCAGACTTGGGAGGGAGTTCCCGCTGGGGACGAGCGTGCGAAACAAAGCCAATCTCCCCGGGGCTTGGCCGATGGGCTGTGGATTGCTTCGCTGCGCTCGCGATGACATGGGGACGAGGCCGCCGCGCGACTCTGTGGTTGCCCTGTGACGGGGCGGAAATCCTGTTGCGTCGGGCGGTGGGATATGATATAAGGACTTACGGATGTGTGGGTTCGGGTGTATGTCGCGGCGGTTTGGAGCGAGCGACCGTGCGGCGAATCCGTAGGGGCGAAGGATCATTCGCCCGTACAGAGGCCCCTATGCAGTGTATCCTGTTATGCACGTGCTCGGGTCCCCAAACGCATAATTCCGCGTTTGGGAGCCCTCCAGGGGGAGATGGGAGAGATTCATACCTGTCTCGCGGCTACCGCTATCTCCTCATGGCTCCGCACATCGTCTCTTTGGAAAGGAGGTGTGACTGCACCTATCCCGTGCCATGGGGCCATACTGATCCCGTAGTGCCGCTCTGCGGCGGGGTAGGTCCCGGCGAACACCGTAGCAACACAAGTCGGTAGGCTCAACCAAAAAGGAGGACCAGCAATGGGAACGAACAAATGGGTTTTCGTGGCACTGATGACTTTGCTCAGCGTAGGTGGGGCGATGGCGTCGCCACCGGCCACACACCCGACGACGGGAGCGCCTCTGGTAATCACGTGTCTCAAGGGTACTCCCGATGCCATCGACGGGAACCTCAGCGACTGGAACCTGGAGGCGATGACCCCCGCCGTTCTGGATTCCGCGGCGCAAATATACACCGGGCAGGCAAGCTGGACCGGCCCGGCGGACTGCAGCGGTAAGTTCTATCTCCAATGGGACGACAAGAAGGTCTACCTCGCCGTGATCGTGAAAGATGACCTGATTTCCATGAACAAGTCGAACGGCGATATCTGGAACGCGGACGCCATTGAAGTCTTCTTCAGCACGACCAATGCCGTGGCGCCCCATGCGGAGCACTACCAGTACGGCTTCAATGCCAATAACCAGAAGTGGAACTGGTGCAACATGGATAGCGCGGGACAGGCCCTGCCGGATTACATGGAAGTCGCCTCCTCCCGAACTCCGGACGGCTACATTTGCGAGGTCGCCATCGAATACGGACGCATCCGCAACCTGAACTGGACCGCCGGCAATACCATCGGCTTTCACCCCGTGATTGATGACACGGAGACCGCGGACCGGGAAATCCAGATGACCTGGACGGGCCGCGAGGCGCACGACCAGAGTCTGGGCTTCGGGTATCTGATCCTCTCGGCGGAGCCCGCGATCGCCAAGGAGCTCGCGCGGGGTCCGAATCCGGCGGACAAGGCGGTGGATGTGCCGGTGGACACGACCCTGATCTGGAGCCCGGGCGAGTTCGCCGCGAGTCACGATGTCTATCTCGGGACGACATTCGCCGATGTCAACACGGCCACGCGGACCGATGCGAAGGGCGTGCTGGCCAGCCAGGGACAGACCGCGACCACGTTCACTCCGGCCGCCGCACTCGACTACGACAAGACCTACTACTGGCGCATCGATGAAGTGAATGCAGCGCCGGGCAACCAGATCTTCAAGGGGGCGGTCTGGTCCTTCACCTCCGAATCATTTGGCTACCCCATCCAGCCGGTGGCCACCACGGCCTCCAGCTTCCAGATGAACATGGGCCCGGAGAAGACGATCGACGGCTCCGGTCTCGACCAGAGCGGCTTGCACGGCACCGAAGGGACCACGATGTGGCTCAGCAGCGTGACCGGTCCAACGCCCGCCTGGATTCAGTACCAGTTCGACCAGGTCTACAAGCTGGCGGACCTGAAGGTGTGGAACTCCAACGGGCAGATCGAGAGCTTCATGGGCTTCGGCGTCAAGCAGGTCAAGATCGAGTACTCCACCGACGGCACCACGTGGACCGCGCTGGACAATGTGCCCGAGTTCGCCAAGGCGCCCGGCACGCTCAGCTATGCCGCGAACACCCTGGTCCACCTCGGCGGGGTCCAGGCCAAGTACGTCAAGCTGACCGTCAGCTCCTCCTGGGGCGGTCTGAGCGTAGCCGGCCTGAGCGAGGTGAAGTTCTCGGCCGTGCCGGTGAAGGCCTTTGGACCCCAGCCGGCGCTGGGAGCCACGGGCATCAGTGTGGATGCCGGCCTGAATTGGCGGCCGGGCCGCGAGGCCACCTCGCACAAGGTCTTGTTCGACACGGATCAGGCCGCGGTGGCCGGTGGGACCGCGACATCCAAAACGGAGACCGGGCACACCTACAGCCCGAGCAGCCTGAACTTCGGCACGACCTACTACTGGAAGGTCGATGAGGTCGGCGCCGAGACTTACGCGGGCGATGTCTGGAACTTCTCGACCCAGGAATACGCGGTCGTGGAGGACTTCGAGAGCTACACCGACAAGACCGGCAGCGAGATCTACTTGACCTGGATCGACGGTTTCACGAACGGGTCCAATGGCTCGACCATCGGGTACATGACGGCAGCGAACGGGACCTTTGGGGAAACGATCACCGTCCATAGCGGCCGGCAAGCCATGCCGATGGAGTACAACAACGTCAAGACGCCGTTCTACTCCGAGGGCGAGCGGACCCTCGACACGACCCAGGACTGGACGACCAACGGCGCCGACACATTGTCGGTGTACTTCCGGGGCCGCGCTGCGGCCTTGCTGGACAAGGGCAACAATGCCTTCCTGATGAGCGCCGCCGGCACCGACATCTGGGACGTGGGCGATCAGTTCCGCTTTGCCTACAAGCAGCTCAGCGGCAACGGCTCGATCACCATGCGGGTCGACACCATCGGCAACACGAACGTCTGGGCCAAGGCGGGTCCCATGATCCGCGAGAACCTCGAGACGGGGTCCAAGAATGTCTTCTTCGCCGTGACCCCGGGCAGCGGCGTGTCGTTCCAGTGGCGGGCCACCGCCAGCGGCGCATCCGCGAATAGCCAGACCACCGGACTCGTGACGCCGTACTGGGTCCGGATTACCCGCACGGGCAACAACTTCAAGGCGGAGCGCTCGGCGGATGGCAAGACGTGGACGCAGCAAGGCACGGACGCGGGTATTGTCATGACGAGCAACGTCTACATCGGGATCGCGGTGACCAGCCATGCCGCCAGCGCAACCACGTTGGCGGAGGTCTCGAATGTCTCCACCACCGGCACGGTCACCGGCAACTGGCAGGTGGCGGCGGTCGGTGCGGCCATGCCGAGCAACGACCCAGCGCCGTTGTACGTGACGGTGGCGGACAAGGCCGGCAAGTCGAAGACGGTCGTGCACCCGAATGCCGCGGCGACGACCCTGGCGGATTGGACCGAATGGCGGGTTCCGCTGAGCGATCTGAGCGCGGGCGGCGTCAACCTGGCCGCCGTGAAGAAGATCACGATCGGGGTCGGCGACAAGGCCAACCCGAAGGCGGGCGGGGCCGGCATGCTGTTCCTCGACGACATCGGCTACGGACACCCGGTCAAGTAACACAGGCACACGATGCCACAAGGGCGGGGCGTTGGCCGCCAAGACAACGCCCCGCCTTTTTCACGATTCCTGCCCCGAAGTGTGGCTCGCTCGCGCTGGAGCCTGCGGGATTTTACTGTCCGCGCTGCAGGAGCACACCTGCCACGGATTTTCTTGCAATGCCGCACTCCACGAGGTAAGCTGGAAGGGAACTTGCGGCGACGCTCGGCCGTATACTCGCGGGAAAGCAATCCTCGTGAGTACTCTGCACCCGGATGGGCAGGGAGAAGCATTACGGTAAGTTCTTTTGCAGCAAGGACTTGGGAGTGTAGCTCAGGAGGTAGAGCAACGCACTTTTAATGCGTAGGTCCCGGGTTCGAACCCCGGCACTCTCAGTGAAGCGTGCTCCGGCCATTATTCGGCCGCAGATTGGTGTCCCCGAGGGTTGACGTAAGCCATGAAGTAGATCATCGGCACGACCACCAGCGTAAAGAGCGTCGAGACGAGCAGGCCGAAGATCAGCGACCAGGCCAAGCCGGAGAAGATCGGGTCCAGCGTGATGGGCCAGGCCGCCAGCATGGCCGCCACCGAGGTCAGCAGGATCGGCCGGGTCCGCAGGGCGCCGGCGGCGAGCAGCGAATCCATTAGCGGCTTGCCCTCCTTCTTGCGCTCTTCCACGAACTCAATCAACAGGATCGCGTTGCGCGTGGCGATGCCGGACAGCGCGATGATCCCGATCATCGCGGTCGCGGTGAAGTAGACCGGGTCGCTCCAACCGCCTACGTCCTTCGCGGTCAGCACGTTGAGCAGCCAGAAACCCGGCATGATGCCGATCACTGTCAGCGGCAAGGCGACCAGTTGAATCGCCGGCAGGAGATAGCTTTGGGTCTGGTACAGCAGCAGGACGTAGATGCCCAGCACAGCCACGGCAAAGGCGATCCCCAGGTCGCGGAAGACGCGAATGGTGATTTCCCACTCGCCCTCTCCGGCCCACTTGACCGTCAGGTGGCTCAAGGCGGACTCGTTGTGCACCTTGCGCTCCAATTGGAATACCGCCACCGGCGGCGGCAGGCCCGCAGTATCGCCAAAGACATACACCACCGGCCGCAGGTTCTTGTGATAGATAGGTTGATCGATCACGGTCTCTTCAAAGCGGCCCAGCTCGACCAGCGGGACGGCTTCGCCGCTGGTGCCGCGCACCGTCAGTTGCCCGAGTTGGTGGACATGGCTGCGTTGGTCCCGCGGCAGCCGCGACGTGATCGACACCGGATTGACCTGATCCCCGAGGCGCAGCGAGGCCGGTTTTGCGCCCTGTACCGCGCCATCGAGCAATTGGGCGATCTGGGAATCGGTGATGCCGTTCAGAGCCGCCTTGGTGCGGTCCACCACAAAGCGCAGCCGCTTCTGCGGCGCCACCAGCACGTCGTCCACATCCACGACATTCGGCGTCGTCTCCATGAGCTGCCGGACGCGGCGGGCCCCGGCCGCCAGGTCGCGGTAGGACTGTCCGACCGAGCCATACACCTCGGCCACCAGCGTACTGATGACCGGCGGTCCCGGCGGCGATTCGACGATCTTGATGTTCGCCCCGTTCTTCGCCGCGATCGCCTGAAGGTCGTTGCGGATACGCAAGGCAATGGCGTGACTCTGCTGCGCCCGGCGTTTCTTGGACACCAGATTGAAGCGCACGTCCGCCACGTTGGCCCCCTGCCGGAGATAGTAATGCCGGACCAGTCCGTTGAAGTCCATCGGACTGCTCATCCCAGCCGCGGTCGTCACGTCCGTCACCTCGGGCAGACCCGTCAGGTACTCGGCAAAATCCTGGGCCACGGCTTCCGTCGCCTCGAGGGTCGTGCCCTCCGGCATATCAATCACGACCTGCAGTTCGCTCTTATTGTCGAAGGGAAGCATCTTGAGCGGCACCGCCTGCCACAGGACCAACAGGCCGGCGAAGACCAGCAGCAGCACGATGGCTCCCAGAATGCCCCAACGCAAGGACCGCCGACCAAAGATTGGCATCATCACCGCCCGATACGCGCGGTACAGCCAGCTTTCCTCCAGGATGAAGGCTTTGCCGTGGGTCCGCTGGGCGGTGGCTCGCAGGCACAGATAGCTCAGCCAAGGGGTGATCGTAAAAGCCACGAGCAGGCTCATGAGCATGGCAATCGGCACGTTCAGCGCCATGGGGGCCATGTACGGCCCCATCATGCCCGTGATGAAGAACATCGGCACGAACGAGATGATGACCGCCAGCGTCGCCAGAATGATCGGCGGCCGGACCTCGTTCACCGCCCGCACGATCGCCCGATATGGATCGAGCAGCCGCATGGCGAAATGCCGGTGGATGTTCTCCACGTCCACGATAGGGTCATCGACCACCAGGCCCAGCGACAGGATCAGTGCAAAGAGGGTCACGCGGTTGATCGTGTAGCCCAGGAGCAGGTTGATCAGCAGCGTGATGCTGAACGTGATCGGCACGGCCACCGCGATAATCAGCCCCTCACGCCAGCCAAGACTGTAGGCCAGCAGCGCCACAACGATGGCGATGGCCACCAACAACGCCTCGATCAAATCGTTGACCTTTTCGTTGGCGGTATGGCCGTAATCGCGTGTCACGCGCATGTGGACATCGGCCGGCAAGACCTCCTCTTGAAACGCCAGGGCCGCTTTCTTGACATCCTCCGACACGACCACGGCGTTCGTTCCCTTGCGCTTGGCGACCGCCACCGTCACGGCGGCATAATCCTGTTGCCGCGCGATCCCGGCGGGCATCGCCTCCGCCTCCCCGAACGGGTCGTAGTTCGTGTAGGCCTGAGGTCCGAACGCAATGCGCGAGTACGTCGTGGCCTCCGCCGGACCGTCCTGGACCTCGGCTACCTGCTTGAGGAATACCGGCCGCTGGTCGTTGACGCTGACCACGAGATTTTCAACCGCCTCGGCGGTCTGCAGGAACTGGCCGGCCTGAAGCCGGACCGCCTGATCCATCTGCACCAACTCACCGCTCAGGAGCGAGGCATTGGCTCCCTGCAGGGCCCGTTGAATATCGCAGAGAGTTACGTTATGGCCTGCCATTCTCCCGGGCGAAAGCTGGACCGTGATCTCCCGGGGCCGACCTCCCACCACATACGTCCGGCCGGCGTTCTTCACGCCTTGCAGGCGGATCTCCAACTCCTCCGCCATCCGCCGCAACTCGTAGTCGGTGTAGGTCGGGCTGAACAGGGCCAGGCTGACGATGGGCACATCGTCGATTTCGACGGGTTTGACGATCCAGCCTGTGACGCCCGGGGGCACCTGGTCAACATTCGCCTGGATCTTGTTGTGCAGCTTGACCCAGCTTCGTTCCAGGTCCTGGCCCACGTAGAAACGGACGGTCACCACGGCCTGGCCCGGCATGCTCGTCGAGTAGACGTACTCCACGCCGGGGATCTGATAGAGCAGCTTTTCCAGTCGTGTGGAGATCTGCCGCTCCACTTCCGCCGCCTCGGCCCCAGGCATGGAGATCATTACATCCGCCATCGGCACGATGATTTGCGGGTCTTCCTCACGCGGCGTGATCAGCAGCGACGCCGCCCCCGCGAACAGACTCAGGATGATCAGCAGGACCGACAGATTGCCTTTAAGAAACGTCTCAACAATCCGCGTCATCCAGTCATGACCGGCGTTTGCCGGCGTCGAAGGAGGTGTCGTGTGCTCCATGTCTTTCGTTGTTTCAGTCATGAACCGGCTCAGGCTCCTTCGCGTGCGGGTGTTCTTCAGGGAATGACAACCTGCTCGGCCGGCTGGAGGCCGCTGAGCACTTCCACCAGATCGTCATGCGACCGGCCGAGGATGATGAATCGCCGGTGCGAAACGCCTTGATCATCGACGACATCCACGAGTTGAAGCTGCCCGACCTGGCGAACCGCCCGCGCCGGAATCACCATCGCCTGATAGGTCCCCGTGGGGACCGCCAACCTGCCGAACTGTCCGCTGACCAAACCCGGCTGCGGCGGCAGCGCGATCTTGACGAGCAGCGTTCGGGTGCGCGGGTCCGCCTGCGGAACGATCTCTCGAACGGTCCCCGGCAATGTCTGCCCGATGGCATCGATTCGCACGCCGATCTTCTGGTCGAATTTCATCCCTGCGACCAGCGATTCCGCAATGACGGCGTGAAACTCCGGCTCGGCGGAGGTCTCGATGACGAACAAGGGCTGGCCCGGCATGACCATGTCGCCAGTATCGATGGTCTTGCGTACTACCCGCCCGCTGAACGGGGCTTCAATGGTCGTGTAGCTCAACATCACCTGAGCCTCGCGGACGGCCGCGATCGCCTGCTCCCTCTGGGCCTCTAAGCGTGCGGCATCGCTGCGGACCGCCACCACCTGCTGGACGGCCGCCCGGACCTGGGCCTCGGCCACGTCTTTCTGGGCCCGGGCGTGGTCAAGCTGCTGCGGCGTCGCCGCCCCGCTGGCGGACAGGCTTTCCATGCGTTTGAAATCGGTAAGGGCCTGTTCGGCTTGAGCCTCGGTGACTTGCTGCTGAGCCTGCGCAGCCGCCAGTTGTGCCTCTGCTCCAGCCAAGGTCTTTTCGGCAGCGGTGACCTGAGTCTGCGCCTGGTTGAGCTTCGCCTCGATATCCCGGCTGTCCAATCGTGCCAGCACGGTCGCTTTGCCCTCCTTCCCGGCTTCCGGCCCAATCACCTGCTGGCCCTCATGTACGTCGACCTCGCGCGCTTGCGCCATGATCCGCCCGGCCACTTCGGCCCGCGTGCGTGTCTGCACGGTGCCCACCTGGTCCACCGTCAAAGGAAATATCCGTATCTCGACGGCTTGGCTCTTCTGTGGTAATCTCGTCCCGAGGGGTGATCCTCCGGATCTCACGGCCGAGGGCGGCTGTGCCACAGACGTACCCGCTCGGATCTTGTCGATGAACGCCCCGGACAGCCACAGCATCAGCACAATCAGCACCGCCATCAATACCAGGGCCTCCCCAACCGGGCGGATCACGGGGGTCTGCCAGAGCTTACTCACTTCTTGAACGGCGGTTTGAAAACCTTTGCGCATGGAATCCCACAGGTGGGGAGTTCTTCTCGTTGCACGCCTGAGCCTATCCATTGTCGTGGTTTCTCCCTGAAGAGTCAAAGGCCAGGCAACGCTCATAGAACCCGGCTGACAATCCCTGCTGTGCAGCGGTGCCGGGGGCCCGACGCGCAGCCTGGTCGCACCACCGTCCTAGGGGCCTGGAAGCAGGCCTTGTAGCCGGAGCATGTACCAAGTACCCCTCTACCGGCCCGGAGGTTCTCCAATCTCATGAAAAACCGCGACCGCGCGGCTCCTGCTCCCCTCATGGGGGACCCGGCTCGTCGGGGCGGTCACAAGGGGCTTTACGGGAGGGAAACAGGATCGATCTCGTACAGGTCTTGATCCAAGTCCAGTGCAGGATGAGGTGTACCAGGATCAGGAAGATGAACAGTAGTGCCAGAACAAAGTGAACATCGCCCCAGTCGTGGCGGCCGAGGCCGAACAGTTGCCCGACCTGATCACCACCGGGGCCGAGGCCGCGGCCTCCGCGAAAGCCATGCCCGCGCCCGCCGCCCGAGCCCGGCGGCAATACCCATCTCATGATGGCACCGGTGGCCGCTAACAGGAGCAGATTCACGAAACCGATCAGGTCCACAACGAGATTCACCGTCATGCGTCGCATCGATGGGTTCCCCAATCAGACGGATCATCCTACAACGAGGTACCATCCATAATTCGGTTCTCTGCCGCACCGCTGCCCCCGCCTCAGGGGTGGCAGGAATGACCGCCGGCGTGGCCGCCACAAGCGTCAGTGCCCGTATACCGGGCTCTCCCCAGCCGCGATCCTGGACAACAGGTATGGCAACGTTCATGATTCTTGCTCTCCTTCCATTCCCACGGCCCCGCCCTCCGGGCGAAGCGCCTTTCCGTAAATCAGGACATAGGTTCGTAATGTTCCTTTGTCAAGGCGCGTTTCTTCTTTCGTTGGAAGTTCTGCCGCTATGCCTCGTCGATCCGCCCTAGGCGGCTGGAGCCAGCGGTAGTTGAATCTCACACGTGACACCGTGGCCGGGCTCACTCCGGATTTCAATCGTGCCGTCGTGGGCCTCGACGATCTGCTTGACGACGTAAAGCCCCATCCCTGTGCCTTCGGCAAGGCTATGGGCGGATCGCCCCCGGCCAAAAGGTTGAAAGAGCACCTGCAAATCCTCCTTCGCGATGCCCGGTCCCTGATCGGAGACGGTCAGCACCGCCCACGAACCCCTCTTCTCAACCTGCAACGCCACGCGGGTGTTGGGCGGGCTGTATTTGACCGCATTCGAGACCAGATTCGTGAGCACGCGCTCGATTCTCTCCGCGTCGCCCTGGATGATGCAACCTTCCTCTGTGTTCACCGTGATGTCGTGGTCGGCGAACGCCCTGCTCTGCCTTTCCACGAACCGCTGGACCAACACACTCACGTCTACCTCGGCTTTACGAATGGAGAAGCGGCCGTTCACAACCTGGATGTCATCGGTGAGGTCCCGGATGATGCCGCGTACTCGCGCCACCTCATCGCGGATGCCTTCCAGGTAAGAACGACGCTGCTCCTCGGCGGTTTGGGCGGCGAACAACATGCGGACGGCCATGTCGATGGCCAGCATAGGGTTCTTCAAGTCGTGCACCACCATGGCCACGAACTGGAGCCGATCCTTCTCGCGGTCGGCGATATCGCGGGCCATGTTGTTGAACGTCCGCGCCAGGGCGCCCAGTTCATCGTGGTACAGGATCGGCGTCCTGACGGAGAAATCGCCTTGGCCGAAAGCTTCGGCGGCGCGGGTCACGTTCAACGCCGGACGAACGACGCGTCGGATGAACTCCTCGGCCCCGCTGAGTAGCAAGACCGCCGTACCTGCAGAAAGACCCAGCGTCCAGAGTCTGACGGTCCCCCGCAGATGATCGGCGGCCATGATCGAGTTCTGCACTTGGATCTCGTCTTGCGCCTCAAAGTGACGGATCAAAGATGACAGACCGCTGGCCGGCCATGCCTCCACTTCTGCTGTCAGGGCAGGAGCCGCGGGCCGCTCATCGAGATCTTTGAGCTCCTCCTGAATGGCTGTCCAGAGTTCCCGCTCCTGCGGGGCGTCGACGTAAGGCGCCAGGCTCTGAGCCGTCCGTTCCGCCGTTCTTGGCTACCGGCA
>JAMCWO010000207.1:3219-5799 GCA_023481165.1 Planctomycetota bacterium | reverse complement strand
ATGATGGAAATCACGACCAGCAGCTCGATGAGAGTGAAGGCGCGAATCGATTTATGATTGCTGATTGTTGATTTTTGATTTACTTCAAACATCACACTTCAACAATCACAAATCATTCCACCGTCACGCTTTTGGCCAGATTCCGTGGCTTGTCGACATCATGGCCGCGCAGCACCGCGGCGTGATAGGCCAGCAGTTGCAGCGGAACTACCGTCAACAGCGGCTGGAAGAGTTCCGACGACTCCGGAATCGTAATCAGATGGTCCGCACAGCGCCGAACCTCGTTGTCGCCCTCGGTGGCCACGACAATGATCTTGCCGCCCCGGGCCCGAACTTCCTGGATGTTGCCCATGATCTTGTCGTATTGCGGCCCTGCCGTGGCAATGAACACCGCGGGCATGCCGTCCGCGATCAAAGCGATCGGACCGTGCTTCATCTCGGCCGCCGGCAGACCTTCGGCATGAATGTAGCTGATCTCCTTGAGCTTCAAGGCGCCCTCCAGCGCCACAGGATAGTTGAACCCCCGACCCAGAAAAAGCCAGTTCTCCCGGTCGACGTTGGCTGCCGCGATCTCGCGGATATGGTCCGACTGGTCCAGGATCGTGCGGATCTTTTCGGGGATTTTCCCAAGCTCATGGATGCACCGGGCGGCGGCATCGCTGCTGAGATGGCGCCGTCGCCCCACCTCGATGGCGAGCATGCTCAGCACCGCCACCTGAGCCGTGAATGCTTTGGTGCTCGCGACGCCGATTTCCGGCCCCACGTGCAGATAGATGCCGGCATCGGTCGCCCGGGCGATGGAAGAGCCGACGACGTTGACGATTCCCAGCACGGTCGCCCCGCGCTCTTTGGCCTGCTCGACCGCCGCCAGGGTATCCGCCGTCTCGCCGGACTGGCTGATGGCGATCACGATCGTGTCGTCGCCGATGATCGGATTGCGGTAGCGGAACTCACTGGCATACTCCGTCTCGGCCGGGATGCGCGCCAGGTGTTCGAGAAGGAACTCCCCGACCAAGCCGGCGTGGAAGGCGGTGCCGCACGCGGTGAAGATGATATGCTTGGCCTGCGTCAGGGCCCGCAGGTGGTTGGCGATGCCGCCGAGCACGATCTTGCCGCACTGTTTGTCGATTCGGCCGCCCAGGCAGGTGCTGAGCGCTTCCGGCTGCTCGAAAATCTCCTTGAGCATGTGGTGCTCGAAGCCGCCCAGCTCGATTTGTTCCAGGGAGAACTCGATCCGCTTGAGGTCCTTGGCCACCACGACATTGTCGATGGTCTTGGTATGGAATCCCTCCGACCCGACCAACACCATCTCGTTGTCGGCCAGGTAGATCGCCTGGGTGGTGTGCTCGACAATGGCGGCGGCATCGGAGGCCAGGATGTACTCGTCGCTGCCGACACCCAGAATCAGCGGACTGCCCCGCTTGGCGCCGATGAGCGTGTCCGGGAAATCCGCGCAGAGGATCGCCACCCCAAAGGTCCCGTGGAGCCTCTGCAGGGCCTGCTGCACGGCCCATTCGAACCGGTGCCGTCCGTGGCCTCGCTCCGACGGCTCGTCACTGGCGTAGAGGTACCCGATCAGGTTGGAGAGGACCTCCGTGTCCGTCTCGCTGAGGAAGGGGATTCCCTCGCCTTGCAGCCACGTCTTCAACGTGCTGTAGTTCTCGATGATCCCGTTATGGACTACCGCGAATTTGCCGGTGTAATCCGCGTGCGGGTGGGCATTGACGGTATTCGGCACCCCGTGGGTGGCCCAGCGGGTGTGCGCGATGCCCACCGTATCGATGCTGCGCGGCGGGGGCAGAATCTGTTCCAGGACACTGATCCGGCCACTGGTCTTCTGAACGCAGAGGCCGTCCCCTTGCAGCAGCGCAATGCCGGCGGAGTCATACCCCCGGTATTCGAGCCGCTTGAGGCTCTCGATCAAGATCGGCTGAGCCGCCTTCTTCCCCAGATAAGCCACAATGCCACACATAGAGACTTCCCTGATTATACTCTCCAGATCCGCCCACGACTCTATTCCATCGACATTTTCGGGCTCATGCTCCACAGAAAATCGGAAGAAGCCTTCCCATAGCCGGGCAAACACATCGAGAACTACAGCAAACCGGAGAATCGCCCCACACCCGTTCCTTCCTCGTGAAGACGCATATCGCAGATTCTCAATTGACGACATAAACCGCGACAGGTACAACCCTTAAGATGATCGTCGTCATTGACTACAACGTCGGTAACGTCCGGAGTGTCTGCAATGCACTGCAACATATCGGATGCGACGCCCAGTTGAGCCGTGATCCGGCAGAGCTTGAAAAAGCGGCGGGTCTGGTTCTGCCCGGCGTGGCCGCTTTCGGATACGCGATGGAGGCCCTGGGCGCGGCGGCTGAGCCGGTGAAGAAGGCGGCGGCCACAGGCAAGCCCATCCTGGGCATCTGCGTCGGGCACCAGTTGCTCTTCGACGAAAGCTGCGAGTATGGTCCGCACCGGGGTCTGGGGCTGGTCCAAGGCAAGGTGGTCCCGATCCCACCCCAGCAGACTGTGCCGCACATGGGCTGGAACCTGGTGGAGTTACCCGAGGATATGGAC
>JAMCWO010000207.1:0-3209 GCA_023481165.1 Planctomycetota bacterium | reverse complement strand
CTTCCGATCTGGGGCCGGCGAAGCACTTCTACTTCGCGCACTCGTTCCACGTCCAGGTTCAGGACCCGCAGGCGAAGATCGCCTGCACCGATTACGGCTTCCCGCTGGCCGCGTCGATTCAGAAGGCCAATATCTACGGCGTGCAGTTCCACCCGGAGAAGAGCGGCCCCCAAGGACTGCAAGTGCTGAAGACCTTCTATGAGATTTGCAGGAGACAAGTTTGACGTAGGGTGGGCTGTGCCCACCAACTCCCGCAAAGGCGCGCGAAACAAAATGGTGGGCACAGCCCACCCTACGGACTTGAGACCCTTTGACCATGCTGACCAAGCGAATCATCCCGTGTCTCGACGTGAAAGACAACCGCGTCGTCAAGGGCGTCAACTTTCTGAACTTGCGCGACGCCGGCGACCCGGTCGAGCTGGGGGCACGCTACAGCGATACCGGGGCGGATGAACTGGTGTTCCTGGACATCACGGCAACCATCCGCTCCCGCAAGACCATTGTTGAGATGGTCCGGCGGGTGGCGGACAACGTGTTTATCCCTTTCACCGTCGGGGGCGGTGTTCGAACGATTGAGCAGATCGACGAATTGTTGCGCAGCGGCGCCGAGAAGGTGTCCGTCAATACCGCCGCCGTGCAGAATCCCCATCTGATTGCGGAAGCCGCCCGGCGGTTCGGCAACCAATGCGTCGTTCTCGCCATTGATGCCCGCCGATCCAAGATGCGCCCCGGCCACTGGCAGGTCTGCGTCAAGGCCGGCTCGGAGCCGACGGACGTCGACGTGGTCGAATGGGCGGCGCGCGGCGAGCAACTCGGCGCCGGCGAGATCCTCCTGACCAGCATGGATGCCGACGGCACGCTGGCCGGCTACGACAACGAGTTGAACCGCGCCGTTTCCGATGCGGTCAATATCCCCGTCATCGCCTCCGGCGGCGCCGGCACGCTCGACCACCTGTATGATGCGGTCGTCACAGGCGGCGCCGACGCGGTTCTGATGGCCTCGATCACCCACTTCGGCAACTACACCATCACCCAGATCAAAGAATACCTCCGCGACCGCGGCCTGCCGATGAATCTCTGATCGGCGCTTCGCCGTTTCAAATGAGCCTCGTTTGCAGACCCGCTTTTCTCGCCGCGGAGATCTGCCTCTTGTCTGCCGTGACGAACAACTCTGCTCCCCACTGGACCGCACACGCGACGTGTAGCGCGTCCATCGCGCGTATCGCATTCGCTTCGAGAATGGTTATGCAGGTCAAGACAACCTCCGGCGTGAGATTGACGATCATGGCATCGTAGGCATCCTCAAACATGCTGTCCTTTGCCGTTTCGTATTGCTGGTGCGAGAGATCTCGTGCGCGAACGCGCCGGTTGAGGGCGGAGAGGACCTCCGGAATGCAGACGATACTCAGGGCAAGCTCTGTGGCCGCCATATACAATGCCTCCACGTCCCGGCTGCCCATTTCCTCGATGTACCGCTTCACGAAGGCGGAGGAATCAAAGAACGTCTTCACGCCTGCGCTCCTCGAGAATCGTGGCCGACAAGCTCGCCCCTTTGATGGTCAACCGCTGCCTCGGTTGCTTCCACGAGGGCCTGATGTGGCGATCCTCCGAGGCAGGAGAAATCTCGGCCACCGGCTTGCCGTGGCGCAGCACCAGGAAACTCTCCCCTTTTTCAACATCGGAAAACACGCCCGAAGCGCGCTTGCGAAACTCCGTAAAGGTTATCGTCTTCATGTGCGGACTCCTGACCATAATTGTACACCAGTGTACAGTACGCCCTATCGCTTGTCAAGGTGCGGATGGTCGGCGATGAGAGGGGTTTCACGGTATCCCATGCCCCTGCCAACAGTTGCACTTGGACTTTTCCTTGCTTCATGGTAGGATTACCCGGAACAGCCTGGAAGAAGTTCACGGAATTGTTGGAAGGACGCCCATGCTCAAGAATCACCCCCGCGGACTGATGGTCCTGTTCTTCACCGAGATGTGGGAGCGCTTCGGCTTCTACATCATGATGGCCATCTTTTATCTCTACATGGACAAGAGTCTGGGGTGGAACGATGAGCGCAAGGGGAGCCTCTACGGCGCCTTTCTGGGGATGGTCTATTTTATCCCGATCTTGGGCGGGTTTCTGGGCGATCGCGTCCTCGGCCAGCGTCATACGATCCGATTGGGGGCGGTCCTGATGATGTTCGGCTACGCCGCCCTGACCTTTTCCTCTCTGCAACGACTTGCCTTGTTCTATGTCGGCCTGCTTTTGGTGGCGGTGGGAACCGGGTTGTTCAAGGCCAATATCTCCGTGCTTGTCGGCAATCTGTACGAGGAGGGCAGCCAGTTCAAGGATGCCGCCTTCAATATCTTCTACATGGGAGTGAACCTGGGCGCCGCCCTGGCGCCGCTGGCAGCCACGTTCATCAGCGTCCGCTACGGGAGCTACAATCTCTCCTTCGCGGCGGCCGCCGTGGGGATGGCCATTTCCCTGTTCGTCTTCCAGATCGGGCGAAGGCACCTGGTCCCGGCGCATGCCGGCGGCCTGAAGGCCACCGCGTCAGCCGGACAGAGTGTTGCCGTCGGCTCCCGCGCCGAGGACTGGCAACGCATCGCCTCGCTGTTCACCCTCTTCCTCATCGCCATCTTCTTCTGGGTGGCCTTCTACCAGAACGGCTCGTCTCTCACTCTGTTCGCAGAACGTTCGACCGCACCCTATTCCCTGACGATTCCCCTCCCGTCTTTTCTGGTCTCCGCTTTCGGATTGCGCTCATCCGCCCTTTCGTTCTCACTGAAGCCGGAGACGTACCAGGTCTTCAACCCACTCTTCATCCTTTTGTTGACTCCTGTGCTCGTGGCGATATTCGCCCGGATGCGGAAGAAGGGACTGGAACCGTCGAGTGCCTCGAAGATCTTCGCCGGCATGGCAGTCATGGGATTCTCCGTGCTCATCATGGTCTTCGCCGCACGGGCCGGCGGTGACCTGGATCAGAATATCATGTCGCCCTGGTGGCTGATCTCCTCCTACTTCGCAGTGACCGTCTCCGAGCTCCTCGTCTCCCCCATGGGGTTATCGTACGTCTCGAAGGTGGCCCCGGCCCGGATGCGCGGGCTGATGATGGGCTGCTGGTTCGGCTCCACGGCTGTCGGCAGCTACGGCTCGGGCCTGCTGGCGAAATACTACGGCGAGTTCTCCCACCACGCCCCTTGTACAGATCATCGCC
>JAMCWO010000236.1 GCA_023481165.1 Planctomycetota bacterium | reverse complement strand
CAATCCGCTCGTAATCCCGTTCGGGCGTGCCGAAGTCGCCCTCGTCGAAGCCACGATTGTTGATGACCGCCTTGGGCTGGAGCTTACGGATCATCGCGTTGATCGAGGGGTCCTGGTGCTTGGGTACGTTCATGTCCCACCAGAAGCCGTGAATCGCGCCGTAGTTCGTGCACAGCTCGCGGACCTGGGCTTGAAGGAATTCGAGGTACTTACCCCAATCCGGCGTATCCTGCGGCTGCGGGGGCAATTCGTGGTGCCGCCCTTGGTTGGGATAATTCGGGTGATTCCAATCCGCAATCGAGTAGTACAAGCACAGCGGCATCCGGCGCTTGTGGCAGGCGTCGGCGAGCATGCCGAGGATGTCCCGCTTATACGGTGTGTTCATCGTGTTGAAGGAGGTCTGCTTCGTGTCCCACAGGCAAAAGCCGTCATGGTGCTTGGTCGTGAGGCAGACGTACTTCATCCCGACGCCTTCCGCCAGATCCAGCCAGGCCTCAGGATCGAATTTCGTCGGGTTCCACTGCCGCGCCAGCTTGACGTACTCGGCCCGAGGCACGCGGGCCCGCCACTGGTGCTGCTCGTGCCAGCCGGGGACGGCGTAGATGCCCCAGTGCAGAAAGAGGCCCCAGCGCCGCTCAAAGAACCAGTCCCGCCCATCGCCAAAGCGCGGGATGCCGCGCGGCTTGGCAGCGGGCGGCGTCTTCCCGGCGTTCGAAGCAGAGGAAGCCGGCAGCGCGGAAGCGGCTGCCAGTGTCGTTACGGTCTGAAGAAAATGTCGTCGGTTCATGCAAGCTCCTGTCTCCAAGTATTCCAGAGACCTCACTCCACGGGCCGGATTTCCAAACGGACGGGACCGATCAGCCCCGAGCGGAGCGAGCCGCGGTAGCGAGTTGGGATCGTCAGATAGTGGTTGGCCAGCGTATTGTAAACAAGGATTTCGAGCCGATTCTCGCCCGCCTGGACGTACTCGCTGATGTCCACCGTCCACGGCGGCGCGACGCGGATGCCGGCGACACGGCTGTTGACGCGGACTTCGGCCGTGGCAACCACATCGCCCAGGTGCAACAGGATCCGACCTCGAACCTGCTCGGCCGCCAACGGCACCGTCCGACGGTACCAGGCGCCGCCCGAGTAGCATTCCAGCGCACCCGCCTTGGACCAGTCACCGGCCGCCATCTGCCCTGGACCGCACTCAAACTGGATCGGCTCCGGGAGCGCCGATCCACCATAGTAGCCGCGTTGCTGCTCGATCCGCAGAGCGACTTGCGCCATGCCGGAAACCGGTCGGGCCGCCACGGCACGGTATTGTGCGAGCCCTCCCGCCCATGACTGTTGCTTCTCCATGTGCATGGGCTGCCCCTCAACCCACGCCCCCGGCATGCCATGGCAGGCTATCCTCATCGCCCGCAGTCCGGGCGGGGCCGCGAAGCGGTACCAGCCCACCGGTTGTGTCGCACCGCTGCGGGCATCAAAGGGCACGACACCGGGCCGGTCGTACCAAGTCATGGCCAGCGGCGTTCGCTCTTCCGGTTCTGGTGCGCCGACCCGTTCGAGCACAAAATGCCCCCGTCCCGGCTGATCGTAGCGGAGTAAGAGCGGATTGACGCCGGCCACAGGCAAGACAGACTCCTCGGATTTCTCCCCGTTCAGGTAGACCGCTGCCGGCTTCAGACCTCCGGCCCTCAGGTTCACCCGCCCGGCTTCCGGGACCACGGTGGACGTCCAGAGGTAATAACGTCCCCCGCCGTCCTCACGCGTGTACAGCGTTTCGTTCAGGCCGCTCTTGGGCTTGCCGAGACAGATAAAGTCGTCGGTGACGTTCTCCTTCAGGCCGTGATAGCCCTGATGGCCCGGGTCCCCTTCCACACCCCAGCGCCACGAGAACGCGTAGGGAGTCCACCGATAAGATCTGCCGCCCACGTCCACCGGGAGCGCAGGGTCCACCTGGCGCAGCGACGCCAACCGAGAATCCAGTGCGGCGGTATCCGCGTCATCGGGCAGGGGGCCCAACTTCCAGAATTGTTGACCGAAGCCGCAGGTGACGCGGGACCAATGCGAATCATCGAAGTCCGAAACCTCCCAGCCCGTATCTGCCTCGTGCGGCTCGGCATAGCGGAAGCTCCGGGCTTCCGGTCCGATCGTCTTTTCGGTAATCGGCAGACGGAAATCGCCCCAGCGGTTGTCCAGCGTGGGTTTGAGCTCGAACTCCCACGGTCCGTCGAGAGCAATCGACGTGGTGGCCGTATCTCCGGATGTCATCGTTTCCGTCGGACTGGCTCCGGGAGAGAATACGATCACTTGGGCTTCGTAATCTTCCAGTGGCATACGGATCTTCGTGCCGTCGGCAGTCTGAGAGACGACGTGCAAAGGACGATTGCGGCCTGTCCAAGGGTCCCACAACTCGACCCGGCCCCGCGACCGGAAGGTGCATTCCGAGCCCTTGATCGCTCCCAGCACCATGTATACGTCGCGCGGGCCGATGCGCCGATGCAGAACCTTCACGGGCGCAGCGGCTTGGACTTGACGCGGCACCAGGCTCTCGACCTGTCCCGGCACCTGCTCCGGGCGAGCCAAGGCCAAGCCACCAGCCCGTTCGAAGAGGTCCTTTACGACGGCATTCAATTCCGGATCGTCGCGGCCCGCTCGGTTGCTTGCCTGAGGCAACGGGCCGACCCCGATCACGATGCCGCCGGAGGAGGCGAAGTCCCGGACCTTCTGGATCGTGGACCACTCCACCGCCCGCAACGCCGGCAGCACGAGCACGCGGTAAGCCTCGCCGGAGACGTGCAGCCGGTCCTCACGGATTTCGGCGCGGGCCAGCGACTGGAAATCCATGAAGTCGAAGTCGATCCCGGCCGCCATTAGACGCCGGCCGGTCTCGAAGGCTGTGTCCGTCGCCTCCCTGCCGCCCAGGCCCGCCTGCAACGGGGCCACGGGGTACATAATCGCCACGTCACAACAGTGCACGCCCTGGCTGAGCAGATAGGAGAGCCGCTCGAAGTACTTCAGAAAGACCCCCATGTGCTCCCAATAAGGCATGCGGAAGTGATAGCACGGCGGGGCCCATTCCCAGAAGCTGCCATGGGTGGTGTAATACAAGCCGTGCAGGTTCAGCAGCGTACAGCCGAAGAGGTAATTCTCGCAGGTGGCTTTCATCAGCGTCGCCGGGGTCGCGCCCCAGCCAAGACTATGGTAGCCTTCGACCCAGACGCGCGGACGCTGGTAAAGGTGGGCGATGGAGCTGGAGACCTTGTCTTTGATGAGATGGGCCGAGTCGCCCGGCGTATCATGGCCGGGGGCGGTGTACCAGCGCACGCAGCGGAAGTAATCGCCAAACTCCACCGGATTCTGACCGCGGCTGCCCGGATCGCAGGCATAGATCAGGCCACGTTTCCAGTGCCAATCGAAGATCGGCCGAAAATACCGTTCTTCCGTAAGCTGGATCTTGACGTCCTCGTAGTCGAGCCGGACCTTGGGCGTGACCGGCCCGATGTCCTCGAACAAAGCCGCCAGCACCGGCAGCAGATCATATCCTTTGCGCGTTCGGAACTCCTCTTCAAAGTCTGCCCCCCAGATACGTCCGGCCACACCGAACTGCAATTCGTCCTGGAAGAAGTAGTTGAGGCCCGCCGACGTGCCGCCCGGGGCGTGATCCTCGCACGGCTGAAAGAACCGCTCGATGACCTTCTGCCCCGCCTGCGGATGTAGGGGATTGAGCGTCAGGGGCTTGGCCCGCGCGCAGAAGACGTACACCTGCCAGGCTCCGTCCGGCGGCAGCCACTCCAGGCGACCGTCCTTCACCCGATCCATCAGGCCGGTGCCGGTGGGCTCGACTCTACCGTCCCTCAGAGGATGGGCCTGCACCATCAGAACATCCGGAGGAAGGTCCAGTCTCAGGGGTTGACCCGCCTCGGCACGGACCTTCTTCGCCAGAACCAACTCGACACCGTTGAGTTGCGAATCGCTGTACAGCAATCGGCCGAAAAGGTTGTCCTTGCCCGGCCAGTCGAGCGTGTAGCCGCTCAGCCCCAGGCCCATATTCCGTTGGCGGCATTGGCCGACCGTCCATTGCCAGATCTGCCACCACGCTTCCGAGAAGATTTCCGGCTGGGCCGGGTACGTCGGCCACCCCGGTGTATCCTGATGGGCATAGTTGATCTGCATGCCGGTGACGCCCTGGCGGTGCAATTGCTCGATCTGCCACAAAAGACGGTCCTTGTCCAACGGATCGCCGGTCCACCACCAGAACGGCACCTCCCCGTAGCCCGCCGGCGGATTCTGGAAGCCAGGCAGGACGTCGAGATCGGCCGCACGGGACGGGAATCCCGGTGCGCCGGACGGTGGACTCGGCAGGTTCTCTGGACGGCTCCAGTCTTGGTCTTGTGCCCACGTCCGGGGCGTCGAAACGATCGCCGAAGATGCCGCCAACAGAAATGCCCCTGACAGAACGGCATGCACCCATCGCATTTGCAGTGTTCCTTTCTCGTCAAGTCCTGGTCACGGCCGGACTGCCAGGTGACTGTCGAGTATGTAGGCGGCATCCTTTTGAGTACGAAGGACAACGCTATGATCGCCATAGCGAACCGTGCAGGGATTTCCGTGTTGCGAACGCAGCACCGCTTCCGTGAGCCGGCCCTCCTTCCACGCAATATCGACCTCAAATCCGCCGCGGGCCCGCAGGCCGGCGACTCTACCGGTCGGCCATGCTTTCGGCAGGGCCGGCAGGAGCTCGATCTCTCCGGCGTGCGACTGCAACAGCATCTCGGCGACGCCGGCCGTGTAGCCGAAGTTGCCGTCGATCTGGAAGGGCGGATGGGCATCGAAGAGGTTGGCATACACGCCCCCGCCGTTCTGGTAGTTGACACGAGTGTCACCGACGAGCCGCAGCAGGTTGCCGATGAGCTTGTAGGCCCGGTCGCCGTCGTGCAAACGGGCCCAGAGGTTGATTTTCCAGGCGGTGCTCCACCCGGTGCTCACGTCGCCGCGGGCGTTGAGCGAAACCCGCGCGGCTTGGGCCAGTGCCGGCGTCTTCTGGAGCGTGATCTGCCGGCCGGGATACAGCGCGACCAGATGCGAGAGGTGGCGGTGCTGGTCGTTCGGATCGTCGCGGTCCACCATCCACTCCTGGAGCTGACCCCATCTGCCGATCTTGGGCCCCAACAGTTTGTCGCGTTTGCCGGCCAGAGCATCGCGGAATTCGCGGTCGATGCCGAGCACGTCGGCGGCCTCGACGGTGTTGTTGAATAGATCCCAGATGAGCTGCTGGTCGTGCGAGACGCCGTCTTCACGCGGGCCATGCTCGGGCGAATAGCCGTCGGGCGCCACGAGCGTGCCATCGGGCAGGGGCTTGAGACGGTCGAGCCAGAACTCACAGACTTCCTTCATCATGGGGTAGGCCAACGCGCGGAGGTAATCCTTGTCGCCGGTGAAAGCGTAGTGATCCCAGACATTTTGCAGGCACCAGGCACTGCCCGACTCGACCCATTGCCAAGTGGAGCCGCCAAAGATGCCGTTCTCGGCCCGCATCGTCCAGCCCCGCGTGTGGAACGCCGCCGCGGTCGCCTCGTGGCGGACCTCCCGAATGGAGTTGAGCCACGCGGCGTAGGGCCGAAAGCACTCGTTGAGATTGGCGCCACCGGCGAGCCAGTAGTTCATCTGCACGTTGACATCCGTATGATAGTCGCTGCGCCACGGCGGCCGGATGCTCTGGTTCCACTCACCCTGGAGGTTCGCCGGCAGGCCGCCGGGACGCGAGGAAGCGATCAGAAGGTAGCGGCCGTACTGGAACAGCAACGACTCCAGTCCGTGATCCGGGGTATGCGTCCGGTTCAGATTGACTAAGCGCTGGTCCGTCGGCAGGTCCACGGCCGGCCCGAGGTCAAGCACCACACGTCCGAACAGGGACTGGTAATCCCGGAGGTGCGCGGCCAGCAAGTCTTCATAGGGGATGCCGGCGGCCGCGTTGAGTCTCTCCGTGATGGCCCGGTGCGGCGCTTCGCCCCGCCAACCCCGGTGACGGTCCTGAACAAAATCCGTACCGGCATCCAACAGCAAGGTCACACTGTTGGCCTTTTGGAAGGCGATCGTATCCCCGGTAGCCTCCACCGTGCCACCCTTGTTGAGGACCAGCACCTGCGCTTCGTAATTCAGGGCGATGGCATAGGGTTTGTTTCCCTCATATTGATAGCCCGCCAGCGAGCCCGCTGAAGTCAACCGGTTGCCTTCGGCCTGAATCTTGCCGAGATGCATGTCCGTCAAGGCCACCGTGCCGGTGAGCATTCCGGGTTTGTCGGCTGTAAACCGGAAGACCATGACCCGGGCGGGAAAACTGGCGAACGCCTCCCGATAATAGGACACGCCGCCGCTTCTGTATGTGACAGTGTGCACCGCGCGCTCGAGGTCAAGCTCCCGCCGGTAGCCTGTGGCGGACGTCTCCGTCGGCCCGCCGAACTCGACGAACACATCGCCGAAAGCCTGATAGGCCCCGGTGTCCTGCTCATCGCCGATCCAGAGGCTCTCTTCATTGAATTGAATGCGTTCCCGGGATGTCCCGCCGAACAGCATCGCCCCCAGGCGGCCATTGCCGATCGGCAGCGCTTCGGTTTCCCATTTCCCGGCAGGACGGTCATACCACAGCTTCGTGTCCGCCGCCGAGGCACTGGCCCCCAGGAGCAACAGCAGGCCGGTGACAGGTCTCAAACCCTTCATGATTCCTCCCTACACTTGTCATAACATCCGGACGCGAACGCGAAGAAACGCCAATTGCGTCGCGTACCAGGATAAGGTTGATGCTAACCCGGTGAGGAACGATGGTCAACGGCATCGTCAGTCCCTCAGAAGTGGCGAGACATCCAGCGGTCTGCCGTTGATGAACTCGTCCTCGGCCGGCGAATCCAACTCTAATTTGATCACGGTGTCGGTCGTGTCCTGCCGGTTGGCCGGCAAGACAAGAGTCAGACCGGCACCGCTTTGCTCCACTTCAATCGGACCACCGCCAAGCACACCAGTGTGCAGGACCCTGGCCTGCAACGGCGCCAGCCGTAGCATCTCGCCGGCCCCTTGGAACACGTGCAGATAGAGCGTCCTATCCCTGTAGCAGCTACCACCCCAGGTACCGTTGCGGTAAGGGCCGCCGCGTGTGCCGTAGATGCTTTCGCCGAACCGCCGCAGCCACTGGCCTATCCCCTGGAGGTTGGCAATTTCCTGGGGCTGGAACCGTCCAGCCGGCTGGGGGCCGATGTTCAGCAGGAGATTGCCGTCTCCGGTCACCGTACTGACCAGCATGCGGAGGCATTCCTCCAAGGTGCGCGTACGCCCGTCGGCGCGATACGACCAGCCGCCGCCATCGGCGCACTGGGTCATGGTTACACAGGACTCCCAGGCCCGCCCATGTTGGAACGTGCCGATGCGCTGCTCCGGTGTATCGTAATCGCCTCGTACCAACTGCGTAGCGCCACCGGCGGGAATATTCTTCAAGCCCCGAGCGGCGCGGTCGTTAACCAGCAGATCGGGCTGGAGACGGTACATTTCCTGGAAAAGGTCCGCGAGGGTGTACTGGCTCCAGTCGCCGAAGCAATGATCGAACCACATCATGTCGACTTGGCCATAGTTGCTCAGGAGCTCACGCACCTGAGCCTGGTAATAGCGGTTGTAGCTGCCGTTGTCGCCCTGGAGATATTCGGGATGGGTCCAATCGCGCGTGGAGTAGTACCAACCGAGCTTCAGACCATGGCGATGAGCGGCGTCGGCAATCATCCGACAGAGATCGCGCTGATAGGGGGTATCGGCGATGCTGTAGTGTGGCGGCAAGCCGGCGTTCTCGGCAAAGCGCACTTGCTGGGTCGGCCACAGGGAAAAGCCGTCATGATGTTTGGTCACGAACACCACGTACTTCATCCCTGCGTCTTTGGCCAGTCGCATCCACTCGTCCGCGTCGAAGTTGACCGGGTTGAATTGCCGGTAGAGGTTCATGTAGGCGTCGCGTTCGACCCGCTGGTGCTGGGGTCCCCCTTCAATGCGATCCTTCATGCTCCAACTGATCTCCGCACCGCTGAGACTCGCCGGGCCCCAGTGAACAAACAGGCCGAACTTGGCGTCCCGCCACCATGATTCCAATCGCGCTTCGCGCGTGGAATCAGCCTGCGGACCGGACAAGGTCTCGACCAGCGCCGCGGCTTTCTGGGGCGGCGATTCACCAGTTCCTCCTGCAACTACTTTCTCTGCCTCTCCCACCAAACGAAACTCGATCTTCACCTGCGGTTGGTCCGCCGTTTGGAAACGACAGCCAAAGGTCACCCGGTGCCGCCCTGGACCGACCTTCAGCACAGAGGGATTCAAGACCACCTTCTCCAGCTCCTTCCAACGCTTATCGTAGACGACGGCCTGTCCGGTGCCGGAGTACTTCAGGATACTCCCCGGCTGGAGTGTTACAGGAACAGGAATCTCCTCTGCATCGTCGATCTTCAGCGTCAGATCGGAGATGGGCGTATCGCCCGACACCTGGAGGATGAATTGCAGAGGTTGTGGCCCGTACAGGTTGTCCAGTTCCCACGTAGTCCCGCTGGGCTGACCGGGCTGTACCTGCTGCGCCAACGTGTGCTGGGAGGAATAGACCGGATAGAGATTCCACGAATGTTCATCCAACGCTTCCAGGTGGAATTCCTGGCGGATATCCTGCAAGCGGCGTTTCTGCGATTCCGAGAAGGCCCCGCTCATCCGAGCCGTCTCCCATGCCTTGATCGCCTGCAAAATGCTCTCGCCCCGCCCATTATCCTGGACCACGCGCAGACTGGTATTCAGGGCAAATCCGGCGTCGAAACCCGCCGCCCGGGCCAGCAGCCACTCGATGTCCTCCAGACTGGTCTGCGCCGTCATATTGAACCAGCCCAGCATGCAGGGCATCAGATTGCGGCGGAAATACTCCTGGTTCTTCAGACGGTACTCGGTCTGGCTCTCGCGAAAACCGGCGTACCAGGGCTCCCCCCAATTCATCCGCGTGTAGATGTGCCAGAAGTAGTGCCCGGGATTGCTGGCGTCGTTGATGACCCGGCCGCGCAGATCGTCACGCAAATGATCGTACCAAGTGGTGACGAAGAGAGTACGCCCATACTGCCCCATGCCGGTGGACCAATTCCCCTCCAGACCGTCGAAGGAGATCTGCATCAGCCCCGTCTGATTGAACAGATCCGCCAGCCGCCGGGCCACTTCCTGGGATAGTTCCGCGTTGGTCAGGAAGACCTTGTAGGCGTGGTCCATCAGCTTGGCAATTAGGGTTCCTTTCGGATGCGCCGCGGCCTGGGTCTGATAGACGCCGCGTCGGCAGCCCAGCAGACGCCACGGCGGCTCCCTGGAAACCGACTCGTAAAGGATCAACTCCCGGCCGATCTGTACGGTTTTGAGCGTGTTGTTCTCCATCTGGTTGAACCACTTGGGGTCCGCGACAGGAATCTCCCTCTGCTCGGCAACGATGTCTTCCGTCAAGACGCTGCTGCCGACCTTCGCCAGGCGATCGTCGGGAACAGGTGTGACGTAGGGATCGTTCGTGGTTATGAAGTTGGAAAGCGTATGCGCGCCTAGACGGACGCCCTGAGCTGCGGCTTTGTCTGCGCAGTCCTTCAGGCCTGGCCAACCATGGGGAAACTGGCTCGGATTGAGCTGAAAGTGGCCCCAGGTAGAGAAGGGTCCCCCATGATACAAGTACTGGAGCCCCGCTCGTTTCGTCAGCGCGATCGCCTCGCCAATGGTGTCCTCGCCGAAGCCGACGATCAAATAGGACGCGGCGGCGCCTGGAGCCACCTTTCCCCAGACGCCGTCGATTAGTGGATGCGGCAGCCCTTCGGCCAGCTCGATCGCGCCGATCGTCCTGAGCGCCTGGTCTGCCGGACAGCCAAACAGGGCGATCTTGCTGCCCATCACACCGCCGTCGTCATAGCCCGGAACAAGGTAGCTCTTATGGCCCCAATTGGAGATGACCCGCTCCTGGCGGCGCTCGCGGGTGAAGGCCTGGAGGACACTGCCGAATTCCATGGGCTGGGCCGTGTCGCCGCGTCCCGGCATGATATCATTCTCGGCCGTTGGGTACCCTCCGAGGGTCTTGACGTTCAAAGCCTGGATGCCGAGAGCAAAACGGTCATTGCGTACGACCCCCACCGTCTCTCCGATGACTTCCTTGATGGCAGTCGGATAGGGCCCCCAGACCACGACCTCTACCTTCTCTGGTGGCTGGACGGAGAGGAGTTCGAAGGTGACATGAGTGGTGTTGGCCACCGCCTTCACTATGGCTGTGACACCCTCCGCGTATTGCAGGGTCAGCGTCCCTGTGCTCTTCTCGGCGTGCAGGGTCTTGGGCATCTGGAATTGCCCGTCGGTGCGAAGGGCCAGGAGCGGCGCCGGTTGCGGCGGGACTCCGTAGTTCACACCCCCGCGGCGGTCCACCAGGCCGCGGACAGCCCCCGTGTCATCGATCTGAATCGATAACCACTCGGTCTCGAATACTACGGCCCCACGAACGGCGATAGCAAGAACAAGTGAGAGCAGAAGACCCGTGAGAGCCCTTCTTCGTGCTGCTACCATCGCGATTTCCTTCCGATACAGGTTCAGGTAAAAGCCAAGGACGGTGAGCCTGGCGGCACCGTCCTGAGCCTAAATGGGCCGTTTGGAGAAGTCAAGTTGCCATCCGCATCTCGTTCGTGGTATTGTTGACCACATAGTGTGCAGGCGTATCGATCATGAAGCTGCGTGACACATTCCGGATAGACGAAGAAAAACAACCGCTCGAGGTTCCCCTATGTTGCAGAAAAGGTTCTTTTTGATGTTCACGCTCTGCTTGACTCTCGTGTTCGCCTTACTGGTGACGCCCGCGCTCGGCGCCCCCGGTCAGACGGAGAAAGGTGAGATGGCCGGGTACCTGCTCGTACCTCACGAAAAGGTAGAAGAGACGTACAATGCTGGGTTCTCCATCTATGCGGCCGCCTGGCCCTTGTTGCAGACCTATCCAGGGCATCGTTTTCAGACGGGTCTGTTCGGCACCTGGATGTTCGCCCAGTATGACGGTCCCGCACCCGAGAAGATGTATTCCGACATCGAGGGCGGCTTGGGTTGGTGGCGTGATACGCGGTTTGCCACCGAGACACCGAAGTTCATCATGGGCGGCGTGGCCCCGAATTTTGTGGAATGGGCCAACGGACCCGGGGCCGGCAAAGGACGGAACTGGAACGAGCCCAAAGGGCACTACGGCGTGGCGCAACTCAGTCCCTGGTTGCTGTGGCCCCCCGACGGCCTGAATCTCAAACAAGGCACCTGCGGGCAACTGTTCGGCTACGGGTACCTGGCGCTGCCGCTCACGAAGCCCAAATCCACCACCGGCGGCAAGAAGGTCCCCACCGGCGACCATTGCTGGACGCTGTTTCTGAACACGCGGAACTTCAAAGGTCCGGTGGCCTTCTTCACCCCTTACTTCTGGTCTCACACGACGCTGGACGACCCGCGCCTGGCAGGAATGCTCCTGGATTCCCGCCCGGCCGGACCCAATCGTGCCATGCAGATGGAAACCCAGTATATCCCCAGTGTCCAAGCCACGAACGCTCAGGGTGAGACTTACGCTCGCATCGCCCCAACCGCATTCCCCCGAGGGCCGCAAGGCGATTCCATGGTCCTGCACCACGCCGCCGTCTACAACAACAAGGCGCTCTGGGAGGCGGTGCAGGCCTGGTTGGAAGGCGGGGCCCCGGCCAGCGGCGCCATCAATCCCGTGGGGGCCGCTACGTACACTTTCCCCGGAAAAGGAGGAGCAACCTGGAGGATCTATACGCCCTCTGTCCCCAAGGAAAAGAGGGTGTCGGTTGCCTGGACTTCCTTCGCGACTCCCATCGCGCCTGATCCCAGCAGCTTCGGGTATCGGTGGAATGAGCAACTGGTTACAAGAAAAGACTCCAAGGACGGCTCCCTGGTGGTACTTCCCGAGTATTACCGCTTGGTGACCGATGGCAATAACAAGTCGCAGTGGATTCCGGTACCGCCCAAGGATGTTCCGGCTGAAACAGGACTGGCTGCGGTCAGCTTCCCTCGGCCAGTGGAGGATCGCCCCGAACCCTACATCACTCCCGACGATCCGGCCAGTTGCTGGAAGAAGCCCGGCCCTGTGGCAGGACCTTTCCAGGCGCATCTGGGGGACCGCAGCATAGTGACGTACTACTGGTATCGATTTGCCGACCAGCCGGCACTGCTCAACGCGGATTTGACGAACCAAGAGCGGGAGAGCCTGCAGACACGGGCGGAGAAGATCCACCGGCATTGGACGAAAGACCGTGACTATCTTGCGCCGCCAGCGATTGGAGAACTGGCGGAGATTGATCCGGCCTTGATTGTGACGCCGCCGAAGGGCTTGGAGGCTGGGTATGTACCCATCGCCACGCGGCAAGCAGCCCAGGAGTAGCCAACCTTCGGCGTTCCCGTAGTCTGATCAAACGCCTGGTGCTTACAGCGCCAGAACCCTTTTGACCGTGGCAAAGGCGTCCAGGGCGAACTGGAGGTCTTCGCGGGAATGGGCCGCCGAGATCTGCGTGCGGATACGAGCCTTGCCCTTGGGCACAACCGGATAGCTGAAGCCGATCACATATACCGCCTGGTCCAACATGGCATCGGCGAATCTCGCCGCCAACCCCGCATCCCCCAGCATGATCGGTACGATCGGGTGCGAGCCCGGCAAGAGGGTAAATCCCAGCTTCTCCATGCCTTGTCGGAAGAAGCGCGTGTTATCCTCCAATTTGTCCCGCAGGGCCGGCGACTCCATGAGCAGTTCCAGCACTCGCAATGTCGCTCCCGCAATGGAGGGGCACAGGGTGTTACTGAACAGATAGGGACGGGACCTCTGGCGGAGCAGTTCGATGATGGCCCGACGCCCGCTCGTATAGCCGCCGCTGGCGCCCCCCAGGGCCTTGCCCAGCGTGCCGGTGAGGAGGTCCACGCGTCCTGTCACGCCGCAATACTCCGGCGTCCCGCGTCCCGTTCGCCCCAGGAAGCCCACGGCGTGCGAATCGTCCACCATGACGAGGGCCCCGTACTGCTCGGCAAGATCGCAGATCCCGGCCAAGTTCGCGACATAACCATCCATCGAGAACACGCCGTCTGTCGCGATGATTTTGAAGCGCGTGCCCGCCGCTTCCCGCAGTTTCGCCTCCAAGTCGACCATGTCGTTGTTGCGATAGCGAAAGCGCTGTGCCCTGCACAGGCGAATCCCATCGATGATGCTCGCATGATTCAATTCATCGCTGATGATGGCATCCGACTCGCCCAACAGGGTCTCGAACAGACCGCCATTGGCGTCAAAGCAGGACGAATACAGAATCGTGTCTTCGGTCCCGAGGAACGCACTGAGCTTTGCCTCCAACTGCTTATGCACGCCCTGGGTGCCGCAGATGAAACGCACGCTCGCCATGCCGAAGCCCCAGCGGTCCAGCGCCTCCCGGGCGGCAGCGATCACCGCCGGATGCTGAGCGAGACCGAGATAGTTGTTCGCACATAGGTTCAGGACGGGCTTGCCGTCGCTGACACGAATCGTCGTACCCTGCGGCGTGGTAATGATGCGCTCGCTCTTGTACGTGCCCGCGGCACGGATCTCAACGAGCTGTCCTTCGGCGAACTGCTGGTATGAGCCGTACATGGTTATCGCTCCCGTAGCGTGTGAGTCAAATTAATTCACCCTTTTTCTCAAGGCCGCTTCATTATATTCTGCCGCGATCCTCGACTCCCAAGAAGGCGTTCGCCAAGGCGCCGGGATGGTTCTACCGGCGATCAAGATACATCGGCGGACCAGGAGAGGATGACCTTGCCGGAGCGTCCGCTGAGCATCGTTTCGAACCCCTTCTCAAATTCCGTATAGTGGAACCGGTGGGTAATCACCGGCCGGATATCCAGCCCGCTCTCCAGCATCACCGTCATCTTATACCAAGTCTCATACATCTCACGCCCGTAGATGCCCTTGATCGTGAGCATGTTGAAGATGACCTTGTTCCAGTCGATGGCAATCTGCTCCGAGGGGATACCCAGGAGAGCGATCTTCCCGCCGTGGCACATGTTCTCAATCATGTCGCGGAAGGCAGCCGGTGAACCCGACATCTCCAGGCCCACGTCGAAACCTTCCTTCATGCCCAACTGCTTCTGCACGTCGCTCAGGCGGCCATTTTTGATATTCCAGGCGACATCCGCACCCATCCGCTTAGCCAGATCCAGCCGGTAGTCATTCAGGTCGGTGACGACCACGTAGCGTGCCCCGGCGTGTTTGACCACGGCAGCCGCCATAACGCCGATGGGGCCGGCACCGGTAATCAGGACATCCTCGCCGAGCACGTCAAACGAAAGGGCCGTGTGTACCGCATTGCCGAACGGATCAAAGATGGCTGCCACTTCGCGATCGATGCCATGGCGGTGATGCCAGACGTTGGTCATGGGCACGACAATGTACTCGGCAAAGGCCCCGGTGCGGTTGACGCCGATGCCGCGCGTATCCTTGCAGAGGTGGCGGCGACCCGCCAGGCAGTTGCGACAGCGTCCGCATACGACGTGGCCTTCGGCGCTGACCACCTCCCCGGGCGAAAAATCATTCACGTTGGAGCCCACTTTCACCACTTCGCCGACGAATTCGTGCCCCACGACCATGGGAATCGGGATGGTGCGCTGGGCCCATTCGTTCCACTGGTAGATGTGCAGGTCCGTGCCGCAGATCGCCGTCTTGTCCACGCGGATGAGTACGTCGTTGATGCCGACCTCCGGCTCCGGCACGTCGTCCAGCCATAGGCCCGGCTGGGAGTATTTTTTCACCAGTGCTTTCATAGTCCCTCAGCAACGATCCACCGCACCGCAGACGCCCGGACGACCAGGTAAGCCGATGCATCCGCAAAACTCATGTTCTTCACCATTACGCAAGGTCATGTACATCATAGACAGGGCGGCGTGGTCTGCAAGAAATCATTCTTCCTATCCGTTACTCGTCAGTCTGTCCTTTTTGGCTTCCTGTACTATATGCACTACCATTCTGTTGCCATCCACATCGATTCCAATGTACTCTTACTTGATGGCCTCGCGTGCTGGATACTGTTGTGGCTTCGGCAAAACAACCACGCATGGCAGCCAGGCTGAGAGATGCCGGTTAGATGGTCTCGTTGAGATGATGGCGCGATTGATCACCAAATCGGACAATTAGTGGTCTCCAAGAGGTGGATGCTGATGTTGAGCGTGAGAGATACCGTTGTGACGGTGGTGTCCCTGCTACTGGCCGTCTCTTATCTTAGGCCGGTGTATGCGGGCGACTTAGCCACTGCACTTCGCGATTTGGACATGACTGTTCTGTCGAACGACGAGCGTCAGCAACGGGCCGGGATGGTCTCTCGCGACCTTGAACATCGTCGGCTCCTTGCGATCCAAAGGGAAAACATGGCGTGGTCCAAAGTCAAGTCTCGGGACGATTGGGAACGATTCCGTGACCAAAGGCTCAACGCTTTGCGCGAATCGCTCGGTCAGCTTCCGCCGCCACCCAAAGACCTGAAGATCGAGACAACCGGACGCATGGAAGGCGACGGATATCGGGTAGAAAGCATCGTCTTTGAAAGTCGTCCCGGCCTGTTGGTCACGGCCAATCTCTACCTGCCGGCCAAGCCGAGAAAGTCAATGCCCGCCGTTCTATTCTCACACAGCCATCACAATCCCAAGACCCAAGGCGAGCTTCAGGACATGGGAATGACCTGGGCGCGCCAGGGTTGGCTCGTGCTGGTAATGGATCACCTGGGCCACGGAGAGAGGCGACAGCATCCATTTGTCAGCAGTGATCAGTATCCAAAGCCGTTCCCGGTGGGGCGTCAGGATTACTATTTTCGCTACAACGTGGGGCTTCAACTGCAACTGGTTGGCGAGAGCTTGATGGGCTGGATGGTCTGGGACCTGATGCGCGGAGTGGACTTATTGTGTTCGCGCGAGGGCGTTGACAAGAATCGTATCATCCTGGTAGGGTCTGTTGCCGGCGGCGGGGATCCGGCCGCCGTGGCGGCAGCATTGGACCCGCGCATTGCCGCGGTCGCACCGTTCAACTTTGGCGGCCCCCAACCGGATTACCCGATTCCACCGGATGCGGAAGGAGAGTTCTATTACTTTGGCGTTGCCTATTGGGAGACAACGCGGTGCCTGCGTCTGGGCGGGCGTGATGGATTTGCCCATTGGGTCATCGCGGCGTCGGTCGCCCCGCGGGGACTGATCTATTCCCACGAGTTCGCCTGGGATCGCGCCCGCGACCCGGTCTGGCCACGGCTGGAGAAGGTATTCAGCTTCTATGACGCGGGTGATCGTCTTGCCGTGGCGACTGGGCGAGGCGATTTGAAAGGCCAACCCCCGGAAAGTACGCACTGCAACAATGTCGGCGTTGTTCATCGGCGGCAGTTGTATCCGCATCTGGCCCGCTGGTTCGACCTGCAGCCGCCAAGCGACGAGTTTCAGGATCGGCACGACCCCGATGAGCTACTATGCCTCACTCCGGCGGTGGTGAGAAGACGCGGTCCGCAACCTATCCACAAGCTCGTCAGGACGTTGGCTGACGAGCGAATTGCCGGTGTGCGTAGGGAGATGGCAGCGGTGGACTTCGCTGCGCGTCGGACGATGCTGCGCGACGGATGGTCCAGGTTGTTGGGAAACATCACGCCCGCCGGGAATCCGGTAGTCAAGGCGGTGGAACACGAGGAGACGAACGGCGTCGCAATGGAACGAATCGTGCTTGAGGTCGAGCCGGGCATCCTCGTTCCGCTGGTCCTGATGCAGGCCCGCGATGGACCATCGGCTCCCTTGTCCGTTGTGATTGCACTGGCGGATTCAGGAAAGCAGAAATTCCCTGCCGCACGGCCGGACACTATCGCGAGCTGGCTTACCGCCGGTTGTGCCGTATGCTTGCCCGACGTACGCGGGTCCGGTGAAACCAGCGAGGGCGGATCGTATGGCCCCCAAAGCATCGGCACCACGCTGTCGTGCCGCGACCAGGTATTGGGGCAGACGTTACTGGGATCGCGACTGCGTGACCTGCGATCCGTCCTGCTATTCCTGCGGACACGCGGCGGCCTCTCGGAAGAAGTCTCGCTTTGGGGAGATTCGCTGGCCCCGCTCAACCCGCCGGAAAGATCCGAAGTTGTGCCATACGGAGTGGACAATCCGAACGTGCAGGCCGAACCGTCCGCCGGGTTGCTCGTCTTGCTGACCGCTTTGTTCGAAGACAATGTGAATGCCGTCTACGCGCGCGGGACATTTGCCAGCTTCCGATCGTTATTGGAAAGCCAGTTTCTGTACGTGCCGCACGACTCCGTTGTCCCCGGGGCGCTGACCGTGGGTGATGTTGCCGATATCGCAGCCGCACTGGCGCCGCGGCCACTGCTGGTGGAATGCCCCGTAGACGGATTGAATCGCGGGGTGCCGTCTGACACAGGCGCGGTAGCATTTGCACCTACGAGTGAGGCCTATCGTCTGGCAAACGCCAGCGGACAATTCGCGCTACACGTGGCAGGACAGAATGACTCGGCCATGTGGCTACTGGATCAGATCAAAAGGAGATTCCCAAAATGAAGACCGAGTTCCCTATCAGTCGGCGCCAGTTCCTCGCGGCGGCCGCCGCAGTATCGGCGGGTACAATGATTCGTACGAGTTCTGCGGGCTCGATGCCCAACGTCGATCTCGGCGAGCGCCCCCACCGCGCCTCCGACGTCAAGGTGCTCAACCCCTACGGCCGGGTGCCGGTCTCGTTCTTCATCGATGACTCCACCTGCCTCGTGAACATGGGCCACTATTGCCAGCCTCAATTCGAGGAGGCCTGGGGTCAAAGCAAGGGCGGTCAGCCCAAGCCCTGGCGAACCTGGCCGCGTGAAATCCCCGACTCCTTTGTGCGGGAGTTCGGCACGTTTTGCCGCGAGCAAGGCGTCAAAGGCAAATACTCGCTCGTTCCCTATCCGGCTTGTGTCGGCTGGCTCGACCGGGAGTTGCCGGGCTGGAGCCGCACCGAGTTGCGTGCCAGCCTCAAACTGGTGCGTGATCTCATGACTCCCGATTGGGACATCCATCCTGAGATGATCACCCATACTCGCGTCATCGACATCACCACGGGCCGGCCTCTGCCACAGCGCAAGGATGGCGGCTACTGGATGGAAAATGGGGGTTGGGACAACGGGCGCAGTCTCGACGAAATCGCCAGCTACATCGCCTACGCGCTGCAGCTAATCAAGAATCTCGACCTCCCCTGCGAGGGTTTCACCACGCCAGGCGGCTTCGGCAACGGCGGCAAATCCATCCTGTCACAAGCCGCAATCCAGGCGATTCGCGGGGTGCTGGGTGCTGAGATTCCACACTATTTCAAATACGTCGTCAGCGATATCAACGAAAGCACGCAACCGCAGGTCGAGCATGCAAAAGGGATCGCGAGCAACACACCGGAATGCGTCGTCAATATTCCCACCTGCACAGGCGACTACCTTGGAGTATGGGATGGTTCGGCTCCGAATCCGACGGACGAGACGATCGAGAGTCACGTTTCCAGAGACTTCCAGAGCGGACGCCTGGTCGACGTCATCAATAAAGGCGAACCCGTCTGCTTCCTGACCCATTGGCCGGACATGTATGCCAATGGGACGGGCATCGCTTTTGCCACGTTTCAAGGCACCGTAAGACGATTGAATGCTGGCTTCCGTGATCGGATTCGCTGGATGAAGTCGAGCGAGATCGCTCGCTACTGGGCGGCGAAAGAACTGACCACGATCGTCACTGCCAGCGGAGAAACGACCCTGAAAGCTCCGTTCGCAGCGCCGGGTTTCACGCTGGAACTGCCCTTTCACACCTCGGCACCGGTCGTGCAACATGGCGATAGCCGGACGGAGTTGCAGAAGGTCAGCTCGGCCCAGCAATTGTCGGACGGAACCTGGACCAGAGCGGGTGTCGAGGGCCACGTCGTCGTCTGCTTCAAACTTGAGAAAGGCACCACGACGATTTCGTAGGGCGCATTCTGCCCAATCCATTTGGCTGTTTCACTGCTTCCCGCCGACTAGCGGCCCCAGAAACTTGTAGAGCTCCTGCGTCGCCGGATCATCGGGTTTGCCGAGGTCGTTATTCAAACGGCTGTGATTGCTGTCGCCCTTGCCATACGCCCGGGCCGGGATTCCCGCTGCCTTCAGAACGCTCTCAAGACGTTGCGCCTGGGCCTGGGTGTCTGGATTCCCGGGAAAATACAGGAGGAGGAACGGCGGTATCCCTTTGTCCTTCGCCACGTGCGTCACGGCCGAAAAATCGACGTGCTTCTCTGGGTCGTTTCCGAATTTCTGGCGATGACCAAAGATAAACATCTTGCCGCCGTAGAGCGCTTGGCGGTGCTCCGCGGTCATGATGATTTTGGGAATGTCGTAGGTATCACCGTCCACTGGGACACAGCCTCCGAGAACCTTGAAGAACACGCCTTCTTTCTTCAGGTAACGGTCGTCAACGCAGATCAACGCCGCCAACTGAGCGCCGGCAGAGTGCCCGCCGACAAAGATACGCTCGGGATCTCCGCCATACTTGGCGATGTTCTTGTGTACCCAGCCGAGCGACTTGGCCACGTCGCCGATCAGTTCTTCCATTTTCACTTCTGGCAGAAGTCGATAATTCGTCGAGACGAAGATGAAACCTCGCTCGGTCAGCGCCTTGGGCTTCAGCGCTACATCGCTTTTGTCGCCAGCCTGCCATCCGCCGCCGTGGATCCAAAACATGACGGGCCGACTCATCTTAGCCGGTTCTTCCGGCGTGTAGATATCGAGGACGTGGCGCGCATGACCCGTCTCCGCGTAGGGAATGTCCGACGTCAGCTTCTGGGCGATGGCGCGGCTGCCAAGCAAGAACAACGGCAGAACAAAAGCGAAAACGACCTTGGCGTTCATGTGCAGACTCCTTTTGAATGAACACAACTGATACTGATCGAAGATTTGATTCTACACCCGTAGAATGATAACACACCCTGTGTCAAGGCCAATCCCGAAATTCCGGACCGGTTCACCCGCCCCTCGCTCGTTGCCTGGCGGCCGCCGTCTGTCGTCCCCATTCTGCAGCTGGATTGCCCGGGGGAATAGTAGTATACCTGTACGTTAGCAGGCTGGCAGCGCTACCGGGAAAGGGTCATATGGGAGAAGTCGGAAGAGTAGGCCCTCATTGGCAGGAGGTACAAATGAATGTGACAGACAGGTTGATGACCAACACGACAGATTTTCGTACCACGGACACCTCAACCCCGCTCTCCGTGGTTTCGCGCCGGCAGTTTTTGCAGGCCGGGGCCACGGTCACCTTCGGCGTCACCGCCTTCGGGCTGCCGGCGGCAAGCATTGCCTCCGCGGGAGGGGCAATCCACGAGACGACTGTCCCCAACATGCGGCTGGGCGCGCGTGAGCTGGTCGTGCAGCCCGTCTTGATGTACAGCATACCCCAGCGCCAGCCGGCCCGAAGCTGGCGGGCCTGGACCGGCCTCCAGAGTGAGGAGGCGGTAAAGAAGGAGGTGGAACGGATCGGGCAGGAGCTCAAGGAGCTTGCGCGAACGGCTGGCTTCCCGATGCGGCTCTTGCCGGTGGCCAGGGTCAGCCGGGCCCCGGAGGCCGCGGCCCTCAAAGAGGTCCCCTTCGACGCGATGGTGTTGTACGCGGCGGGCGCCTGGCTGGACGAAATCAACACGCTGGCCGGACTGGGGAAGTGGGTTATTGTCTTCGTCCGCTACCGCTCGGGTCCCTATTACTACTGGCACGAGGGCATCCACGACCGCTTCCTGCGGGCGCACACGGATCAATTCCAGCAGCCGAGCGTGGGCGTGGACGACGTGGTGGTGGACGACAACCAGGAGATCCTCTGGCGGTTGCAGGCGCTCTACGGGCTGAAGAATGTGATCGGACGGCGCGTGGTGTGCGTGGGCGGCCCCGGCGGCTGGGAATGTCCCAAGGCACCGGCCCTGGCCCGCGAGCGATTCCAGCTCGACCTGGTGACCGTGCCCATCCCGGAGATCAACGCCATGGTGGAAGCGGGTCGGAAGGACGAGCAAGTCATGGCCCGTTGCCGGCAGGAAGCCAGGGCTTACCTGGCGGGCCGGGGTGTCAGACTGCGCACGACCGAGCAGGCCGTTGCCGAAGCTTTCCTGCTCAACAAACTCTATGGCGACCTCATGGCTCGGTTCGAGACCTGCGCCATCACTAGCGCCGGCTGCATGAACAGCTATGCCGACATCATGCCTTGTCTCACCCACACGCTGATCAACGACGCCGGCGGTATGGCCTACTGCGAGGGCGATTTTGTCAATATCCCCTCGGGCATCCTCCTCCACTACATTTCGGGCAAGCCGACTTATTTCTGCAACCCCACCTTCCCGGCCAAGGGTCGGATGCTGTTCGCCCATTGCACGGCGCCGCGCCGCATGAACGGCAAGACCCTCGAGCCGGTCGAGATTGTCACCCATTACGAGTCGGACCATGGCGCCGCCACCCACGTGCACTTCCGCAAGGGCCAGTTGCTGACCGTCCTCAAGCCGGATTTTGAGGCGCGGAACTGGCTGGCCTTGACCGGCAAGATTATCGATACGCCCTTCCTGGACACCTGCCGCGCCCAGATCGAGTTGGCGCTGGATGCAGATACTCCAGAGGTGGTGCGGAACCTGCGCGGCTTCCATTGCATGCTGGCCTACGGAGATTATGTCCGCGAGGTGGGCTATGCGGCCCGAAAGGTCGGCATCAACGTCCAAACCCTGCCCAAGGCCCGAGCCTGATGGCCCGCCCTTGCCAGCCGCGCCATCACAACAACAAACGAGCGGGGTGCCATCCGTCGTCAGCCGGCGACGTCAAATGGATGAGGCCACCCGCCCTCCCGCGTCACAAGCCGCCGCCACGTTTCAGCGCAGATGGCGGCGCAGCGGCGCGCTCTTCCGGGAACTGCTCTGGAAGTATTCTCGGCCGAAATAGCGTATGGTGCGAATATTATCCGAGCGTAAGTAAAAGAGGTAACCCCCCGGCTAAGCCGGGGGACTCCCGGAGTTTGACAGATACAGGAGTCGTCCACCAGACTCACGAACTGTGAACCGCTCAAAGTTTCACAGAAAGGAGATCTGATGGACGACTATGAGAGCCTAAAGCATACGAAATGGGAATGCAAATACCATATCGTGTTCATCCCCAAGTGTCGGCGCCAGAAGCTCTACCAGCAGTTGCGGCAGCACCTGGGGGACGTGTTTCGCCAGTTGGCCCAGCGGAAGGAAAGCCAGATTCTGGAAGGGCACTTGGTGGTGGACCACGTGCACATGTTGATTTCGATCCCGCCCAAGTATGCCGTGGCCCAGGTGATCGGGTACATCAAGGGCAAGAGTGCGATTCACATCGCCCGCACGGTGGGCGGACGACAGAGGAACTTCACAGGCGAGCACTTCTGGGCCCGCGGGTACTTCGTGTCCACCGTCGGCCGGGACGAAAAGGCGATTCGGGAATACATCCAGCGGCAGGAACAGGAGGACCTTCGGCTGGACCAGATGAAGATGTTTGATTGATCGCCGCCGCAGGCGGCTCCCAAACAATCCGCTTTGAGCGGTTCACATTTCAAGCCTCCACCTCTGGTGGAGGTATTGACTGGCTATGCCTGCTTGACTTACGAATAGCGGGGGGAGGATTCGAACCTCCGACCTCCGGGTTATGGGCCCGACGAGCTACCAGACTGCTCTACCCCGCGGTCAATTAATTTTATACGTTGCGAGCTTCGATCAGTTCGACCGAGCCCGCCTATGTTCATCTTTGACAACTACGTTATACACCAACCACGGCGGATACTCAAGCGTCCGTCGCCTCGGAAAGCCGCTCATTTCAGATGGCGGCGAATTCTCTCGGCAATATCTTCTGCCTGCCCCTTCCTATATTGGTAGGCGGGCCACTGCGTAAAGACCCGATCGCCGACTTTTCTCGGGATTACGTGGAAATGCAGATGCTCCACTACCTGTCCGGCGGCGGTGGTGCCGTTGTTGGACAGCACATTGTAACCGTCGGCGTCCATCGCGACCATTACCGCCTCCGCGATGCGACCCAGCCGAGCCGAGACCTCAGCCAGCACCTCCGGATCACAGGTGTGCACCATCGTGCAATGCTGCTTGGGAATCACCAACGTATGGCCGTCGCTGATCGGGCCGATATCGAGAAAGGCCAAGACGGCGTCGTCTTCATAGAGCTTGGTCACGGGTATCTCACCGTCGACCATCTTGCAGAAAACGCAACCGTCCATGCCTCTTCTCCCCGTTTGTAATGACGCCGTAAGGCGTTTCTTTCTGGGCCCTTACGGGCACACTACAAACCGGCGTTACTTCGATTCCTTTTCCTGTTCCCCGGCTGCTTCGGCAGGGGGCTCCGGTTGAGTCTCGGCGACGGGTTCCGCCGCAGGCTGCTCCGGCTGCTCTTCGGCCTTAGTTTCGGCCTGTGCGGGCTTGGTCGTCTGGCCGGCAGCCTTGGCCTTGCGGCGCGACCGCTTCTTGGAAGCCGACTTGCGTACCTTCTTCACCGGCTCATCCTTGCCCAGCAGTTGGAGAAGAACAAGCTGGCCGTTGTCGCCCAGCCGCCGCAAGGACAGGTGTACGATCCGGCTGTACCCACCCGGCCGGTCCAGATAGCGCGGACCCAGATCGCTGAAGAGCTTGCCGACGACGGTCCCCTTCTGCACGGGCTCGCCGTCCTCCAGGGCTACGATCCGGCGGTTGCCCAGCAGGGAGATGGCGCGCCGCCGGTGCTGGAGCTTGCCTTTCTTGGCCAGCGTGATCAATCTCTCTACGAACGGTTTGAGCTCCTTGGCCTTCTGGATGGTCGTCGAGATCGTCTCATGCTCGATGAGCGACTGGGCCATGTTCCGGCGCATCGCGCGGCGGTGGGCCGTATTTCTACTCAACTGGCGTCCTGCAACTCTATGACGCATATGCTCAGATACCTCTTCTCGTAGTCGAGATTCTCAAAACCGTTCTCGGATCATTGTTCCGGGGGCTTGCCCACATCCTTCATCCCGAGCGACAGACCAATGTCGGCGAGCTTGCGTTTGATCTCCCGCAGGGACGTCTTGCCGAAGCTGCGAATCTTCAGCAGATCGGCGTCCGTCATCAGGACGAGTTGCCGCACGGTCTCCACCTTCACCGATTCCAGACAGTTACTGGCCCGGACGGACAGCTCCAATTCCTGGATCGGCGTATTGAGCTTCGCCTCCAGTTCCTGGTCCACCTGCGGCGGGGCCTCTTCCGTAGAGACCTCGCCGGCTACAGTCTCTTCGCCGATTTCGAAGTATTGGACGAACGGATTGATGTGCTTGCGCAGGATCTTGGCTGCCTCCACCAGCGCCATCTCCGGCGTGATCGTGCCGTTGGTCCAGATTTCGAGGATCAGTTTGTCGTAATTCGTCCGCTGCCCCACGCGGGTGTTTTCCGTCAGGTACCGCACGCGCGTCACCGGGGAATACACGGCGTCCAAGTGAATCCGTCCGATCTCCTGCTCGAAGCGGTCGGCGTCGGAGACGCGATCGGATACGGGTACATAACCCCGGCCGTTCTCTACGACCATTTCCATCTCGAAGTTGACGTCCTCGGTCAAGGTGGCCAGAACGACATCCTTGCTGATGACCTCGATGGCGGGATCGGCGACGATGTTGGCAGCCGTGACCGGGCCCACCTTGTTCGCCGTGACCTTCATGGTCTTGGGCCCCAGCCCCGCCAACCGGATCACCAGGCTTTTGACATTCAACACAATATCCGTTGTGTCTTCCATCACGCCGCGGATCGACGTGAACTCGTGGTCCACTCCCGCGATCTTGATCGAAGTGACCGCGCTTCCTTCCAACGAGGAGAGCAAGACACGTCTGAGGCTATTGCCGACCGTCGTGCCGAAACCACGCTCGAACGGCTCAATGAAAAACCGGCCATAACGATCCGTGGAGACGGCCGTATCCTTTTCCACACGGGTCGGCAATTCTAAACCGCGCCATGTTACTCGCATACAGGCCTCCGATTTGAACGTTCATCCATTGAGCTTACCTCGAGCAGAACTCCACGACCAGGTGCTCTTCCACAGGGATCTGAATATCCGTCCGGGTCGGCAGGGCCACCACCGTGGCCGCGGGCTTGTCCCGGTCCAACTGCAGCCAGCCCTGCGTGGTGAAATTCGGATTGCTTTCCAACTGCGCCTTCACTCGCTTGAGGCTTTTCTCCGAGTTCTTGAGCGTGATCTTATCCCCGATATTCAGGATGTAGTCGTTGACATCCACCTTACGGTCGTTGACGTGCACGTGGCCGTGCGTGATCAACTGCCGGGCCGACTTGCGCGACGCGGCGAAATTCAACTTGTAGACCACGTTGTCCAACCGCCGTTCCAGCAACTGCAGCAGATTCTCGCCCGTATTGCCCGGCAGGCGGGAGGCCTTGTGGAAGAACCGCATGAACTGCTGCTCATAGACCCCGTAGTACCGCTTGATCTTCTGCTTCTCGCGCAAGCGGACGCCGTACTCGCTCAGCCGCCCCTTGCGCCAGCCGTGCATGCCCGGCGCCAGGCTGCGTTGCCGGCGCTCGATCTGGCACTTGGCGGTCTCGCATTTCGCGCCTTTGAGGAACAAATTCATGCCCTCGCGGCGACATACCCTGCAGGATGGACCAATATAACGTCCCATACCAATCGAATCTCCTGAAACTGCTGCGGAGTCCTATACTCTTCTACGCTTCGGGGGTCGGCAGCCGTTATGCGGCAAGGGCGTCACGTCCTCAATCGAGGCGATCCGCAGTCCCGCCCCCTGCAAGGCCGAAATCGCCGATTCCCGCCCCGCCCCGGGGCCCTTGACCTTGATTTCCACTTCGCGGACCCCGTTGCGCA
>JAMCWO010000339.1 GCA_023481165.1 Planctomycetota bacterium | reverse complement strand
TATCGATAATTTCCTATTTACTACTTGGACCTCACGGCTTACAATTCCTGCCTGCCTGATTGTCGAGCGTCCATAGTAAACTGTAAAGCGTGGCCCGTAAATCCCAAAGGGACCGTGAAATTCATACTGATTGACAAGATCGTTTCGCTGGAAGAAGGCAAGAGGCTGACGGCGATCAAGAGCGTCTCGCTGGCCGAGGAGTACCTGGGCGATCATTTCCCGACGTTCCCGGTCCTGCCCGGTGTGCTGCTGTTGGAGGGACTGGTCGAATCGGCGGCCTGGCTGGTGCGCAAGACCGAGAGCTTCGCCCATAGCATGATCTTGCTCGCCGAGGCCCGCACCGTAAAATACAAGAGCTTCCTGCCGCCCGGAGCGCAGATCCAGTACACGGTGGAAGCCAAGGCCATCGAGGAGAGCGTCAGCAGCTTCGCCGGCTGCGGCGTCGTCGATGGCGAGAAGATCGTCGAAGCCCGGTTTGGGTTGCGGCACTTCAACCTGTCCGAGCGCAATCCCGCGTTGACGACGGTGGACGCTCAGATAGTGGAGCAGATGAAGAATCGGTATAATCTTTTGTCGCAGCAAATTGGAACTTCCAACTTGAAACTTCCAGGGAGGTAGCAGCGATCATGACTATGAGCCGGGATGAGGTGTTTCAGAAGGTCCAGGGGGTGCTCGTGGACGCCCTCGGAGTCGATGAGGACGAGGTGACCGCCAACGCCACGCTGATGGGCGATTTGGGCGCCGAGAGCATCGATTTTCTGGACATCGTCTTTCGCCTGGAGAAGGCGTTCGGGATGAAGGTGCCGCGCGAGGAATTGTTCCCGGCGGAAGGGCTGCTGAACAACCCCGAGTTGATCAGCAATGGCAAGCTCACGGCCAAAGGGCTGGCAGAGCTGCGCGAGAAGGTCCCTCACACGGATTTGACCGAATTCGAAAAGGACCCCAGCATCAGCAAGATCGCCGATCTGTTTACCGTCAATGCCATCGTCAACTACGTCGCGGGCAAGGTCAACCAAGTGTGATGTTTGATGTTTGATTTCTGATTTCTGAATCATAAATCTCAAATCATAAATCCCATGCGTTGGATCTGGATCGACAAGTTTGTGGAATTTGAGAGCGGCCGGCGGGCCGTGGCCGTCAAGAACGTGACGGCGGCCGAGGAGCATCTGCACGACCACGTCCCGGGCTTTCCGGTCATGCCGGAATGCCTGATGATCGAGGGCATGGCGCAGACCGCCGGCATTCTCGTGGGCCAGGCCGGCAACTTTCAGGAGAAGGTCATCCTGGCCAAGATCAGCAAGGCGACTTTTTTCGATTACGTGACGCCCGGCGACAGCCTCCGGATCGAGGCTCAGATCGGCACGATCTCCCCGGAAGCGGCCAGCACGAGCGGCCGGATCACCCGCGGCGAGCAACTCATCGCAGAGATTGACCTGATCTTCAGCCATATCGACCATAACCTGGGGGGCAAGAGGTTCCCCGAAGAAAACTTCGTGTTCACGGGAGCGATCACCTCCCTGCTGCGCGATTTCGCTCTGAGCGGCAGCCCCTCCGGTGTGCCGGGGAGGGAATCCGAGGGATGAGTGCGGCGCGGGTCGTGGTGACAGGGTTGGGCGCGGTCAGTCCATTGGGTCTGAGCGCGGAGGAAACCTGGGCGGGTCTGTGCGCCGGCCGCTGCGGCATCCGGCGGATCACCGCCTTTGACCCGACGGGATTCCCCTGCGAACTGGGTGGGGAGGTTCCCGCGTACCGCATCCAGGACCGCGTCCCGCGGACCTTCCGCAAGGCGGTCAAGCTGATGTGCCGGGACATCGAGTTGGCGGTCATGGCTGCCGGAGAAGCGCTGGCCGCCAGCGGGCTGATCACGAAAGGGATCGATCCGGAGAAGGTGAACGTCGATCCGACGCGGATGGCGATCAATGTCGGGGCCGGGATCATCTGCTGCGAACTGTCGGAGTTGGCGCCGGCGACCGCCATCAGCACGACCGACGGCCAATTCGATCTGCGCAAATGGGGCAAGGACGGACTCGACCTGGTCACGCCCCTTTGGCTGCTGAAGTACCTGCCCAACATGCTGGCGTGCCACATCGGCATCATTCATGATATCCAGGGCCCCAGCAACACGATCACCTGCGGCGAGGCCTCCGCGCAGTTGGCCATCGGCGAGGCGGCGCAGGTCATCGCCCGGGGCGATGCCGATGTCGCCGTCGCCGGGGCGGCCGAGGCCAAGGTCAACCAATTGGTGATGATGCGGCAGCATCTGCTCCGCCGCGCCGTCTCCACGCGCGACGGCGCCCCGGAGACCCTCTGCCGGCCGTTCGACGCCGACGCCTGCGGCTCGATCTTCGGCGAGGGGGCCGGCATGGTCGTGCTGGAGAGCCTCGACCACGCCCGCGCGCGAAACGCGCGGATTCTGGCGGAAGTCGCCGGCGTGGGCTATAGTCACAGCATGTGCCCCGGCTATGAGAGACTGGAACCGGGGGGCCGGAGCATTCAGATTGCCGTACAGAAAGCGATCGACGACGCCGAGATCAAGGCGGCAGACCTCGATCTGGTGATTCCGCACGGCACGGCGGTGCCCGAGGATGATCGGGCGGAAGCCCAAGGCCTGGAGGCCGCCCTCGGTCCGGCCGCCGGCCAAGTGCCGGTCTGGCCGACCAAGAGCATGCTGAGCACGACGGGTGCCGCCAGCGGGGCGCTGGACGTGGTGGCGGCCGTGCGCGCCATGGTGGACGGCGTGATCCCCGCCGCCAGGAATTTCGACAAGCCGGCCGAGGGCTGCCGTTTGAACGTGGTCACAGAACGGCGCGAAGGCCCCGTCAGGCACGCGTTGTGCTGCAGCTATACGTTCGGAGGCCAAACCGCCGCCTTGGTGTTGAAAGCGTTGGAGGAGGACGAGGCAAAGTAGATGAGAACGCCCCGAACGAGAGAGCGAGTGGTCATCACCGGGCTGGGCATTGTTTGCCCTCTGGACCATGATGTGGAAGCCTTCTGGAGGTCCCTCCTGTCGGGCCGCAGCGGCATCAATCGCACCACGATCTTCGACTCCTCGACCTTTCCCACCACGTTCGATGCGGAGGTCAAGGACTACAATCTCCGCGCGCGCCTTCGCCGACCGGAACTGCACGAAGGATCCAGCCGGGGTTCGGGGTTTGCCGTCGGGGCGGCCGTTCAGGCCTGCCGGCAGGCAGGCATCGACGTGGAGACCGAAGAGCCGGCCGACGGCATCGACCGCACGCGGATGGGTATCTATCTTGGCGCCGGGGAGGGCGCGCTCGATCACGACACGTTTTTCGCCTGCATCCTGGCCGGCTGGGACCCGCAACAGCAGACGATGGCGTGGGCGAAAAGCACGCCCCTCGCCTTCGCCCGGATGAAGGCCAGCTACGAGCTGGAGCAGGAGCCCAACATGGCCGCCGCCCACGTGGCCATGCTGACGGGGGCCCGGGGGCCCTCCCGAAGCTGCCTGACGGCCTGCGCCGCCAGCACGCAGGCGGTGGGCGAGGCCATGATGCTGATTCGCCGCGGCGAGGCCGATGTGATGATCGCCGGCGGGGCCCACTCCATGATTCACCCCCTGGGCGTCACGGGCTTCAGCCGGCTAACGGCGCTTTCGCGGCGCAACGACAGCCCGACGACCGCCTCGCGCCCGTTCTGCGCCAGCCGGGATGGATTCGTCTTGGGCGAGGGGGCGGCAACTCTCATCCTGGAATCCCTGACCTCGGCCCGGAAACGGGGTGTCCCGATCCTGGCGGAAGTGGCCGGCTACGGGAGCAGTTCCGATGCCTTTCGCGTGACGGACATGCACGACGAGGGCCGGGGGCCGGTCCAGGCAATGCGGGCGGCGCTGGCCGACGCCGGTCTGACGTACCGGGACATCGACTACATCAATACGCACGGCACGAGCACGCAGGAGAACGATTCCATCGAGACCCTGGCGATCAAGACCGTCTTCCAGGAGCGCGCCCGGCAGGTCCCGGCCAGCAGCATCAAGAGCATGCTGGGCCACCTGATCGGCGCAGCCGGGGCGGCCGAGCTTGTCACGTGCGTGCTGGCGATTCGCGACAATACTGTGCCCGCCACGATCAACCTGCACGACCCCGATCCCAAGCTGGACCTGGACTACGTGCCGAACACGCCGCGCCGGATGCCCGTCAACATCGTCATGAAAGAGTCCTTCGGCTTCGGCGGGCAGAATAACGTCGTGATTGTGAAGCGCTACGAGGGTACACCATGATCGACATCAAGCTCATCCGCGACAATCCCGACCTCTTCATTCAGGCCGCCAAGAACAAGCGCATCGACGCGAATATCCCGCGGTTGCTGGAGGTCGATAGCCGGCTCCGGGACGCCAAAACCAGGCTGCAGGACATCGCCACCGAGAAGAACCGCGTCGGCAAGTCCGTGCCGAAGCTCTCGCCCGACCAGAAGAGCGCGGCGCTGGCACGGCTGTCCGAGCTCAAGCCACAGGAAGAGAATTTGACGGAGGAAATCAAGACGCTGGAGCCGGAGTTCGACGCTCTGCTCCTGGAGGTGCCGCAGCCGGCCGATCCGGATGTCCCCGTCGGCAGGGACGACACGGAGAACGTCGAGATCCGGCGCGAGGGTCAGGTCCGGCAGTTCGATTTCGAGCCCAAGGACCACGTGCAACTGGGGCTGGCCCTGGACATCATCGATATCGAGCGCGGCGTCAAGCTGGCGGGGGCTCGGAATTACTTCCTCAAGGGCGACGGCGCGATGCTGCATTGGGCGGTGCTGCGGTTCGCCGTCGATTTCATGGTCGGACGCGGATACCTGCCGATGGCGGTGCCGCTCTTGATGCGGGATGAGGCGATGCAGGGGACGGGCTACTACCCCGGCGCCGAAGAGCAGACCTACCGCATGGAAAGAGACGAGTTGAACCTGGTGGGGACGGCGGAAGTGCCGCTGACCGCCTACCGGATGGGCGAGATTCTGGCTGCAGAGGACCTGCCGCTGAAAACCGTCGGACTGTCAACCTGTTTCCGGCGCGAGGCCGGGGCAGCGGGCAAGGACACCTACGGCCTGTACCGCATCCACCAGTTCGACAAGGTCGAGCAGGTCGTGGTCTGCCGCAACGATGTCGAGGAAAGCAATAAGTACCACGCGGAGATTCTGGCCAACTCCGAGGGGGTCCTCCAAGCCCTCGAGCTTCCCTATCGCGTGGTGGTCGTCTGCACGGGCGACCTGGGCCGGGGCCAGGCCAAGAAGTACGATGTGGAGACCTGGATGCCCTCGCGGAGCGGCTACTGGGAGACGCACAGCGCCAGCAAGTTCTACGAATTCCAGGCCCGCCGGATGAACCTGCGGTACAAAGATCCGGAAAGCAAAAAGAATCTCTTCTGCCACACGCTGAACAACACGGTGATTGCCTCACCGCGGATCCTGATCCCACTGTTGGAGCTATATCAGAATGCCGACGGCTCCGTCACCGTGCCCCAGGTCCTGCGCCCCTACATGGGCGGCAAAGACCGGCTCGTGCCGCGTTCCTAACGGATCGGCAGGCGGTTGCGCTGCTCGTTTGCCGTGTGCTCGTAAGACCATATTATTCGTGTCGCGGGCATCTTGCCCTTGACACGGCGCGGCCAGGATGGCCGCGACGCAAACGCCTTACGGCGTCACTACCAACCGAAACGAGCCGCGCAGCCGTTCGACGCTCGACGAGCCTTATTCCTTTTCCAGCTTCTCCCGCAATTGTTCGGCGGTGTCGTGGAGCTCGCCCCTCGTCTGGTCCAGACTCTCCTTCGATTTCTCCAGCGCGGCCTTGGCCTTTTCGGACATCTCCGCGCCTTCGCAGACGATCC
>JAMCWO010000026.1 GCA_023481165.1 Planctomycetota bacterium | reverse complement strand
ACGAACGGCGGATCGAGAGCGGTTTCTACAAGGCCCTCCACGAGCTGCGGCAGGCGGCGCATCAGCGCCAGGAGGCAGCTCTGGAAGCCCTGCTGACGCCGGCGCCGCGGGAGAAGGGCGACGGGCAAGTCCAGCAAGCGTGCGACAACGCCTCGTTGCCCGGTGTCGTTCCGGCAACAAAGCCAACTGCGGCACCAGGACCCGCCCGCCCGGCGGTTTCTCCTGTCCGTGTTCCGGTCCCAGGGCGGATTGGCCGGATGCTGAGGAACAATGGCGCCAAACAAAGCCAATTTCGCCGGGAGTCGCAACGGCAAAGTCCGAGGTTTGGGGCAGTGAGCCTGCCGTTGGCGCTTCAGACCTGACAGGTCCTGCTTCTCCAGAGACGCCTCGTGGCGTCACTGCGAACCTCCGGTGGACCAAACGACCCCAATTTGCGACGGCAGAGGTAGCCGCCAGAGAGATTATATACCCATCTTCCGCTGTATTCCTCAGGGCACGAAGGTCTTGAGTCGGCGGGGCGGTTCGGGTATACTGGAAGCACAGGCTTCCGGGCTCCGCATGCGAGGTCGCGCATGGGGGAGCCCTCTCGGGGCGGCAGAATGCGAAAAGATGCCCAAGTGGCAGAACAGAACGAGGGTGCAGCGCATCTAATGAAAGAACAGGCGGTCGTCGGTCCAGACCGGCCCAACCCTGCGGAAGATGACGCCGCACTGGCAAGTCGGCTCTGCAGAGGCGAGCGGACGGCGGCCGAGGATCTCGTAAGTCGTTACTACGAACGGATTTACCTGTTTATGCGCGCTGTGGGTCATAACCGCCAGACCAGCGAGGATCTGACGCAGGAGACATTTTTGCGGGCCTGGTATCACATCGGGCAGTTGCGCGACGGCAAGGCGCTGAACGGGTGGCTCTTTCGCATCGCCAGTAACGTATCCAAGCTGTACCATCGCAGGCACAAGGATCGGCCGACGGTCGACCTCGACATGATCGAACCCCCGGCGAGCGGCGCCGACGGCTCCAGCCGGGCTGGGGATCGGGAGCAAATGAGCCGCGTGCACGAGGCCGTCGCCCGGCTGCCATGGAAACTCAGGCAGGCGATTGTGCTGCATTACATGGAGCAATTGACGATATCGGAGGCGGCCGAGGCCGCCGGGATTCGCCAGGGCACGCTCAAGAGCCGCCTGAATCGCGGCTTGGAGAGCCTGAGACAAGAAGTGACGGACGAGTAGAGCGTCGCGACGTGCGGTCCTGCCGTCCAGGGAGTCAGCCCATGATGGGAATACACAGACTTGAGGAGCTTCTAAGGTCGCTGGCGGAGCATGGCATCGAACGTGCCCGGCCGGGATTGGACCAGGAGATCAAGGATCGGATACCCGCTCGGCTGACGCCGCACCGGATGGACACGATCAACATTATCGTGGATCTGCGGATCAGCCGGGTGGCCGCCGCAGCGGTGATCCTCCTGACCATGTTCGGAATCGGTTGGCTGATCGGTGGCCGGGAGGCAGCCCCTCCACAAATGGTCGAGGATGGCAAGCTGTTCCTGCGTTATACGCTGGGGGGCGAGCGCGCTTATAAGGCGGAGTTCCTGGGCAACCTGGCCCAGTTCCGCGATGATCTGATTGCCCAGGGGCGCGAGGTGGTCTATTACGGCGACCGCGTCAAGCTCAACGATCCCTGCGTGGTCATCATGCACTGGAAGTTACCCGATGGCAGGTATGGCGTGATTCTGGGGGATTTGACCACCAGGACCGTCAGTGCCAAGACCCTGATCACACTCCAGGACCACATGCTGCAAGGGCGGTCGAAATGAGGCTGTCTCCGGCAGGCCCGCCAGGTGACGGCCTTGCACCTGCGGCCTGCATCTGATAAACTGGGGCCACGCGTGCCTAGATCGCTGCGACTCATCCATGTACGGCTGAAGGGTGTTGTCATGACCAAACGCAAAGGCTTCACGCTTATTGAACTCCTCGTAGTCATCGCCATTATCGCCTTGCTGATGTCCATCCTGATGCCGGCGCTGGGCCGGGTCAAGAAGCAGGCCCAGTCGGTCGCCTGCATGTCCCGGATCAAGAGTTGGGGTATGCTGTTCAAGCTCTACACCGATGACAACAACAGCTTCTTCAACGAGGGGTGGGGCTACGCGGACCATCGACAGAACGCCGGGAAGAACGGAGAATATGGGTTGTGGATGAACGCGCTGCGGCCCTATTACAGGGATGAACAGATGCGCTTCTGCCCGACGGCCACCCGGATTGTCCTGGGCAGCAGTGACTGGGGGACCTTCAAAGCGTGGTATCGGGATGTCGGGAACCGGTATCCGCAGGGCTCCGAAGGGCCCACGAAGCGCTTCCAAGGCAGCTATAGCGTCAATAGCTGGAAAGACTACATGGTGGCCAATCGCGGCGATCGCCTCGTGGAATGGTTCTGGAAAGGCACGCAGAATGTGCCGAACCCCAGCCAAGTGCCTCTATTTGCGGACAACACCTGGCATGACGCCTGGCCGCGCCACACCGATACGCCGGTAGCCCTGCCGTTTGACTATGGCTGGGGCGACAAAGGCACCAGCGGCGAGATGAACCAGTTCTGCATTGACCGCCACAACGGGTTTGTGAATTTCACCTTCGTCGATTGGTCCGCCCGCCGGGTCGGGCTCAAGGAGTTGTGGGCCCTCAAATGGCATCGGGCCTACAACGTCAATGGCCCGTGGACCAAGGGCGGCGGCGTCGCACCCGCCGACTGGCCGCAGTGGCTGCGGAAATACAAGGACTACTGATAACGGGATCCTCATGACCAGACGCAACCGGGGTTTCACACTGATCGAGTTGTTGGTGGTGATCGCCATCATCGCGCTGCTGATGTCCATTCTGATGCCGGCGTTGGCCCGGGTCCGGAAGCAGGCGCAATCGGTCACGTGCATGTCTCAGATCCGAACCTGGGGCCTGCTCTACAAGCTCTACACGGATGACAACAGCGGGTTCTTTCCCGAGGGCTGGGGCTATGCGGACCAGCATCCGGGCACAGCCTATGGCGAGTACGGTCTGTGGATGAACTCCCTGAGACCCTATTATAAGGACCAGTGGAAGCTGCTCAAGTGCCCGACGGCCACCCGCGTCGTCCTCGGCAGCAGCGACTGGGGGACCTTCAAAGCGTGGTACGGGACGTTCCAGAACCGTTATCCGGCAGCCGGAGAGGCGGCGTCCAAGCTCTTCGAAGGCAGCTACGGCACGAGCAACTGGATCGACAATATGGCGGCCAATCGCGGCGCCCGCCTCAAAGAATGGTTCTGGAAGAGTGCCCAGAACGTGACCACGCCGAATCAGGTACCTGTGATCTCCGACAACACGTGGCATGACGGGTGGCCGCTGGATACCGACACGCCGGTGGCTATGCCCCTCGATTACGGCTGGGGCGACAAGGGCACCACGGGCGAGATGAACCAATGCTGCATCGACCGTCACAACGGCTCTGTCAATTTTGCCTTCGCGGACTGGTCGGCCCGCCGGGTGGGGCTCAAGGAGCTATGGACCCTCCGCTGGCATCGCGCCTTCAAGGTCAACGGGCCCTGGACCAAGGCAGGCGGCGTCTCGCCCGACGACTGGCCGCAATGGCTGCGGAAATACAAGGATTATTGAGGGGCCAAGGGCCCCAATAAAGTGGGCTGTGCCGTTGTGCGACACAGCCCCCAAGGAGACTACCAGGCAAGATTGCCAAGAAAGCGGAGTCAAATGAGTTCTAATGCCCGCCGGTGGACGGGCAGGGATTTTTCTCAATAGATGATCGCGGTGACCTCTTCGATTTTTCGTATCACTTCCAGTGCATCGTTCGGATTCGAGACATGGCCGTCGAACCCCCGCTGGAGCAGAGCGGCGGCTTCCTGGGTGCTCAGATGATTGGCCAGGGCCACGATCTTGATCGTCGCAAAGTCCTCGTTGGACCGGATGCTCCCGCAGATGCCCTGCGCGTCCACGCCATTCGTCAGCAGGTTGATCAGAACCACGTGCGGCGCGAGCTTCTGGATGGCGGCGCCGACTTCGAAGCTGCTGCGCGCGAGCTGGACGTCATAGCTGCCCCGAGCTTTCAAAGTCTCCAGCAGGTCCGAGGCGGGAGGGTCGCTGCCGTCCACGACCAGGACTCGGAGCTTGCCCACCGGCAAGGCCTCGATCGGCATGTTATTGGCCTTCATGAAGCGGAGCAACTCCGGCAGGGGAATCCGCCGGTCCTTGCTGCCCGGGATGCGATAGCCTTTGAGCTGGCCGGAATCGAACCACTTGGACACCGTGCGCGGCGCCACGTTGCAGATCTTGGCCACATCACCCGTCGTCAGTACGTTTTTGCCTTTTGCCATACCTTGTTTCCCGTATATTGCACCGATACCGCCAGTTTCTTCGGCTTGAACGGAGCGGGCATTTAGCGGCCGACGCAGAATTCCGGGCGGGGCGGAGGGGGGCCGGCTCTGGTATGGTCTACTGTCCCATAATGCGGCCCGCCATTCGACGAAAGGATGATGAGGATTTGGGACATGAGATTTAGGATTTATGACAACGTCTATAACCGTCTGACCCAGGACGAAGTCGCGATCACTTGCGGTGCCTTGCCCGCGGTGCTCAATGCCTTTCCACGATGAGCCTGTTCCAGATAAAAGGGTGGATTTCTGTGCTGGGAAAGCGTTTCTGTTCCGCTTGGGCATTTGCATCGTCGGCTTTCTGTCGTAGACTTTGAGTAGGATGCCTTGGAACACGGCTGGGAGGCCGGGAAAGTCCCGTGCCGGCGCGCTGCGGCGCGTCGGGGAAGGAAGGGGGGAAGTCCCTACATGGGCTGGAGAACAAAGTTCGTTTCGTTGCTCATCGTCTACGCGGCGGGCTTCACGACCGCCGTCTACTGCCTGGCGCCGGCGCCCGAGCCAACGTCGCGCCAGCCGCTCGAACTGGCACAACTGGGCTCGGCCCTCAATTCGCAAAAGCTCGTCAGTTCCTTCAACTCCGGGATGCACAAGTGCATCGCCTTCAGCAAGGAGGCGGCCATCGAGACGGCCAAGCTGATCCGGACCAAGATGGATGAAGCCGCCGAATCGCAAGCCAAACAGGTACGCGGGCGCGAGCGTCCATGACTCAGCAGCACGGGTAACATGGGGTCCCCAAACGCGAAACAGTGCATCTGGGGGTTCATGCCGGTGTTACTGGATGTCCATCTGAAGGCGGATGAGGACTTCCCCGAGGGCACTGCCGTTTTGGCTCAGGTCGGAGAACATCCCTTTGGCGTGAAGCAGCACGACTCCACCCGACTCGGTGCTGACGTCCGGAATTTCAAAGCCTCGCCGGCCATCGTGAAATGAAATAGTGGACTGGACCTCCTTGCCGTCGCTTGACACCATGGGCCGCCAACCCAACGCCAATCCTCCGGCCGGTTGTACATTTGTCAAGGCGAGTGCCGCGGTGTCGCCCTCCGAGGCCGTGACGCGCGGCGCCGAAATGCAGGGGAGGGTCAAAGAGCCGTCGATCGCTTCGGCTTGCGCCCGACTGAGCGTTGCGTAGTACACTGGGGGGCAGTGGACGCAGCAACCAACTCGATCCCCTGATCCTTGAGTGATTGCCAGACGCTCTGCTCATCGGCGGGAACTCTGAAGAAGCGGGCCGCACAGGTGACAATCCTGGGGTTCGCCGCCTGCTCACCGACTTGAGACAGCCCGGCAGGCAACGGCGGTGGGGTCTCTGCCCCGCTTCCTGCGATCATACTCTTAAGAGCCTATCCGAATAACCTTTGATTTGCTATACGCTCTTCTGGGGCATGGATGCCCCAGAAAGGAATCACGGATGAATCCGAAGGAATCGTACCAGATATCTGACGAATTGTGGGCCAAGATTCAG
>JAMCWO010000290.1 GCA_023481165.1 Planctomycetota bacterium | reverse complement strand
GGATGAGACCAACCCGCGCTGCGGGACAGTTGGCCACGTCCACACGCCGGTACTTCCAGAAGTGAATCCGCGTGAAGTCGCCGAAGCGCGGATCGGAGAAGGGTTTCAGGAGCGGGTGATCGAATTCCAGCCGGCCGAGCATCGCATATCGGTTCGTCTCGGCTTCCCGCGTCTCGATTTCATTGGCGCCCGCCAGACCGAAAAAGGCGGTGGCTGCTTCGGCGGACTTCATCGCCAGCAGCAGCGGCTTGCCTGCTTCCAGATGACGACGCAAGGGCGCCATATTCCGCGGATTCAGGGGGTCTGCCACCACAATCAAGTGAGCCGCCTCAATGTCGGTCGAGTCCAGGAGCGCGTTGCCGGAGTGGGGTGAGATACGCGATGTCCACGCCTTACCCGTGCCAAACGCCTGACGAAGGTAGTATAGCATCCCCGCGGTGTCGTTGGGCTCATCGTTGCCGATGTAGAGGACGTTCACCTGCCGGCGCAGCTCGGGCATGATGTAGAGCGTGTTGTCGAAGTCCTGGTCGTCGCCGGTCAGAAGGAGCTTGGCTGCTGCCTGCCGGTCCGGCCTGGCCGGGGCATGCACGACCGTACTGTGGCCCGCCGCGACGTACACGTCCAACGCCGGGCTTGAATTGGATTCGGTCGCATCGGCCCAGCGCAGTTGAAAACGATCGGCCGTGGCATCCGGCGAGTTCGTGATGCGGATATCCGGCAGATCATCCTCACGCGCCGGCGCCAGAGAGTCGCGGCTCGTCACCAGTTGCAGCGAGGCGTTCGTGGCGCCCCGGCAGGGAATCACCTTGGCCATCAGTCCCAGCCCCTGCGGCCATTCGTAGGCGAGCAGAGCGTCCAGCTTACTGCCCTGTTGCAGATCGCTGATCAGCACGATCTGGCGCTCCGTCTTGGACTGTCCGCCATCGTTGGTTTCGTCATCTTCCATCGCCTCGGCGGCGGTGATCAGGGCGTGGCCCAGGTCCGTGGCCGACCAGCCGGGCGCCAGTTTCGCCAGTTCTCGCGCCGGGATCGATGTACGTTGGCCCAGGTCCATGGTCTCCCACTGTTCGAACCCGATCAGCGTGCGCGTGCCTTGATCGAAGCTCATCACGCAGAGACGATCCGAAGGCTTCATGTCCCTCAAAACTGATTTTGCCTCGTCGAGGGCCTGCGCCCAAACGCCGGCGCGTCGCATGGAGGCACTGGTATCGATCAAAAGGACCACTCGCTTCCCAATATCGGTGGGGCCCGCGGCGGCAGGTTGCCGCAGGAACGGACGCGCAAAGGCGAAGGCCAGCAGGCACAACACCGCGCAGCGTACGATCAAAAGCAGCACGTGCTCCAGGCGGCTGCGGCTCCGGAAGCGCGGCATCGTCGGACGCAGAAACATCAGCGAGCTGAACGTCACACGCTCGCGCGTGTGCCGGCGGATCATGTGCAGCAGAATGGGCAACACCACCGCGGCGATCCCGACGAGAAAGAGCGGATAGAGCAGACTCATAGCGCCCTCCCGGCTCCGCCCGGCCCATGCACGCGCCTGATGCGCTTGCGGGACCGCATCCGATGTTGGAGAAAATCGAGCAGGGCCAAATCGAACGGCCGGTCCGTCGCAAACAGATGGTAATCGATCCCCAGGCTCTGACAAACGGACCTGGTCCGAGCCAGATGGCCGTCTAGGAGGTGTTTGTAGCCCTTTTGTGCGGCGGACGGATCGACAAACATGTCGCGGCCCGTCTCCACATCCTGGAACAGAGCCGGTTTGCCGAAATCGAAGTTCACCTCCGCCGGGTCCAGGATGTGAAAAACAACGACATCATGGCCGCCCGCGCAGAGATAGCCGAGATCGCGTTCGAGCCGGTTGATCGAGGTCAGCAGATCAGAGACCAGCACGATCATCCCGCGCCGGGTCAGCATCTGCGCGAGCCGCTGTAAGGGCGGACCCAGGTTCGTGGCGCTGCCGCGCGGCTGCATCTCCAGGGCGAGGATCAGCCGGCGCAGATAACTCGCCCGGTTGCGCGGCGGCATGTACTCCCGGATCTGGTCATCGAAGGTCGCCAGGCCGACGGCATCACCTTGCGTGAACAGAAAGTAGGCGAGCGTCGCAGCCAATGTGCCGGCGTATTGGGCTTTGCTGTAGCCTCCCGAGGCGTAGCCCATCGACCGGCTGTGATCGATCAGCAGGTGACAGCGCAGGTTGGTCTCATCCTCGAACTTCTTGATGTAGAATCGGTCGCTGCGGGCAAAGACGCGCCAATCGATGTAGCGGGGATCGTCCCCGAACGCGTACTGGCGATACTCAGTGAACTCGACCGAGAAGCCGTGATAGGGACTGCGGTGAATCCCCTTCCAGAACCCCTCGACCACCGCCTTGGCGCGCAGCTCCATCGACTTGATCTTCATCAAGGCCGCCGGATCGATCAGGCCCTCGGCCCGGCCGGTCGGTGCATCAAATCGGGATGGAACCGCTCGGTCTCTCACCTGGCACTGTGCTCCTTCACCGACTTGAGCAGACGGTCCACGATGCTATCGACGACAACGCCTTCCGCCTCAGCGCGGTAATTGATCAGGATACGATGGCGCAGGACGGGGTAAGCCAGGGCGCGGATATCGTCGAAATTGACGTGTGCCCGCCCGTAGAGCAGCGCGCGGGCCTTGGCGCCGAGGACCATGTACTGCGAGGCCCGCAGGCCGGCGCCCCACGTCACCCACTCGTTGATGAAGCCCAGGGGATTGTCCGGACTCGGCCGCGAGGCGGCCGCAATCCGCACGGCGTACCGCACCACGTCCTCGGCAATGGGAACGCGGCGCACGACGGCGTGAAAGCGCACGAGGTCTTCGCCGCTGAAGACCTTGGCTACCGCTTGAGGCTCCACCGTGGTCGTCTGCCGCACGACGGCCACCTCATCGTCCTCAGGTAGATAGCCGATGGACACGTTGAACATGAACCGGTCAAGCTGAGCTTCCGGCAGCGGGTACGTGCCTTCCATCTCGATGGGATTCTGCGTGGCGAAGACGAAGAACGGTTCGTGCAACTCATATCCCACGCCGGCAGCCGTCACGTGGTGCTCCTGCATCGCTTCGAGCATGGCGGCCTGCGTCTTGGGCGGCGTGCGGTTGATCTCATCGGCGAGAATCATGTTCGCGAAGATCGGCCCTTTGACGAACACCATCCGGCGTTCCTGCTCCGTCCCCTGCAGGATTTCGGTGCCGGTGATGTCCGCGGGCATCAGGTCCGGCGTGAACTGAATCCGCTGGAATTTCAGGTCGAATAGTTGCGCCAGCGACTTGACCAGCAGCGTCTTGGCCAGACCCGGCGCCCCGGTGACCAGGCAATGTCCGCCGGAGAGCACCGCGATCAGCAAATGCTCGATGACATCCTGCTGGCCGATGATGACCTTGGAAAGCTCGGCCCCGATCCGCTCCCGCGCGCCTTTGATCTGTTCGACCGCCTGTCGTTCGGCTTCAAACGTTTCGTTATTCAACGGACACCCTTTCAATGTGTCATCGCGTAGACCACGATATTGATTCCCATCGGATAAGCTTTCTTCTCGCAAAACTCATGGAAGTACCACTCATCTTCCCCTTCCCGCTCCCAGCCGTCGCCGAGGTCGGTGTTGTGACAGATGATCACCATCATCCGGCCTTTGTCATCGAAAATCCCCTTGAAGTGGACCTCCTTGGCGTCCGGGCGCTCCCAGGTGATGCCGTAGGGGCGGCCCGCCAGGGCAACGTTGATGCTGGGGATCTGGGGCTTCTCCTTCAGGTCGAAGACCGTGTGGAAGATCGGGTGGCTGATGTCCAGTTCTTGCGGCTCGCGCTCGGGGAACACCCGCTTGATCTCCCGGTAGAAGTTGAACCACTCGTCCTGGCCCCAGAAGTCATCGACCAGGAGGAACCCGCCGTTGAACAGGTACCGGCGCAGCGCTTCGACTTCCTCATCGCTGAAAACCAGGCTGCCGCATTCCAACATGTAGATAAACGGATAGTTGACCAGTTCCGGGTCCGTCAATTCAAGGACGATGCCTTCCGGATTGACTTCCATCGCGGTCAGTTGGTGGAGACGATAGGAGAAGTTCAGATCGCTGTCCGGGTAATCCGTGGCCCAACTGCCGCCGCCCCGACCATAGCCAAAACCGCCCCGGCCTCGCCCCCGGCCGCGACCGCCGTATCCGTATCCTCCATAACCGGAAGAATACTGAATGCGCACGAAGGTGAAGACATCCTGCGAGAATTCCTTGTCGGTTTGCCAGCTAGGCACGCCGCGCCGGTCATCATACCCGCGCCGGTCGCGGCCGCCATAGTATCTCTGCGCCAACGTCGCTGTAGTCGCTATGGCGAGCACCGTAAGCACAATGGCAGGCCATCGAATCTTCATCATTTCGACTCCTCTTGCGGCGCCGGCATCTGCAGCAGCAGCTGGTGGCCCTCGCGAAAGCGCGGCGCATCGGCCAGCGCTTCCAGGAGGTGTCGCTTGGCGGCGACGGGGTCCCGTTGCTGGAGCAGTCGCGCCAGGCAATAGTTGACCTCAACCGGATCGGCAGGGTCGAGCAACAGCAGGCGCTGATACGATTGGATGGCCGCTTCCTCGCGGCCGAGTTCCTCATCGGCCCGACCCAGACGCCCGTACACGGCGGACAGCATGGGGTAGACGGCCAGGTATCTCTCGCCGTTATCAACGACCTGAGCCCAGTTCTTCTGCTCCATGCCGATCTCCATGAGCCGGCTGTACGCCTCGGCGGCATCGGCCGACAGGCCCGCCAGCGTGCTGAGCACCTGGACTTCCTGCGGCGTCTCTCCCAGGTTACGGTGTGCTTCCGCGAGGAGTTGGTAAGCGTTGTCCTTATCAACATGTTGGGGATACAGGGAGATCAGCTTTTGCAGCGGCGCCTTGGCCTGTTCCCACTGGCGGGCGGCCAAAAGGCTTTTGGCCTGTGCGGTCAAGCCCCAGAAGCTGTTGGGGTGCTTCTCCAGCCATTGGGCCAGTGCTTGCGTGTCGCGGGCATCCTGCCCGCGATCCGAGGGCGGGACGCCCTCGACACGGTCGAGCTGCTCCCGCGTAGGCTGCTCCCAGTCCACACCCGGCGCCAGACTCTCGGCGCGCTTACGGGCGAAGGCCTCGAAGTCCTTCTCGATCTTCTCCAGCGGTCCAACGTGTTTCACGATGGCGGCATTGATTTCGCCGCCCTGGGCCAGGTCGGCGAGAATGGCCTTGAGAGCGGCTATGCCAGACCGCTCTACGAAGAACTCCACCACGAGAGCAGCTTCGTAGTAGGCGAATTGCAGGTGCACCGGCGTCTTCGGGCTCAGGAAGGCCGCGCTGAGATGGCCAATCGGCGTCAATTCTCCATCCAGGATCATCCGCCGGTACTGGGGACTCATCTGCTGGCCCCATAGGGGATTGTGCTGCGACTCCTCGTAGACGGAAATCCCCTCGCTCAGCCAGCGGGGCATCTTGTTCGCGGTCAGGCTCAACGTCACCACGTGGCAGAACTCGTGCCAGAGCATCGACTGCCAGTTGAAGGCCGGCGACGGTCTGGGACTATTGGCGGTGATGACCTTGCCGAAGCAGACGCCGAGAAAGCCTTCCACGCCGGGCATGCCGAACGTGCGAACCGCGAAATCCTGCTGACTCGGAAACAACTCAATCGTGACCGGACCGCTGGGCTGAAATCCATACTTCGCGCCAAGCTGCCGTTTGGCGTGCTTGAGCAACTCCACCACTTTGTCCCCATAGATGGCAGCCTCGCGCCTATCCATCTTGATGAGCAATCCGTCCGCCGACAGGGTATTGAAAGCCGACAGCGCATCGTGGAGATGGACGAGGTTGTACGCCTCGACGTTGTAGGGGTCCTTCTTGTTGACCTCGTTGGCTA
>JAMCWO010000246.1:4274-5885 GCA_023481165.1 Planctomycetota bacterium | reverse complement strand
CTGCATCACCAGATCCGACAGGCCGTAGGCCGTCCAATCCGTGGCGCCGGTCAACTCGACCTGCGAAGTGAACGGAGAGACGCTGTTGTTGTAGTTCAGGGTGACGGGAGCATCGGCCATCGACAGGAAAGTCACGGTGCTGAAGCTCCAGACCGGGCCGGCAACGATCTCGCCGGTGCTGCCGGTCTGATCGACACGCCAGTAATAGGTCGTGAAGGGATTGAGGCCGGTGTAATCATATTTCGCATCGGGTCCGGCAGCCACTTGCGCGCTCGCAGCGCCGCTCTCGACGGCGGCCTTATCCGCGCTCAGGAATACTATGTTTCCCACTGCATTCTGGCCGGCGGCCCACTTCAACGAGCCGGCGGTCTTGACGTCGTCGGCCTGATCGGCGGGCGTGGGGGCGTAAGGGCCGTCAGGGGCATCGCCGTGAAGCTCCAGACATCGCCCGTGATCTTGCCACCGGCGGAATCGACCTCATCCACGCGCCAATAGTAGGTCGTGCCGGGCGTCAGACCCGGAATATGGAAGTACATGGTCACGGGCGCCGGACCGCGGTAGTCGTCGGCTCCCGGCGTGGGATTCGTGCCCATGTACACGTCGTGCATCACGGCGCCGACGCCGGCCGTCCACTGGAACAGCGGACTGGTGACGTCGGTGGCGCCATTGGCGGGATCCGGATTCTGGGCCTTGAATAGAGGCTCCGGATCCCGGAGGAACGCGGCCAGGTACTTGCCGTCCACCACCACGGGGCCTGCGCCGATACTGGCAGGGCCGCCCCAGGCGACAGTGTCAAAGCCGCCGCCGGTGCCGTCCGAGAAGAAGACATCGACATAGTACCGCTTGCCGGCCTCCAGCTTGATGGGCGCCGACTTGTAGGTCGTGCCCGGCGCGCCGGACGTATACGTCCAGTCCTGGTAGTTCATCCAGCCTTCGACGTTGCAGATCATCTTGGCATTGGCCGGATTCTCATCCGTGCTCAGCCAGACCTCGCTGTCGTCGTCGCTGGCGGTCCAGAACGTGTAGTCGCCGGTCTCGGGCGGGATGAGATAGCCGCGCATGCGGCCGCCCCAGTAATCCTCGCCGCCGTCCGGCCGGTCCAGCTTCGTGGCCCAGTAGGACTTGTCGGGTGCCTTGCCTGCATCGATGTACGTGTGCAGGCTCGTCACGTCACTGCCCACCTGTTGGCCCGTATTGGCCGTGAACCATTCCTCGATCAGGACGTTGCCTTGCCCTACTTGGGCGCCTGCACTGCCGGTGACGGCCAACGTCACGCATACGGCAGCCAGGTACGCGAGTTTCTTACACATGATACTCCTCCTTCAAAGATGCACAGACCAGTGGCGTCTTGGCTACACACCAATCCACCCATTGTTGTTCGGTTGGGGAGAAGAGGCCGCAGTCCGGGCAGGAAATCTGCGGGGAATTACTTACTACTGAAGATAATGGCGTAACTCACCCCCGTGTTTCTCCTCGTGTGGCGATACATGCTACCAGCTACATTTCTCAGAAACAAAAATGCTACAAGTCTTTGAAGTATACCACAGGAGGGCGGCGGTGCCAACTGGAATTTGCCAGCGGCCCGGATTTTGTATTTTTTTTGCGCACCCG
>JAMCWO010000246.1:0-4264 GCA_023481165.1 Planctomycetota bacterium | reverse complement strand
AAAGGGGCTGCGAGCAGCGCCCGCAGCCCCTTGGGTGCTTTGAGAGTCACTCCCGAACGGGAGTGCCGCATCAAGCCATGTTACGGAAGCAGCGTATCGACGACGTTGAGGAATACGACTTTGCCGCTGTCCGTAAGGTTGAGCTCACCGCGACCGATCGTCGGAATTACTTCCTGTGTGGCGCCCGCGAAGAACACGCGCGGCCCAGCGGCAATCTGGCCGGCGCCGGGATAGAACTCCGTGCCCGCGGCCCACGAGGCGACCCAGACATCGCCGGTGTCGGCTCGGGTGGCAACCACGGTGCCGTTGCCGGCATCCTTGAGACCCGGGAACGAAGAACTCATGTCGGTGACGAGGGCCTGGACTTGGCCGTTCGCATCGAGCGTCACCCCGGCAAAGGCGGGATTCGCGGCATCCACCGGTTTCAGCGCGGGAACCGCTGCGTTGATGGTCGTGGTGTTGAACCACTTCCAGTGGCTGCTCCGGAGCGGGTGCATTGCCAGCGATAGCAACGGGGCCGTGACGCTGTTCCATTGGGTCGTCTCGGTGCCATTGGTGTAGTCACCGCTGTTGAGGTTGCGGCTGACGATCACCAGATCGGCGGCGTTCAGGGCCGCCATCTTGGCATCATCCAGAGTCCGCCAGTACCCGTTGCCGAGGGCGGGGCCCATCCGGTAATCCACATTGAAGCCCTGGCCCCTCAGGAAATCGACCCAGCTCTGGTCGTCCGGGACGCCGTCCGGCTTGTCGTCATACGCGTCTGACACCCAGATGACATTGGGGCCGCCGTTGGTCAGCTCGACCTCGGCGATCTGCATGCTGTTGGCCGCCGCCGGATCGCGTACGGCCGTGAACAGGACCTGATAGAACTTGTAGGCGACTGTGTTCTCGAACGTGATCGGCGTCGTGTTCTTCGTATAGCGCGGCCAGGCGGTTGCGCCCGCGAAATCCACGATGTCACCCTTGGCAATCTGCGTCCACGGGCCCTGGAAGCCGTCATTCGAGCCGGACAGCTCGAAGGCGACCGGGTCACGCTCCGGCGCATCGTTGGCGGTCGTGAAGGTGAGTCCCGTGACAATCGTCGAACCGGCCATCACCTGGACCTGGAATCCGACCGGCTCGGTCTTGCCACTGAAATGCAGGAACTTCGTGCTGCTCTTGTCATCGATCACCAGCCAGGGCGTCTCCGCCGCCGGCCAGTTGCCGTTGTTCGGAACGCCGAGGACGTTGTCGCCCGGCATGGTCACATCCGCGCCCTTGACGAGCACAACCGGCCGAACCACACGGACCGTACTGAACGTGACGGCGCCGCTGCCGCCCGCGACCGGGTTGAGCAGGTCGCCGGTGCCCAGGTACAGCTTGGCGACGTTCTTCAGATCCACGCCCACGAAGGAACTCAGCGGGATCTTCCAGGTCCACGGCTGGGCAATTTGCGTGGCCGCCGGATCGCCGAAGTTGACCACGGCCAGCTTGCCCGCGTTGTCCTCGACCGCCGCATAGAGCGGCTGCGGATCGTTGCTGGCAAGGCCGATGTCATCCCAGGCGGAGAAAGGACCTTCCGGCGTGACGTTGCCCGTCGTGCTGACGTTGTCGAACGTGAAGGTGCGCTGCGTCGCCGCATCGTGCGAGGTTACCGCCAAGCCAATGAGGACCGGGTCGGTCATGGCAATCGTCTGCGCCGTGCCCAACTGGGTCCAAGTCTGGCCATCCGGAGAAATGGAACCGGAGAAGTCGTTGCCCTTACGCTCGATCTTCACCCAGTAAGGAGGTGCGACCTTGGTGGTCGAATCGCTGTTCGACGAAGCGCCGTCGGCCGCGAGCCGCCGCTGGAAGCTGGCGCCGTTGCCGGCGGTGCCATCACTGTTGGCGGTGATGGGCATGTAGGCATGGGTTGAGCCGGCGGCCAGGCTCTGGCGGATCATGACGCCGCCCTTGGCCCAGGTGTTGGTGCCGGCGCCGATATTGGCGACCCGGGCAATCATCGTGCCGTCGCCGCTCAGGCTCTTGTAGGCATAGTGGAATTGATCGCCGTTGTTCCAGATGTCCGTGCCGGAACCAGTCAGGGTGTAGGTCTGGTTCGGCTCGTTGTAGGTCAGGCCGCCCTTGGGCCCAGCGCGGCCGGTGAACTGCATCACCAGATCCGACAGGCCGTAGGCCGTCCAATCCGTGGCGCCGGTCAGCGTTAGCTGCGAGGTGAACGGAGAGGCACTATTGTTGTAGTTCAGCGTGACGGCAGCGTCCGCCATCGATAGATACGTAACCGTGCTGAAGCTCCAGACCGGGCCGGCGGCCATCTCGCCGGTGGCGCCGACCTCATCGACTCGCCAGTAATAGGTCGTGAAGGGGTTGAGGCCGGTGTAATCATATTTCGCATCGGGTCCGGCAGCCACTTGCGCGCTCGCAGCGCCGGTTTCGACGGCGGCCTTATCCGCGCTCAGGTACACCATGTTTCCCATAGCGCCCTGGCCGGCGGCCCATTTCAACGAGCCGGCGGTCTTGACATCCGTTGCCTGGTCGGCGGGACTCGGGAAATGCGCCGTCAGGGGCATCGCCGTGAAGCTCCAAACGGGGCCTTGGGTGACCGTGCCGTCGGCGGCGGTCTCATCGACGCGCCAATAGTACTTCACGCCCGGCGTGAGGCCCGGAACATGGAAGTACATGGCCATGGGAACCGGGGCCCCGGCGGCATCGGCGGCCGTAAGCTCCGGATTCGTTCCCATGTACACCTGGTGCATCACAGCGCCATCGCCCGCGGTCCACTGGAACAGCGGCGAGGTCACTTCCTGCGTCCCGTCCGCCGGATCGGGCTTGGTGGCCTCAGGGACGAAGACTTCCAGGTGCAGCAGGGCGGCGGCGGTCGCCTCGCCCTCATAGGACTCGGCGCAGCGAACGCCCGTCGAGGGATTGCTCGCATCGTCACTGAAGATCAGCACGATGGAATTGCCGCTGGCCCAGCCATCCTGATTGACCAGTTCGGTGAGAAGGGCAGACAAGTCGGGTGTCTGCGCCTTCTGGTCTGCCGCCGTCCAGTTGGGGAAGGCCCACTGGACCTTGGCGACGGTCCGCGGTGTCCGGTTCGTGATGTTCTTCGCGGTGGTCGCAAAGATGGGAGCATTGGGCGTCAGTTGACCTTCGATCAGGAGGTTCACCGGCAGGGTGCCGCCCTTGGTCTCATCGCATTCGAACTCTACGTACGCTTTGCTGATCTTGGCGCCTTTGGCAATCGGCAGCGCCCAGCGGAATCCCGCATACTGCGGGTTCGTCGGGGGGGTCCCGGCGTTCTCATAGGGCATTTCGATGTCGGAGCTGCCGCCATCCATACTGCCGTCCGGGACCCGCTCTTCAATGTCGTTCATCGCGGTAGAGATCCGGAGATCGTAGGTCGCGGCGGAAGCCGTGGTGGCGATCAACGCGATCGCCCCCAGTCCAACCAGCAGAAACATGAACTTCTTGTACATAACAATCCTCCTTCAAAGATGCAGAGAATGGGCGTGTCTTGGCCACACACCAATCCACCCGTTGTTGTTCGCTGACAGAGAAAAGACCGCGGCCGTGCGGAAGATTTCGCAGGAAGCCGTTAGCCCATGAAGACACTGATGTGCCGCACCCGTGTTCCTCCTCGTGTGGCGATTCATGCTCACAAACTACATTTTTCAGAAATGAAAACCTACAGGTGCTACCAGTGTACCACAGAAGGGGCCCTGTGCCAACCCCAAATTCACGATCCGCGTGGATTTGTCCCTCTTTCGCATGCACCCCCGGCGTGACAGCCCCGGCCATTGGCTCCGTTTCCCACGATCAGTCCACGGCCGCCTCTTATTTCCAACGTCAAACTTCGCACTTGTGACTCTTCCTATCTATATGTCTCCCCCTGATACCCGCCCTGTTGCAGGAATCTGTCCATGCTCCGACATCGTCGTAAGTCCTTGTCCTTACGGCAGTAAGCAAAATCTGAGTGCCGGCCTGTCCTGGGTTCTGGACTGTTGCACGAATGAGAGCGTCACAGGGGTCTTGCGTGGCAGGGTCACTATCAAGTTCCGGCCCCATCCATTTCGCTCAAGGGCGATGAAACAGTGGGGGCCCGGATGAGCGGATCATCCGGGCCCTGATTTCCTACACTTCCGTTGGACGGGTCGTCATATGGCGCCGTGGTCCAACGTCGAATCTACTGAGCTCAGGGGACGAGGGCCTCAAGGTGCAGCACGGCCGCGTTGGCCCCGCCGTGATCCTCGAACGCGTCGGCGCCGCGCTGACCGACCGGGGC
>JAMCWO010000135.1 GCA_023481165.1 Planctomycetota bacterium | reverse complement strand
TTGAGCGTCAACACGCCTCCCACCGCCGCGATCAAGGGGCCGGAAGGTGTAGCCCGGCCCGACGCCAAGACAGGCCTGGCGCAGGTCGTCCTGGACGGCTCCTCCTCCAGCGATCCCGACGGCGATCCGCTGAAGTACCGTTGGAGGTGCCTGACGGCCGGCGGCGGGGCCACGACTGTCGCGCTGGATCCCGTGCCCAATCCCTCGGCTCGCCTGGGCGCCGGCACGTACCAGATCGAGCTGATCGTCAACGATGGGGTGGCCGATTCAGCGCCCTATACCATATCCGTCACGGTCAATACGCCACCGATCGCCAAAGCGGGCGATTCCCAGAACCTGTTTGACGACGGCAGCGGCACGCAACTGGTGAAGCTGGACGGCTCCCGGTCCTTCGATCCGGAGGCGGGCAAAGGTCAGACGCTGGTTTACTCCTGGACCTGCGCCACGGCCCAGCCCGGTGCGGCCTCGGGCCCCACGGCGTCCATGGCCTTTCCCGTGGGCACCCATACAGTCCTCCTGACTGTCAGCGATGGCATGGACTCCGCCCAGGATAAGATGCAGATCACCGTGCTGGCCGCATTGAGCTGCGCTCGGATGGCATCGTCGCCGGGCACGGTCGGGCGCACCAGCGCGATCGCGGACGTCAAGTTCTACCTTCTCCTGCCCACGGGCAAGAGCGTCGCGGACGTGGATACGCAGGCGCCGATGTATCTCGATCTGAACGGGACGAGGATCCCGCTGGCGCGCGATCCAACCTATAACCACAAGAGGTATACCGTCGTGACCCTTACTGACCGCCAGAAGGTCGTTGCAGCGGCTGGGGCGACCAACGGTATCAAGACGGCGACGGTGACCTTGCGGCTCAAGACCGGCGAGAGCATCTGCGGCGCCCTGCGGTTCGAGGTCGTCGCCGGATTCGGGCCCAACCTGGCCACGGTGCTGGCGGAGAGAACCGCCTACTATTTCGATGTCAAGACCTGGAAATAGAGGCACACTGGAGTAGATTCGCTGGGGCGCCCCCTCGCGTGCAGGGATGCCGTGCGACCGGCGACTCCAAAATACCGGGCGGGGGCGATGATTTGAAGGGGACCTTCTCATAAGGTCCCCTTCCCGATTGCAGGACTCGAGGCACGCTGTCAGCGCAATCCCCGGGCCGGCGTCGGCGGGCCGACCCGGCCCCGAGATCAAGAAGCGGCAGAGTCTCCGACCCCCGGATCACACGGGCCCCATCTACCAGCGGAAGCCCAGCCCGGCCACGTAAACCCTTTGGCCGTCGCTGAAGCCGTCGTCATGGTTGTTGTTGAGGAACCAGTCGTACTCCAGCATGCCCAAGATGAACGTGGTGGTGTTCACGAAGAATTTCAGGCCGCCTTCGATCCCCGCCTCCCACTTGTCCGAGACATCATCGCCGTAGATGTACCCGATGTTGCCGCCGACGAACGGCCAGAATCGCCCCAGATCGAGGTGGTAATCCAGGGCGCCGCGCGTGCTGGCGTTCCAACTGCTGCCCGCGTTCTCCACCTCCGTGAAGGCCAGGGCCTGGCGGACCGCGGCCTCGATGTTCCTTGTAAAGAAGTACCCGAGGCTGCCTTCGACCGAGAAGATGGTGTTGTCAAAGTCTTTATCGCTGACCCCGGCGCCGTTCAGCAGGACCTCTTTGTCACCCTGCGAAAAGCCCTGGGCGAAGGCAGCGGCGGGCAGAAGCAGGCCAAAAACACTGAGCGCCACGATAGTCTTTGTCAACATGGTGTTCTCCCTTCTTTCAGAACCTAAATCCTTGGGCGCACAACGCTTGTGCGCGACCATCTCCCAGACAACCGCCGGCGTTGCCGGAAGTCTTCACTCCGATGGCCCCTCCGTGCCAGCCCAAGGACAGCGACCCGCCGATGCCGATGACCGCGGGGATGCCGTCGACACACATTCGTGTTGGCTGACCTGCCGATATAGTAAAGGATGATGAGGACGAAGGTACGTAGGCAAAACCCGTATTATGGGCAAGGGAAATGCTTAGCACGAAGCTGTGCCCGAGGGGTTGCCGTTTCGGCGCTGACAGCGGCGTCGCGGCCTGTCAGCGCGCCGTTTGGCAGACCGGATCGCGTTGTGGCGAGTCGGTTGCCGCTTACGGTTTCGCGGCGATCAGCCGCGCTTGAACTTCCTCGGTGATGTCCGGGCAACCACCGCAATAAAGCACTTTCTGCGTCGCGATCACGCCACGAATACTCTCCGGTTCCGGCACCATGTTGGGATCGTCCTTGGCGAGGACCAGTGACAGGCCCCTCTCGGCCGCCACTTCCCGCGTGGCCCGCACGATCTGACCGTAGGCCTTCTGTGTCCCCAATCGGACGGTTTTGTGTTTTCGACGCCGGAGTTCTTTGCTACTATCTCGGGGCGCTGGCAAGAGTTGGCTTGGAAAGGATACTGTGCCATGAAAAGGTCATTGATTTCACTGGTTGCGGTGGCGATGGTGCTGTTGGGGTGTGCGAGCGGGGAGCGGAAGGACAAGGAGGGCGACGTGAAGCAGGCCCGATTCGACAGCGAGGTCCGGCATCTGGTGGCACAGATGACGCCGGAGGAGAAGGTCGGCCAGATGACCCAGATCACCCTGGAGCAGTTCGGCACCAGCGGGCCGGATGGTCGCTTTGTCCTCGATGAGCAGAAACTGCGGGACGGGATCGTCGGCCATCACCTCGGCTCGATCCTCAACTGCGGCGGGCAGGCCCGCACCGTGCAGAACTGGCAGGAGATCATTACCAAAATGCAGGATCTCGCGACGAAAGAGACCCGGCTCCACATCCCCATCATCTACGGCCTGGACACGATCCATGGGGCGAATTACGTGCTCGGGGCGACGCTCTTTCCGCACAACATCGCCATGGGTGCCACCGGCAATGCGGCGCTGATGGAGAAGGCCGGTGAGATCGCCGCCCTGGAAACGCGGGCGGCGGGCATCCCCTGGAACTTCGGCCCGGTGCTCGACCTGGCCCGCCAGCCGATGTGGCCGCGCGTGTTCGAGACCTTCGGCGAGGACCCGTACCTGGCCTCGGAAATGGGCGCGGCCTTCATCCACGGCCAGCAGGGCAAGGACCTGTCCAGCCCGGTCAAGGTCGCGACGTGCATGAAGCATTATCTGGGGTACTGCTTCCCCTGGTCGGGGGCCGACCGCACGCCGGCGTATATCCCCGACCGGCAGTTGCGCGAATGGTTCCTCAAGCCCTACCAGGCGGCGGTCAAGGCGGGCACGGTGACCTGCATGGCCAACTCCTCCGAGATCAACGGCATCCCCGTCCATGCGAGCAAGTTTTACCTGACGGACCTGCTCCGCGGCGAACTCGGCTTCAAGGGCCTGGTCGTCAGCGACTGGGCCGATATCGAGAACCTCTATACGCGCGAGATGGTGGCCAAGGACCGGCGCGAGGCGGTCAAAATAGCTGTCCTGGCCGGCATCGATATGAGCATGGTGCCGAACGACTACAGCTTCTACGATACCTTGCTGCAACTCGTCCGGGACGGCGAAGTACCGATGAAACGGATCGATGAAGCCGTGAGCAACATCCTCCAGGTCAAGTACATGCTGGGCCTCTTCAAGAGTCCGTACCCGAGGAAGGACCTGGCCGGCACGGTAGGGGCGGAAAGCTCCCGCCAGGTGAATCTCCAAGCGGCCCAGGAGGCCATGACCCTGCTGAAGAACGAAGGCAATCTGCTGCCGCTGGCCAGGGGCCGCAAGGTGCTGGTGACCGGCCCAACGGCTAATAAGCTGTCCGTCCTCAACGGCGGCTGGTCCACTACCTGGCAGGGGGATCAGGAACAGCTCTATCCGCAGGACAAGGACACCATCCTCGAAGCCGTGCAAAAGAAGCTGGGCAAGGAAAACGTGACCCACGTCGAGGGTGTGGCGTTCGACAAAGAGATCGATATCGCCAAGGCCGTTGCGGCGGCGGCCCAGGTCGATGCGATCATCGCCTGTATCGGCGAGCCGCCGTATTGCGAGACGCCGGGCAATATCAACGATCTGACGATGACCGAGCCGCAGTTGAAGCTCGTCCAGGAACTGGCGGGTACGGGCAAACCGGTCATCCTGGTGCTCGTGGAAGGCCGGCCCCGCGTGATCCGCACGATTGTGGACGACGCCAAGGCGATTCTGATGGCCTATCTCCCCGGCCTGGAAGGCGGTCCGGCGATTGCCGATGTCCTGTTCGGCGACGCCAACCCGAGCGGAAAGCTGCCGCTGACCTACCCGAAATACCCTGCCGGCTTCATGACGTACGACCACAAGCCCAGCGAGGAAAAGGGCGGCAACAAGTACGACCCGCAGTGGCCGTTCGGGTATGGCCTGTCCTATACGACCTTCGAGTATCGTGCCTTGCGCGTCGATGCGAGCGAGATGACGCCGAAGGATAAGCTCGTCATCACGGTCGAGATCACGAACACCGGCACCCGCCCCGGCAGGGAGACCGTCCAGCTCTATCTGTCCGACATGGTTGCTTCCGTGACGCCCCCGGTGAAGGTGCTCAAGCGGTTCCAGAAGATCGAGCTCAAGCCCAAGGAGATGAAGACCGTGCGCTTCGAACTGGCCTGGGACGACCTCGCCTTCATCGGCCGCGACAACAAACCCGTCGTCGAGCCGGGCGAATTCAAGGTCGAGGTCGGCAAAATGTCCGTTCGCTTCACCGCCCGCGCAGCCAGGAAGTAAGAGGCCTGCCACCCACCTGTCTCTCAGGCGTGGAGGTTCGGAATCTTGACGCGGATGCCGCACTGGGGGCATTGGACGCTGCGGCCGGCGTATTGAACGGGCGCCTGCATCTTCTTGCCGCATGTGCAGATAACGCGGAACAGCACGCCTGCGCCATCAGGCTCTCCCTCATTCTATCCGAAACACCGGCGAAGAAATACCATTGGTCGGCTGGCGGTAAACGGCTGCGGTCGCGCGTCTCTTTTCCGTTTGTGGTGACGTCGTAAGGTGTTATCTTCTATATGCTCTTACGAGCACACTACAAACCCGCCACGGCCCTTGCCGCGCCCTCACAGGCCCAGGTTCTGGTAGACATCCGCCAGGGGGATCTCCGCGTAGCACAGGGAGGTGTCGGCGGCGCCGTAGTAGACCTTCAGAGTATTGTCTTCGAAGAGCAGGCCGCAACTGAAGACCACCTGGCCGAAGAAGCCGCTCCGCTCGTAGTGGGCCTCGGGCTCGAACAGGGGCTGTGCCGACCGCGCGAGGATCTTCCCCGGCTGCTCGCCGTCCAGCAGGACCGCCCCCAGGCAGTAGCGGCTGTTACGGTCCGCGCCGTGATAGAGCTCGATCCAACCCTTGTCCGTGCGGAAGGGCACGGCCCCGGCCCCGATGCGGGTCTCATCCCACCATCCCTCACGCGTGCCCATCAGGTAGCGGTGGCGGCCCCAGGCAATCAGGTTAGGCGATTCGGCGAGCCAGATGTCGTTGCGCAGGAACAGGGAAGAGTGAGGCCGGTGCAGGGCGTAGTATTTGTCGCCGATCCGTGCGGGAAAGAGGACCACATCCTTGTTGTCCGGGTGGAAGATGACGCCGTGACGCTGGAATGACTGAAAGTCCCGCGTGGAAGCCAGGCAGGTGGTCACCCCCAGCGGCGCGACGCCGACGTAATCGACATAATATACGCCATCGGCGCAAGCGATCCGCGGGTCCTCGATGCCGAAGGTCTCGTATTCGTTCGCCGGACCCAGGGCGGGCCTGTCCTCAATCCGGAACCGCAGCCCATCCCGGCTGCGTGCCAGCCGCAGGTGCGAAATCGAGGTCAGGTAGGTTTCGTACGTAGCACGGGCATCCTGCCCGTGAGTTCGATTCATGGGCGGGGCGCCCATGCCACCTGCACGGGCATTCTGCCCGCGACCCTTAACCAGGGGCGCTCGCGCCCATGCCACGATCAGCCGCGGATCGGAGAAGTCGTTGCGGGGATCGTCCCGGGCGAAGGATTTGACGGTGATTTCGTTCGTGGCAACGTCATAGATGGGGCTCAGGACGACATCCTCGCGTTGGGACTTCGGCCGCTCGGCGACCCGCAACAGGAGGATCACCTCGTCCTCGTACCGGGCCACGCCGGCATTGAAGACGCCGATGACCTCGAAGTCCTCCCGCGAAGGCCTCACATTCTCCGGCCGAATGATCGGGTTTTCCAATGCGCGAACAGTCCCCATACTCTACCCCCTGTCCGCAAGCGAGCCATACACTTCGCTTGCGGCTTTCCTTCATCGTAGCGGTGCTGGCACGGCCGGGCAAGATCGCGTGTAACTAAATCTCGCGGCGTTTGTGCGCCCCCGCCTGTCATCCTGAGCGGCAGCGAAGGATCTGGGCCAAGCACGGTAACAAGTGTCGGTTATATTCGTGGGCCAGATGCTTCACTTCGTTCCGCATGACAAAGGGGGAGAGGCCTCCACAAGACGTAGTCGCACACGGCAAGATTGTCCCGGCCATTTTGGGTAAAGAAATCCGCTGCCCGCGGCCGATAACCCTTGACAGCATCATGTGAAAACTCTATACTGGCCTCGGAACATCTGGTGAGGGGCCACACCTGAAGTTCCCAGCAGCTCCCGGAGGAGCACCATGTTCCGAGGTTGGTGGGTGGCAGTAGCATCAAGGGGACCGTAAGGACTTTAGGTCTGCGCGCTGATTGGTTGGAGGCCTCGCGGGGTGCGCACCCCCGGCTTCATTTCCGATATCTTCAGAATGACAAATCGTCGGGGAGAAAACAACATGACTAGCAGGATCTGGAAAATGTGCGTGGTAGCCCTCATGCTCGCGTCGCCCGTCATCTGCACCGCGACGACAATCTCAGAGGCACTGGCAACAGCAGGCGATGAGAAGTACCTCGAACTGGCCGCAGGCAGTTCCATTACCCTAGATTTTGGGACCGCCTGTGGTAGTGGGTACCCGTCTATCGTACTGAACTTCGCCTGCACGAGCACCGGCATTAAGATAGAGTTCTATGATGACAGTAAGAATTTGGTGGCTTCGGGCTATACTGCCGAACTAGCTTTCGAGGAGTCGAGTGAGTTTGCGGCGGGTGTTAACGTGGAGGTGGACTGGGGGGACGTCACGTTCTATTCGGTGACGATAACAGCCTCTGGATCCGCGTTGTACCTTGACGCCGTGTGGGGCGTTAGTGGTACTGTTTACGTCCCACCGTTGCCAGACACCCCTGTCGACATGATAGGGACTCTCTCCAAGAAGATAACAGCCATAAACAGCATGCAAGGAATACCGAACGGCATACTGGGCTCTCTGGAGGCGAAGCTCCAGAATGCAATCAATGCCATTAACGACTTGAACGCCAATGATGTTGCCTCCGCAATTGGCAAGTTGCAGGCCTTCATCAACGAGGTCAATGCGCAGCGAGGCAACAAAATCACCGGCGATCAAGCAGACGTTTTGATCGGTGGAAGAGATTCTTCGAGTGATCCACTCCCAGAACTTGGCTTCTTTGTTGGTGCGCAAGATATAGTCGACTTGCTGACGTCGATGTAGCAGACTGTCTTGGGCGGCACAGTGCCACGTGAATAGAGAGTTGAAGGCAGGGCTGCGGGCCTCGGCTCGCAGCCCAGTCCTTTTGTATGGAACGCCAAAGGTGGAGCGCTGCTCGTTGGAGGATTGGCAGGCCCGCCTCTCGGTTACCGCTTGTTGCCTTTGAGGCCAACCTTTACGCTTATCCGGGGCTTTGTTCGGGCCGATACTGAACGTGGGATAGAATGGCAGGGGGTCAGGACGTTAACGTGGATGCCAGAGCTGTCCGGGTTATAGGTCCATCGAGCGGAGCTTGAAGGTAGCAGGAAGCCATGAGCCATATCGGCGACAAACAACCGCAGGAGGAGGAGTCCCTTAGCCGTTGGCACAGGCCCCACGGGCACTTGGCGTGGGAATGGCCACACGAAACCGGCTACCACGCCATCATTTCGAGGCTGCAACGCCGCGTACATCTAGCAACGCACGCTGCAAGCCCCGCGTTTACTCTTCTCGAAATTGTCCTGACAGTAGCAGTGATGGGGATCATCATGGTTGGCATCGGGTCCGCCCTGATGATTGCCGGACGCGCCGTACCCACGGCGAAGAGTGTCACCGCCACGACGGTCGCGGCGGCAGAAGCACTCGATCAGATCGTGACAGACCTCCAGTATGCTGTTTCGGTGAGCCAGCGAACCGCCACGATGATCGAGTTCACTGTCAATGACCGCAACGGCGACGACATTGCGGAAACCATCCGCTACTCGTGGGGCGGGGCGCTGGGGTCCCCGCTAACCCGGCAATACAACGGAGGCACTGTGGAGAACGTGCTGACGGATGTCCGCGAATTCAATCTCCTGTATACCCTCAAGACGATCTCCACGCAGATCCCTCAGCCGAACGAGAGTGCCGAGACGATCCTGATCAGCTTCGACGCGAACAAGAACCTCTTCGACTATCCGATCCAGGACGCCGAGCGGTACGCGGAATACTTCTTCCCGACGCTGCCGGCGAATACCATCAGTTGGAAAGTGACCCGCGTGGTCGTGCAGGCCAAGCTGGACGGCGCCAATGATGGCCAAGCCAGCGTCCAATTGCAGCGGCCGACGCCGGGCGGCCAGGTGAGCGGCGTCGTGATTGAGGAGAAGACACTCCTCGAATCGGTCTTGGGAACGAGATACGCGAGCCAGGAATTCGCCTTTTCCAGCGCGAGCGGCCTGGCGCCGACGCAAGGGCTGTGGCTCGTCTTCAAATGGGTCGCCAACGGGATCGCCTGCCGGGTCCAGGGGCAGAGCCTGGGTGTGACGGCGACGAACCTGTCTCTGGCCAAATCCACCGACCGGGGTCTGTCGTGGTCCACCCTTCCCGGGCAGTCCCTGCTGTTCACGGTCTACGGGACGGTCACCACGGCGGGGACCCCTCAGATTCAAAACACCTACTACCTCACAGGAATAGACCTGAAGCTCCGCGCGAGCAGCGATACGGCGTCGCTGGTGCAGACCGGCGTCCGGCTTCTCAACACGCCGACCGTGACTCAATGAGCTTCGGGCAGGCCGAACAGGTGGTTGGCGTAGTTGAAAACACCGCCAATCGGTCCATCCGGCAGGCACAGGAAGGCTTCTGCCTCCCCGCTCTGCTAAAAAAGCAGTACCACATCGACAAATATGCTTGACAACCTCCGTGGGCAGTCCTATAGTCCTCGCGGAACATTTGGTGAGGGGCCACACCTGTAGAGATGTTCTCCATTGCTCTGGGAAGAGTGCTATGCGCCGCGTTTGGTGGACGGCGGAAAGACCCAGGGGGCCATAGTGCGCGATCTCTGCGCGCTGTGATCGTTTGAGGCCGAGAGGGGTGCGCATCCCCCGGCAAGGTGTGGCTAGGAGACTATCAGTAAGGAGACCGCAATATGAGAACTCAGAAGAGGAAGATCGCGTTTTTCGTTCTGGCCGTATTGACAGGAGGAGCAGTCTGCGCTGGGGCCAATGTGGCAGCCACCGTGGATCCGGCTGCGATCGGATCGCTGGACCCTACCGGAGCACAAAGCATTGGTTGGAGGTTCTTTGTCGATCAGGAGATCACCATCACGCACCTGGGCGTCTATGACGCCGGCGACGACGGCCTGGCCGGCGGGCCGTATACTCTGGGGATCTGGCGCGTGAAGAAGGCCGGCGGCCTTCAGTTGGAGAAGCAAGTATCGATCGGCCCCGGCGGGACGACGGAGAATCACCACGTCTATGTTGCCCTGGATACGCCGTTCACGATTGTCCCGGATCCCGTGCCTTATGTCGATCCGGCCACGCACATAGCATACTACGAGAGATGGCTCGTGGGTGTGTGGAGCCCGAGCGGGGATCTGGACCGCTTTGCCATCTATCCGTTCAACGCCGCCACTCTCGACATCGTGAACGCGGGCATCATCCGGTTCCAGAACTACACGTACAGGATCAGTGTGATATTCGACTCCCCTTGGACCAGCACGAGTGAGAGGGATCACTTTGGCGTGAACTTCAAGTACACGCTGCCGGGGCCGACGGCCGAAGCCGGGCCGGATGTGTCAATCTATACCTCCGAACAGGCTTTGACCACCATTGTCGGCGTGGGTGGCCATACCTATCCCACCACACCGATCCAATATCGGTGGCTGGAGGGCACAACGGTGCTGCAGGATTGGCAGGACGTGGGATTGTTCGGCACCGCGAGCCTCAGTCTGGCGGCGCCTGTGGCCACGCTCGCGATTGGAGCCCATACCCTGACGCTGGAAGTCACCGACGGCGGGCGAACGGCCTCCGACACCATGGTCCTGACGCTGGACAATACGCCGCCGGCTGCCGTGCCGGTGACCGGCCACGTGCTCGAGATCGGCGCGGATGCAATCCTGATCCAGGGTTCGGTGGCCGATTTTGACGGCGACACGGTCACCTACAGGTGGCTCAAGGATGGGCAGGAGTTGGAAACTGGAAGCCTGGATACGCAAGCGGGGGGCGGGGAGGTGGCCCTGCCCGATTTGGTTATTCCCGCAGGTGACCCACGGTTCCCACTGGGGGTGAATCAGATCCAACTCGAAGTCAGTGATGGCGTCAATCCAGCGGAGAGCGGAGTGGCAACAGTTGAAATAATCGATACGACCGCGCCGACCGTGACGCCAACGGCCAGCGCCTTGATGTTGTGGCCGCCGAACCATCAGCTCATTCCCATTACGATTTGGGTGAACGGACAGGACAATAGCGGTGGAACCCTGCACTTGGCGGCAAACGTCACGTGCAGTGAAGACGATGGCGAGACGGACGTGGACTGGTATATCGATGATGTCAGCGATGCTGCTGGTACGATCGCGCTGCGGCTGCGTGCCGAGCGTCCGGGAACGGGTGAAGGAAGGGGCTATAACATTGCCATTACGGCCATCGATACCAGCAACAACCAGTCGTCGGTGGCAACCATGGAGATCCGTGTGCCGCACGATAAAAGGAAGAAATAGACTGGTTCGACTGGTCGGGAAGTGGTTGCTCAGGGGCTGCGGATGCTGTATCCGCAGCCCTTTTTCTATGCGGCCCTCGGGCGAGCTGATCCGAAACGATTGATTCCCCGTCCTTTTTCCGGTATAATCAAGTCTCGAAAGCAACGCTACTTACGTACGAATACGATGGGTGCCGGGTAGTGACAAGGGGTGTGATGAGAAACGGGATGGCGGTCGCGGCGCTGTGGGTCCTGCTCACGTGCTCCGGCGTGTTCGCCCAGGAGGAGCCGCCGGCCCCGGCATGGAAGAACCGGATCACTTTCCCGGACGAGCCCTTTGCGAGCTGGACTTCACCGCCCTATGTCAAGTTCACGATCATCACGCTGCCGCCCTACGATCCGAACCTCGTCTACTTCCAGGATTCCGGCCGGTATGAGTTCCACTTTGATTTTGCGCTGGAATGGCTTCCACCCTTTATCGGCATGACGATAGAACAATTCGACGCCGTCACACTCCGCGCAGCGGGCCAGCAGGCTGTGCTCGGCGCGGTCCTGCTGCCGCCGTGGCACGACCCACCGTTCCAGGAGTATGGCGTGCAACTCGTCCGTAACGATCCCTACACCCGCGAAGAGACCGCCAGACTCTTTGACGTGGTGAAGAACTCTGTCCTCGCGGACCCGAATGTCAAAGCGTACTACTTCCCCACGTACGAGCAGTATCCTGTCGCTCAGCAGAACCGCGACTGGTTTGCCGGCCAGGGCATACCGATCGGCTCGACGGCCCAATGGGCCGAGGGCAATGCGGCCTATTCCGAAGGATGGGCCCTGGGGACGCTCAAGTTCGTTCCCGGCACGGAGATTCAGGCTGCCTATGCCGCCGGCGATCTGTTGTCGGACGATATTCTGCTGACCGACGGCGTGCCGGCGGAAGTTCCGGCGGTGGCCGGGATCATCTCCTTGATACCCTCGACGCCGAACTCGCATGTGGCGATTTTGTCCCGCTCCCAGGGTGTGCCGTTCGTATATCTGGCTCTCGAAGCCGATGCGGCGCAGGCGCGGGCCTTGGTCGGGCAGTGTGTCTATCTAGCCGCCACGCAGGAAAGGTTCTCGCAAGCGTGGAAGGTCGAGTTGCTCGATGTCGGATTCTTGTCCGCCGAGGAGAAGACATCGCTGCTGGCGCTCAAGGAGACGCCGCCGCTGGTGATCCGCCCCATGATCTCTCCCGGCCGGCTCTGGGCGGACACGAACGACCTGCGTCCCGCCGATATCGGTTCCTACGGCGGCAAGGCCTCGAACTACGGTGTTCTGCGTCGTTCCATCGTCGGCAATTCCCAGCCCGCGCTGGCCTTTTCGTTCGATTTGTGGAATGCTTTTCTGGATCAGCCGCTGCCGGCGAAATACTCCGGCAGGATGCTGCGCGAGGAAATCGCCCGGCGGCTGGCCCAATACCCGACCTATCCGCCCGCCGACATGAAGGCACTCTTTGCCGATCTGAAGGCGATCCGGGACCTCTTCAAGAATGCCGACGTGACTGACTTCGGCGCCACCGGCCCCGGCGTCGTCAGCGCCTTGCAGGAGTTCGGGTTCGATCCGAACCGGAATCTCCGCTTCCGGAGCTCCACGAACGTGGAGGATAGCGAGCAATTCACCGGCGCAGGGCTGTACGACAGCTTCAGCGGCTGCCTGGCCGACGACCTGGACAATGACAGGGCCGGCCCATCCATCGGCGATCCGACGGAACCCGAGGAGCGGGGCGTCTTTCGGGCGATCCGCAAGGTTTTCGCCAGTTTCTACAACGACAACGCCTTCCTGGAGCGGCTCAAGCACGAGGTCAGCGAGGCACAGGTCGGCATGGCCCTGCTGGTGCATTACTCGTTCCCCGACGAGATCGAGCTGGCCAATGGCGTCGCCACGATGGAGAAGACCGATCGCTCGGGTTGGTCGGTCAACATCGTGAGCCAGAAGGGGGCCATCTCCGTGACGAACCCGCCGACGGATGCGGTGCCCGAGGAGGTCCGTATCGATGCCGGATTCCAGGAGCCTTCCGCGATGGTGCTCCAACGTTCGAGCCTGGTGGCCCTGCGCGAGAACACCGTACTGGTGTGGGACGCCGAGTATCTCCAGTTGTACAAGCTGCTGGTCGCCGCCGCCCAGCGCTACTGCGAAGAAACACAGAAGGACGATGTCGTTCTTGACCTCGAATACAAGAAAGTCGTCCCCGACGGCACGCTTATCGTCAAGCAGATTCGCGAGATCCCGCGCGCCGGCAGTGCCGGGTACGCGACCCCGTTCCTGCTCGGGCAGCCGAAGCAATACCGAACCCTCCAAGGCCGCGGCAGCGATGTCTTCACCAACCACCGGCTCAAGTCCCTCTGGACGCTGCGGCCCAAGAGCCTCTGGCTGAACACCGAGAATCTCCAGGGCTGTGTGTATGGCGAAGTGACGATGGAATACGCCGCCGAGGGGAAGCTCCGCCGTGAGAGCCGCGAGTTGCCGCTGCTGCCGAACGCGGAGCACATCTATGAGGCATCGCCTCCAGACTTCGGTGGTCTGTACGATCTGGTGGACCAGTGGGAATTCCCGGACCTGTGCAACCCGCGGACGTATCGATTGCGGACCGCACCCTTGTACCAGGCTACAGTGCCCGATCCCGGCGTAACGCTCGGCGACTTTCGTCTCACCCTGGAGGTTCAGTACGAGCGTCCTGTGTCGCTGGATAGTGGGCAGAAGAAGGAAGCCGCCGATCCCTGTGATCCCGCCGCCGTGAGCGCGCGGCCCACAGCTTCCGACGAGATGCCGACCACGACGGCCGAGGAGGTCGCCCTCTACGAGCCGTGGCAGCCAACGGACCAGGATGAGCCGCAGGAGTGTTCGTTCTCCGACCCGAATCTCGGCGTGTCCATTACTACGCGCTTCTACCTGCGCTGGGGTTGGGGATGGGCCGCGCCGGCGGCGGTCCAGTTCGAGCAGACGCGAATCGAGGGCCTGACGAGCGAGCCGATCGTACTGACCGGCTACTTCTCCCAGAGCATCGGCGGGGGAGCGCACCTGTGCCCGAAGAATTTCCTCTTCGAGCCGGGCCTGGAGCCAGGAATCCCGCCAAAGACCTTGGATGAGTTGCGTGCGCGAAACATCCGATTGATCTACTACACGACCGGCGCCCGCGAATGCCGGCCCACCGAGTGGCAGGACACGCCGCCGCTGATCCGCTTCTATGGCTTCGACCAGTCCATCGAGTGTCCCGCCGACAGCCCGTCACAAGGCAAGTAGCGCTGGGGGCGCACGGATTTCGAGAGATCCGTACACGTCCGGACTGTGTCATCCTGAGGCGAAGCCGAAGGATCTGGCCACCGAATGGACGATTCCTCTCGCTCGCGGGCCAGATCCTTCACTGCGCTCCGTTCAGGATGACAGACACCGCTACCAGCGGTGCATTCGACGAAGGGCTGATGTGCGATCGGTATCAGCTCTCGAAGTACACGCCCGCCTTGTTGAGGGCATCTCTCAGAGCGCCGTAGCCCAGATCGCGGGTGCCGCAGTTCTTCGCTGCGCACAGGGCGGCGGCGGTACCGGCGCCCTGGCCTTGGCCCATGCAGCAGACCGTGTTCCGCGTGGACATGTGGGCGTCGTGGTTGGAGGTGATCATCATGCCGCAGGCGAGCAGGTTCTCGATGCCCGCGACGCGCAGCGCCCGGTACGGAATGCCGTACGTGCCGCCGTTCCTGACCTGGTAGCGCGGGGCGGAGTCGTGGAAGCCGTAGACCATGACCTCATCGTCGAAGTGCCGTGCTTCGAGCACATCCGGCAGCGTAATGTCGTAGTCGCACTGGATCAGCCGGCCCCGGCGGATACAGAGCTTCGGGCTGGTCCGGGCCATGAACGCCTTCTCGCAGCCGGGGACGTACTTGCGGAAAATCTCGACCGCCTTGGCCATACGCCGGCGGACCTCCAACTCGGCCTTGGCGAACTGGTCCCGATTCGTGGGGCTGACCGGCATCTTGAAATTGCACTTGATGAACATGAAGTAATTGTCGTGTACAGTTGTCGTAATCATGCCCATGCCGAGGGCGCGGGCCGCTTCGGCCAGCCCCGGTACGCTGATCGCCTCCGCGCCCGCTCGAACAATCTGGTCGGGTTGACCGCTGCGCAGGCCCCGGGCCAGTTGGCCCTTGGCGTTGTGGGCTTGGAGGAACGCATAGTACTTATCGATATCCACATTGCCGATGCCGACGCTGTTACAGACGGGATAGTCGTTGGGCTCCGTGTACCTGGCTCCGGCGTAAGCCGCCAGATCACCATACGCCGTGCAATCCACGAAGGACTTCGCATAGAACGCCTCACGCCCGGACCGGCTCTCGACAATCACGCCGCGGAGACGCGGACGATCCAGAATCGCTCCGACCAGCAGAGTATTCACGAAAACGTGGACGCCCGCCTCGACGAGCATCTCGAACGCGGTCAGTTTGTACAACTCCGTGTCGATGCAGGTGCAGACCGAATCGTAGGTGTAGCCTTCGGTCATCTCCGCATGCCCCGAGCAGCCGCCGATCTTCAGCAAGTGGTCGACGATCTCCTGCGGAATCCCCTGGACCACCTGCCGCTTCGCCACGCCGGGAAACGCCTTCCAGAGGTTGTAGAAACTGTGCAGTGCGGTACCGCCCTCCGTGACCGTCCCACCGGGATAGCCCTTGACCTCAATCAAGGCCGTCTTGGCTCCTTGACGTGCCGCCGCAATGGCCGCCACCACGCCCCCGGTCCCGGCTCCCGCAACGACGACATCGAACTTCCGTACGGGCAGTCTCTTGGTCGGTTCCTCATAGTACTCCCCACTCGCATTCGCGGCCGTCGTTGATACCCCGGTAGTCGCTCCAGTGCTGATCCCCATCCCCGCCGCCAACACGCTCTTCGAAAACTCCCGTCGATTCATTACGTCCTCCTTTTTTCTATTCGCCCGCAGGCACATTTGCTCGGATCTTGTCGCCGTAGATGTCGATCAGGCACTCGCGAAAGACTTGATCGAGTCGGGCGTCGGAGGCGTGCCTGGCAGGCGGTGCTTGCAGGCCGGACAAGCGGTCCACTTCATGGGAAAGGAAACTTGAGATCGCGGGGATGTGCGGCCCCCGGTCCAACTCCGCGCCGGCCTTCTTGCGCTGGATGAGGTCCCGGACGGCGGTCTTGACGCTGCCCTCGTCCAGGATACGGTCCACCAGCGTCTGGAACTCGGTGGGGACGACGCCGTAGCCTCGCTCGATCCACAGGCAGGCCAGGACCGGCCGGAGCACGTAAAAGTATTTCTTCAGCCAGACCTCGTCCCCTTGCAGAAACTCGCGGTAGTTCCCCCGGGCCATGTGGAGGTAATGATAGTGACACGCGACGGGTTCATAATATACCGGCATGAGCTCGCGGATACGCTGAACCACGTTGGGGCGCTCGTGGTAGACAATCGGCGATTGCAGCCACTCCAGCAGCGGCGGATTCGACTTGCGGAGCAACTGCAACGCCTTCTTGAGGTCCCAGCCGGATACATCCAGCACTCCGTCGATGGGCCGTTCAATGGTATCGCTGCCGGGCATTACGGTCAGATACCATTCGGTAGGGTGGACATAGATGAAGCGGACATCGTAGTCGCTGTCGGACGACGCAAACCCCCACGCCCGGCTGCCCGATTCGCAGGCATAGATGACGCGCACACCGTGCTCCCGCTCGATCTGCTCCAGTTCGGCTTCAATCTGTGCACGTACGTCCATCAGCGTCAACCACCTGACCGCTTGACCATATAACCGCGCTGGGTCAACTCCGCCACCAGGAGGTCACGGTGGTCGCCCTGAATTTCGATAGTGTTGCCCTTCACGGTCCCGCCGGCCCCACATCTTCGCTTGAGGTCTGTGGCGAGCTTCTGCAACCCCGGTTCATCGAGCGGCAGACCGGTGATGACCGTCACGCCCTTGCCCTTGCGGCCCTTGGTTTCCCGCCCGATCCGCACGATGCTATCGCCGACAGGAACAGCCTGCTTCTCCTGGCGGCAGACGCACTCGCCCACGGGCTTGCCGCACGCCGGACACATCCGCCCGTGCTCCGTCGAATAGACGATGCCGGTTCCTTTTGCCATGTCAAGCGAACGCTTTGCGCAAAACCGCCAGGCTCTTGGGGATCGCGGTTTTGTAGTCCTCGTTGCCCTCGAATTCGAGCGAGACGTAGCCGCGGAAGTTGTGCCTGCGCATGATCTGGGCAATCCGGTTATAGTCGAGGTCGAGCGTGTACCAGAGGCCGCCGCCGTAGTAGGTTTTGGCTTGCATGAGGACCGTCTGCGGGGCGCACTTTTCGAGCTTGTCGTAGGGGTCTTCGAGGAAGTTGCCTGTGTCGAGCAGGACCTGGAGCCAGGGCGAGTTGATCGTGTTGACGATCCGCAGCAGCCCTTCGGGTGTGCGGGCCATGCCCCAGTGGTTCTCCAGGCCGAGGATCACGCCGCACTCTTCGGCTTTGGGCAGGAGCTTTTGGATGCTGTCGACGACCCACTTGAAGCCGTCCTCTTCCGTGTAGCCGGGCAGGGGCGGCTCAATGCCGCGCTTGGCCATGAGGTCGTCGAAGCTGCCGGTCGTGCCCCAGCGGCCGGTGTTGATGCGGATGATCGGGATGCCGAGCTTATAGGCCAGCTCGATCTGGTGTAGCGTCAGGTCGATGTTCTTCTGGCGCTTTGCCTCGTCCGGCGCGACGAACGCCTGGTGCGTGGACATGCAGCACAGATCCAAGCCGTTGATCAAGGCCCGGCGTTTGAGCATTTGCAGGTAGGCGTTGTCCTCCTTCTCCATCTGCATCAGGAGAATGTCGACGCCGTCGAAACCCATGCGTGCGGCCTCATCGATGCACGTCTCGATGGGCATCTTGAGGCCGTTCTTGAACCGCCAGAAGGAATACGTCGAGACGGCGATGGGATTACCGCGATGGACCTGCGTCGAAGACTCGGCCGATTTTTCCGCGGCATGACTCATCACGCTTACCCCTGCCAACGTTGCGATCGAACCCGCCATGAACGTTCTGCGATCGACCTGTGCCATGATTCTGCCCCTTTCCTGACCCTGGCTGCTTACGGTATGCCCGCGTGGGGCGAGCGTCCCCGCTCGCCGAAAGAGAGTCGTGCGGGGACGCACGACCTACGAAGATACGTATCAGGAGGCTATCTTAGGCCAAGCGTGACGGTCTGACAAGGGCGCCGCTGCGGATTTGGGCGGCCACCTGCAGGAAACGGGGCAGGGCGTAATCGAAAAACTGCCGGTAGCTTTCGCAGAAGTAGCTTTCGCGGGTGTGGGGTGGGCTGTGCCCACCATCGGTGCCCGGAATGCGATTCGTGGAATTGGTGGGCACAGCCCACTTTACGAGGGGGACGCGATCTTTCATGCACCCGCCCCGGCAGAGGGCCAGGTGCCGGCAGACGAGGCATTTATTCGCGAGATTCTGCTTCTGGCGGGCGAAGGTCTTCTTGGGGGCACAGGCCGCGAGTTGCTCGATGGGGGTCTCCAGGATATTGCCCAACCTCCACTTCGGCTCCACGAAGAAGTCGCAGGGGAAAACGTCGCCCGTGTGCTCGACGACGATGTATTGGCTGCATTGCCGGTCGAAGGTGCAAATTGTCGGATGACCATTGATGCAGTAGCTCAAGGTGGAGTCGAAATCCCGGATGCTGAGTCTCTGCGGGCCGAACTCCATCCACCGGTCGAAGATCCGGCACAGGAAGTCGCCGTACGGCTTCGGCGTGACGGAGAACTCGGCGATTTGGCCCGTCTGCGGGTCCACCTCGACGCAGGGGATGAATTGGATGTAGCGCACGCCCAGGCCGATGAGGAAGTCGAAGACTTCATCGGGGTGGTTGGCGGTGAGATGATCGATCAGTGTCAATGTGTTGAACTCGACCTGGTGCTCCTTGCAGCGGTCGATAGCGCGCATGACGCGGTCCCAGGTGCCGTGGCCGCCCAGATCAAGGCGATAATGGTCGTGCAATTCCTTCGGCCCATCGATGCTGATACCGACGAGGAATTGGTTCTCGTGCAGGAAGCGGCACCAGTCGGCATTGTCCAGCAGCAGGGCGTTGGTCTGGAGCGAGTTGCCGACCTCCTGGCCGGTGATGCCGTACTTCTTCTGAAGCTCGACCGCTCTTTTGTAGAAGTCCAGGCCCATGAGGGTCGGCTCGCCTCCTTGCCAGGCAAAGCCCGACAACTGAAACCGCAGACCCATGTAGTCCTTGATAAGCTTTTCGAGCACCTCATCGCCCATGCGCTGCCGGCCCGTGCCGATCTGGGGCGCGCGGCACTTGTAGAAGCAGTACGTGCAATCGACGTTGCAGTCGGAACCGGAGGGCTTGATCAGGAGCGTAAATGGCGGCATTGTAACACCGAGAACCCGGGGCGACGATTCCTGTCATCCAGATCGCAGCGAAGGATCCGGGCTACGAATGAAGATCACGTCCCCTTCGCTGGCCAGATGCTTCACTTCGTTCAGCATGACAGGTCGGTACGGCTGTCATATCCTTATTCCAACGTTGGTTCTGCCGGCTCGATCCGCACCATCCAGGTATCCTGCAAAGCGGACGTTTCGGCCTTCAGCAGGATGCGGGTGAGTCGCTCGGGCCAGACCGAGCGGAGATGACCATCCTCGACGGGGATCGTCTCCAGGACCGGTTTCAGTTTGCCGCCCTCAAACCATACTTGCGCGGCTGGGCGGGGTTCGGCTCCCTCGACTGTTTTCAGGAGCAGTTGGCCCGCTTTTCGCACCTCGACCTGGCAGGGCGTCAGCAGGGTCAGCGTGATCTCCTTGGCCGGTTGGTCGAGCGCGTAGCTCTCGGTAACCGCGATATCTTTGCCGCGGTTGAGGCGGATCGTGCGGACCCAGGATTGAACGTTCGCCTGCTTCGGATAGGCGCCGGCGATATCGAGTTGAAGCTGGGCGTGATCGTCGTTCGCCTCGTAGTGGACATCACGAGCGGCGAACTGCCGACCCGGGCTTTGCATCACACCGTCGATGGTCGGCAGGTTGTGATATGCCGACTGCATGGTCCAGATCTCGTAGCGCTGGCCGCTGAAGGTCTTGCGGCTGTACGTCTCGACGCCGGCATCGACGAGAATGGGCTGGCCGTCGCGATAGACGATGAAGTTGCCGACGTCATTGTGATTATGGCTCTCGGCATTGTGGCCGCCCTTAGCCGCGAGGAAGAACCCCTTCGTCGTCCCTTCGGCACAGCGGGCTGCCATCACCTGAATGCCGTTGAGCCAGGCGTCCCGCACCAGCGGTGGCTTGGCCTGGGCCGTGCGCAACTCGGCGTCATTGAAGATCTCCGCCAGGTACCGGCCGACCGAGTAGCCACCCTTGCCGAGAAAGCCCGAGCCCTTGCCCCGGTCCATGGCGTGGAAGTAAGCACCAAAGGCTGCAAGCCGGTCATCGCCGATCCGTTTGCCGTAACGGTACACCAACTCGCCGTCCGGACGCACCTTCGCCGAAGCATCGGCAAAGTTCACGAAGTAGTCATCCGCGATATGGACGCGATAGATGTACCGGCCCATCTCCTTGACCAACGACCGGTCGTAGACATCAATTGCGCCCTGCGTGGCACTGTGGAGCAGTTCCAGACAGTCGAGCAGAGAAGCAGGGGCCCGGCCCCAGTAGCCGGGACCCTCATCGCAACCGCCGTCGTCGGCGTAGGCGTCGAAGAAGTGGTCCAAGCTCCGGACGATCTTGGCCACGGCCTTGATCCGCCGGGTCTCCTCGGGCTCCACCAGCAGCGTGCAGGCCAGCCAGTTCGAGTTGCACCAGGGATTCCAGTTGTTGACGCGGCCATCCGTAAAGCCCATCCAGCCGAAATCGTCCCGCTCCAGGCATGGTGTGAGAATCCGCCGGTCGATCTCCTTGCGGATCCGCGGGCGGACCAGCGGCGCGACGCGGTCCAACTGCTCGCCCAGCAGGTAACAGGTCCAGGCCAGGCTCTCGCCCGTCTCGGCGGCGAACAGATCCACGATCGGTTCGGCGGAATCGGGCAGGCCGGACCCGGCCTTCTGCGCCCCAACGTGAGCGGGCACGCCCCAGAACGATTCCTCGCAGATGGCCCAGACGCCGTTAACGATGTCGTCAAGGAAGCGGCCCTTGCCCTCGACGCACTCGGCGACGATCAGGTCCGTGAGAGCATTTCGCCGGGCGAAATGCTCGTGCTCGTAGCGGCTGCGGTTGCCGTTGCGGGCGTATTCGAGAAAGAGCGTCGCCGGCAGGCTTGGCCATTGATGGCCGAGATACTGCTCGCCATTGGTGACCAAGTCCTTGCGGATCGGCTCAGGCAGACTCTCCCAGCGGGTCCTCTCATTCCAAGTGGGCCACGGATGCCATTGCCCGTGCGGCACGAGGACCTTCTCGATCTTCTCCTGCGGGTACAACTCGCCAAGCTTGAATCGGCCCTCCTTCGCCGTCGCGGCACCGGACAGTGCCGACGCGACGAGGAAACCGGTGATCATGCCCACATTCAGAGCACGCTTTCGTATCTGCTTCACGAGAACCTCCATCGTGTTTGTAGTGACGCCGTCAGGCGTTTCTTCGTAGGTCGTGCCCCCCGTCGAGCCGGGGGCAGGCTTCCCCCGCGAAGGCGGGGGTCCTCGCACGACGTCTTTTCGAGGCGAGCGAGGACGCTCGCCCTATGCGGACACATTACGAACGGGGACGCGGAATCACCTCGACGACCGACACACCGGACAGGTCGTTGCCAATCAGACAGGGACGCGGGCCGACCACCAGCGACAGGCGATTCGGGACAAGCTCACTACGACGATTCGTCCAATCGCGAAAGCCCCATTGGGTCACGTATGTGTCGTGTCCCGCTTGCCGGATCATCACCGGCTGTGCCGGCATATTCGTCTCCAGGATCACCTGGTATTCCTGGTCGTCCACCGACCAGAGGGCCCAGCAATCCTCCCGGCCCATCTTGAAGCGCAGGATCTGCACGGGCGAATCATGATTCGCCCCTACGGAGGTGGACAGTCGGCCAACGTACCGGCCCTGGGCCACGACCGGCGCGATGTCCGCGAGCACATCGTAGGCGGGCTTGGGCGTCAGGTCCGGCCGGACCAGCCCGAAATTGTCCTCGTTGTACTCGGCCTTCCAGCCGTCGTCCTCGAAATCGTACCACCAGAGGCCTTTGAACGACGGCGACGTGAGGGCCAGCAGGTACAGCCGCGCCAGGTACGATCCGGAAAGCTCCGGATCGGTGCCATTTTTGCCGACGTGGGTCGGCCAGCCCATCTCCGTGACGTAGAACGGCACCTCGCTGCCCTTGTACTTGCGGAGCATCTCCTGCACGCCGGCCATCCACGCCGCACAGGCCTCGGGGCCGCGCTGCGGGAACTTCTCGCTGTAGTTGTAGCTATGGATCGAGATGGCGTCGCAGGCACCAAGGACGCCGAGCTTGACGATTCCTTCCAACCAGCCCTTCTTGACGCCGCCGCTGGTGCAGGCCCCGGCCATCACGGTGACGCCGGAATCGGCGGCCTTCATCCGCGGGTACACGGCCTTGAACAGCTTGACATAGTCCTCGACCGACCCGCCCTGGCGATACTTGGCCGGCATACCGATGCTGATATCCCATTCATTCCAGATCTCGTACAGCCGGACCGCCTTGCCGAAGTGCCGCACCACGAACTCCGCGTACCGGCAGAACCCCTCGATCGCTTCTGGCGAGCGGGGCCGGTCCCCGTCGTCGTAGAGACGATTACCATAATCGAGGATCAGCAGAACGTTCACGCCCTGGCCTGCGGCCCGCCGGACGTAGGTATCGAACGCCTCCGGCATAGCGAGCTTACCCTTCTCCCGCTCGACCGCGCCCCAGCCCACCTCATCGCGAATCGAGGCAATCCCCGCCTGCTTGATTCGCTCGAGATTCCGGTCGAGGATGCCCTTGCCCTGGCTGAAATGCGTGCACGCCCCGATGACAAAGGCCTGATCCGTGGCGTAGGCGGGCCGGTCCCAAGCCACGACACCGCCGACCACCCACAGCACCCACAACCCACAACATACTCGTCGCATACCGGGCAACTCCTGACTTTCATCTTTCACTATTTGTAGTGACCCCATCCTACCACAAGGACGCTCGACTCACCGCCGGAAATTCCTCCGGGAAATGTCAGGTGCTCTTCCCGGATGCTCGGGTTCACCTCCGAGGGCCATCCGCGCGAGATGCGAACCATTTCTTCTGGTAAGGCTTGCCGTCATTGGGCAATTCAGGTATGATACAGGTGGCGATGAAAACCGGTAGGGCGCCAAGAATCGAGGGCTGTCACGGTTATCGGAACCGTACGCCTGCGTAACCATTGGAGTTGAGGAGAACGTCGATGACTTTTGCCAAGAGCACTATCCTGGCCCTTATCATTGTTGCCGGTCTGGCGGCGGGGACCGCCATCGTAGCAGGGTACGGGGACAAGCCGAGCCCCTGTCCACAGGGAGCCTGCCAGGCGCAGTGCGACGAATGCCCGCTCCAGGGCACCGATGCCTGCTGCAAGGTCAACGGGTGCAACTGCGGCGCTTGTGGCGAAGCGTGCCCATGTCCCTGCTCAAAGGCAGCTTGCGAGAAGCCGTGTGCGAGTTGTTGCCCGGCAGAAGCTCCGGCGGCTCCCCGCGCCGAATCAGGTTGCGGGAGCTGTCCGATGGGAGGATGCCTGCGCACGGAGTAGTGTTGGCTGTGAGGCACAGACGAACCTCGGCTTCCGACGAACTCCGAGGGCTTCCCGTCAATTCGCGGCCTCGCACATCGTGGCCGCGTTCCAGTCTTCCGCGAATCGGTTGACTGCGATATGCAGCCGGCTCTTGACCGTGCCGACCGGAATCCCCAGAATCCCGCTGATCTCGGCGTAAGGGAATTTGTGGAAGTACGCCAGGATCAGGATCTCCCGCAGCCTGACCGGCATCCGGGCGATGACCCGCTTGACCTGGGCCGCCGTCTCCTCCCGGATCAGGTCGTCATACGGCATGCGATCATCATGTTCGAGTGTGTTCAGGACATCGTCAATGGAGTGTTCATCGCTGTCGAACATGCTCCCGAGGTTGGTGACATCCACGCGCTGGCTGCGCCGCAGGGCGTCCTTGGCCTTGTTCGCCGCGATGGTGAACAGCCACGGACGCAGCGGCTTGGACTGGTCGAAGCTGTCGCGACTGACATACAGTTGCATGAACGTTTCCTGGAACACATCATCCACGAGGTCCCGGTCGTTCAAGAACCTCCGGAGAAACGCATAGACGCTGTCTTTGTACTGGCGGACCAGTTCCTGGAACGCTCCTTCGTCGCCGGCCGCATACCGCTTCATCAATTCCACGTCGTTCATACGGATCCCCTTCTAACCAACCGTGAACTATTTGGTCTAAGGGTACCTGCGCCGCGCTTTTGGCAAAATCGGGCGATGTCTGGTTCTGCTATCCGGCCCGATGCTCGTTTGGGGATCAGGGAAATCCCCCATGCAGGACTCAGGACAGGTCCCGGACCACGCGGGCCGACTCGTCCACAACAACGAGCCGCGCAGTACTACGAACATTTGCCCTTGCTCCTCGATCTTCGCCGCACAGACTTTCACCTCTCTGGTGTAGAGCGGTGACTTGCTTTTTTATTTCTGGCAAGGGCGCGGAGCGCATGCGATAATACGGGGGACGCAGGATAGCGGGCACGCCGCGCTTCGCACTGTGACGCCGGGGGTTGGCGGCGCGGCACGACGGACACTTTGGAACCCTGGACAAGTTGGAGGTCGAGCAATGAGACGGATCGGGTATCTTGCGCTCGGGTGGGCGGTTCTGGCGGCGGGTTGCAGTTCCACGTACAGCCAAAAGAACCTCAAGGAACCTTCCGCCAAGCTGGTGCGCGGCAAGTCGGTCGTGATCGCCACGCCCGCCAACGGCCGGTACAGCAACCGGGAATACACGGAATCGGGGCAGATGACCGCTCAGGCGGTGCGCGACGCCTTCGCCCGGTTCACGGACGCGGTGACGGTGTCCGCCGGCAAAGACCTCGATGCCCTCAAGGCAGAGGGCTCCTCCCACTTCGATTATTACGTGGTTCCGGAGATCCTTCATTGGGAGGAACGGAAAACGGAATGGTTTGGCTTTCCCGATAGAATCCACGTAAAGTTGACTGTTTACGATGGAACGACGTGGGACGAGCTCGCCTCCACCAGCATCTACGGAACCAGTAAACGGGCCACCTTTGGCGGGGTCCACCCGCAGGACCTTCTTCCCGCGCCCATCAATAAGTGGGTCGAATCGCTCTACTGAGCAGGCGCTGATGTTGGATAGCGTGCTATCCTGAGGAAGGATGGATTCCTCCGGACGAAGGCGCCCCCTGAGCCTGGCATGGTTGCGGTTTGTACTCGGCCTCGTTTGCGCTGTCGGCCTTTGGCCGGCGCCCATCGTGGGTCGGCATCTGGCATCCGCAGACACGATGCCACCGATGCCCGACTCGGCTCTCGCTGCGCCGGCCGGCAGTTGCTATTACCTGGCCGCTTCGGCGGGGGGTGGGCCGGACCGTGGGGCGGGCGTCCCTGTGACAGTCGCACCAATGATGCAGCAGGCCACTTTCGTCGATTGGGACTTTCGCGAGACGTGGATCCTGTGCGAGGGCCGGGGGTATCCGCATCTCCCATGGGAAGGGACCGTCTGCGACAAGTAACAGCGGGGAGATGCCGCTGCGTTCTGATGGCGCCGGCCCGGGATGGCGGACCCTGTTGACATGTCTGGCGGGGCAAGGTCCGGCCGACTATAATGAGCGCTCCGTATCCGCTGTGCGGAAGGATGCAGGAGTCAGATTCCCTTGTTCCAGGAGGCCGCCGCCGTGAGAACAGAGCGAAGCGTAAGACCCGAAGTCTTGTCCGTTCCCGTTATTGCCTGGCTGTTCCTCTTGGCCTGGTCCACCGGGCCCTTGGCGGCCGCTGCGGCGCCGCAGACTGGAGGTCTGCGCTTGGCCGTGTTCGATGTGGATGTCACGCCGCCGGTGGGGAGTATGATGGCGTATGACCCGGTCCGAGCGCAGGGGGAACTGGGCCTGCGCGCCCGCGGCGTGATCCTTCTGGGCGCCGGCGAGCCGATCGTCTGGTGCGCGGTCGACTGGATTGGGATCAGCAACGAGGGCCACGATGTGTTTCAGCAGAAACTGGCGGAGGCGGCGGGAACGCCGCCGCAGCGCCTGGCCGTC
>JAMCWO010000278.1 GCA_023481165.1 Planctomycetota bacterium | reverse complement strand
CTGCCAGAGTCGATGCTCCCACAAAGGCAGCATGCGTGTTCCTCGTCGTGAGCCGAAGAAGCAGCTCTACTAATCTTGCATACGTTGGTTCAGAGAACCACCACTGTGAGTAAACCAGGCAAGGTTCAGGAAGCGAATTGCGCACCGCGTTCACGAGATCCGTGAAGTAGTGGCTCTTAAGAAGGCCGGGGTTCGCACGTTCATGGTTTTCGACCTGTGTTGATGCAGGCCATCTGTGACAACTGCACGACAATGCTTTAGCACCTGACGTTAAGAAATATTGTCTTTCCGGACCTTCGCCGGTCGCATCAACCAACCGGCGTGCTTCCATTTCGCGCAACGTGTCCATAAGAAAGGCAGGGTCGCAATTCCGCGCCTTGGCCAAGATGCTTGTGAAGGGATCACTCCGCCCATCAAGCACCTTAAGCAAATGGCGTATCAACCTCGCCTGGAAGCTCTCAATCCTCTTGCCCATGCGCACCCATCTGTCCACGGTGAAATCTCGGTAATGACGATCTTACCTCTTACTTTTCATACGCTTCAGTCCTCTCATGGTTCTCTATGAAGGTCCACTCCCAATCATACCGCTGAAAGGTCTCGTTGACAATGAAGGCGGAATTATTCTATGGATGTAGATAATGAACGAACCTGCGTTCGCCGTTTCCTGTTCTTCTCTCAGCGCGTGGCCTTCCAGGGGTTGGTGGATTCGCAGCGGGCGGCCGCGGCGGTTTTCTGCTGCCTGGTGGGCAGGGGCCTGGTGGGAATCGTCAGGGACAGGGTCGGCTGGTTCGTGCGCGACAGGAACCAGGATTGCCGGGGCGAAACGATGCCGGCGGCGGTCATCTCGGTCGCGATGCTCATGTGGGCGGTGGGGGCGGCTGCCGGCAAGGAGCCGCTGGCGCGGGCCAGCGACAGGCTAAAAACGATCGCAGCCTCGGCGATCTTGCCGAAGTCGAACGGGCGGCCTGGACCCCGGTACAGGACGACGTCGATCCAGGCCTCATCCTGTTGGCGACCAGCCTCCAGCGTGGGGTGCAGGCCGGCGAACTGGACCGCGTGCAGGACGAAGGTGCCGGCGACGGGACCGGAGGTGAAACGGATCGGCTCATCCAGCCGCAGTCTCTCCGGGAGCGCCAGATCGGAGACAGCGCCCTCGAATTGCAGGCGGAGGCGCAGGTCCCGGGCGGTGATCGTGGCATTGATGATCTTGTCGAGGGAGATGTGGGTGTCGCCCCGGTCGGTGGCGAACAGGACCGCCCCCAGGATGTCGGCCCGGTCTTGGACGGTAAAGAGACTTGCGGAGGAGTAGTCGTAGTCGTCGTGCAAGAAGCGGAGGCGCAGGGCGGCCGGCCCGCTGGGAGTGTTCCAATAGGCCAGGAGCGGTCGGCGCTGGTTCCACAGGTCGCCGATATCGACGCTCGCCAATGTGAAATCCGGGTGCAGGTAGGTCGTGCCGACAATGTCGTGCTCGGTGGACGCGTTTCTCTCAAAGGCCTCGACCTCCGTACGCGGCGCGGTCAGGCTCGTGAAGTAATAGTATAGCTCAGTCGGGCAGTCCAGCTTGAGGCGGTGGGCGTCGAGGCTCTCCCAGGCCTCGGCCTCCGGCAGGAACTGGAGGCGGCCCGCGTTGGCGCGCTGAATCGCCGCCAGAGTGCCGGGACGCAGCAACGTGGAATAGCAGCGGCTGTGCGGACCGGCCCACTGCTTGGTCGGCGGATGGAAATGGCGGGCGACGTGACGCCAGGCAAAGGTGTTCAGTTCCTTCAGCAGTCGCTGCGATGACTCGTCGCGCACGTGCTGGATCATGCGGCTGATCTCGTCGATGGCCACGAGGGTGTAGGTTGGGCTGTTGTATTCCGTGAACGAGCCCTTTTCGCGCGTGTAGTCATAGAATCGCTGGAGTCGCTGGCGGCCGTAGTCGGCCAAGTCCGGGACGTTGAACCGCTCGCCCGCGACGAGCGTGACGTAGGTGCCCATCAGGGCGATATTGGTATAGCCCGGACCGACGTTGCGCCGGACGATGGAGCGGGCGGCATGCAGGATCGAGTCCCTGACCTTCGGCCGCAAGTCCTCGGCCAGCCGGTCCATGTGATCGATCGCGACCTGGAGTAGCTGCGTGCCGCAGAAATCGGCCCAGTTCCAGTCCGGCGGGGACATTTTATCAAGCGGCTCCTCCAGAAACCATGACCAGATGCCATAGGTCCGGCTGTTGGGTTCCTGATCCTGCAGAGCGATCACGCGGCGCAGGACCAACTCCGCGCGTTTGAGCCGCTCGGGGTCGCCGGAGTCCAGCAACGCCACGGCGTAGTCGAGCGAACTGCGGGTGCTGTGGACGAAGCCGCCTTGGAGAGTCGTGTGGTAGCCGGGCGACGAGTACGGCGTGCGCAGCATCTGCGCGCTCGGGTCATAATTCCGGTCCTCCTTTTCCAGGGCCCGCAGGAACGCCTGCCGCCGGACCTCCGTTGGGAAGAAGTCGGCCGCCCAGCACTGGGCCGACAGCATGGCGAGGAATAGCCAGATTAAGCGGATTCGTGCATTGCCCATCATTCGAGTGGTTCCTTTCATGGCACCTGCGGGGTTCGTCGGACACCACATGATAAGGCAAGCCCCGCGTGAGGCTCAAGCCCCTGTCCCGTGAAACCATCGGCAAGCTCCGAGGACTCCGCCTGCCGCTGCCACCCGATCTATGGGAATGCCTGTCCCTCGGAGAAGCTGATCGTTACAGTCCCGCCTTGTGCAAGCGGTTGGTGAGGCTGGGCTTGCGGGCATGGTCCAGGTAGAGTGCGTTCAGTTTGTTGTGAAACTCGCGGTTCCGCCCTTTCCGCTGGGCGAGGTCCCGCAAGTCGATCAGCAGACTCACGGCTTCATCATACCGCTTCGGCTGCTTCGTAGCGATCAGGCTGTCGATCCGAGTCCAGAGCTTAGCCTCCTGACCGGCAATCCCATCGAGGTACTTCGCGCGGGCGAGCACGGCCTCATGCTGGCGGCGCTCGGCTTCTTCCGCGCGTCTTCTGGCCTCGGCTTGCCGCCGCTCCTCCGTGCGCGCCTCGGCGGCGCGCAACAATTCGCCCACAGTCCGACGCGGAGTCGGGGAACCACGCTCCGCGCGGCCGCCGCGTCTCCGAAACCGCTGCAGCAACTCCGTCGCGAGTGTCAGGTCGTCCTCGACGATCAGCTTGGTAAGCAGATCCTCCTTCTCTGCCAGCGAAAGTCCGGCCACCCAGGCGTGGACCTCGTCCCACGACAACCGCACATCCTCTCTGGGAGCGCTAGCTTGCGCAGCAACGGAGAGCAGGTCTTCGTCGATCCGCAGGAACTCGACGAGGCTCTCCAGAGAGGCGCTCAGCTTCCCAAGGCCGGGCGGCACGGGCGGCTCCGTGTCTTCCTCCTCCATCTCCCGGTTCTGCACACACAGCAGCCAGCCCAGGTACAAGATGCGCAGGTCTCCGCGTGCCAGATTCGCCCGCACCGGGATCAGCGGAGCGAGGTAGCCTTCGCCTTCGATCCAGCCTTCCCCTTCTTCGTTGTCGGAAGTGAAGGACAGAATCATGTTACCGCGGCTCCCCCAGGCGGAGGCGCTATCGCCCACACCGTATTGTTGAGCGGTCTTGAGGTCGAGCAGGCGCGCAGGCAGCCGTAACTTCAGGACATGGGTGCCCCAGTTGGCCAGATAGAGGAACGCATCGAAGTATTTCTCCATCCACGCATCCGCGTCACCCTTGAAACTGCCCCAGGAGTAGTCGTTGACGAAACTCGTCCGCGTGATCGTAGCGCGGGTCGAATAGGAGCGCAGCTCCTCCATCTGCTCCTCGGTCAAAGGCCGGTCGATGGCCTGAAACTCGTAGTACTGGTATTCGCTCATGATCTATCCCGAAGGGCTTGGCGTTGTGCCGGAGCGGACCTGCCGGACAATCGTTGTTACTCTTGGTCTTCCCGATAGGTCAGTATAGCCGTGCGAAAGACAGGAGACAAGCAGGCAGACCCTGCATCAACGTGTCGGAAAAGCACTGTATGCCCTCACGGGCACACTACAAACGAGGGTTGCAGCCTCTGGGCGATTTTCTCACCCGATGGCGCAGGTCTGGAGCGGCTCCGCGGCGACGGCGGCGCTGCGTTTGGGGAAGGTGAAGAAGAAGGTGCTGCCCTGGCCCACCTCGGACTCGACCCAGATCCGGCCGTTGTAGAGTTCGACGATCTTCTTGGCGATTGTCAGGCCGATGCCGGTGCTTTCGCTGCCGTCGCGGGGTCCGAGGGTCTGGAAGAGCTTGAAGATCCGCTCGAAGTCCTTGGCTTCGATGCCAGGGCCGTTGTCCGAAACGTGGAACTGCCAGAAGGTGCCCTGCTCCGCGCAGGCCACGGTGATCCGGCCTTGCGGCTTGTCCATGTACTTGATGGCGTTGCTCAACAGGTTCTGGAAGACCTGCGTGATCCGCGTGGGGTCTGCGTCCACGGTGGGCAGGTCGCTCTCGATATGGATGGCAATGTGTTGCGGAGCGTCCAGGTTCTCGATGATCTCCGGCACGACCCGGCCCAGATCGACCGGGACGGTCCCCTGCTCGGTCCGGCCGATGCGGGAGTACTGCAGAACACCGTCGATCAGGTTCTGCATGCGATTGACACGGTTGGTCAGGAGAGTCAGGTGCTCTCTGCCCTCCGCGTCGAGTTTGTCGGCGTAATCAGCCTGGAGCCAATCGGCAATCGTCCGAATAGCGCGCAGAGGCGCTTTGAGATCGTGCGAGACGATGTACGCGAAGTCCTTGAGCTCCTGATTGATCTCCGACAGCTTCTGGAGGAGCTGGGCCTGCTGCTTCTCCGCCTGTTTGCGCTCGATGCTGCCGGCAATCACGGCCGCGGCGGCCCGCAGGAAATCCTCTTCCTTCCGGTTACGCGCGTGTCCTTCTTTCACGCAGGTGTTGATCACCCCGAGCACCTTGCCGCCGGAGAGGATCGGAACACAGTAATGCCCATGCGGCTCCATGTCCGCGGATGCCTTCTCGTGCCGTCCATCGACACAGTTGACGAATTCAATGTCGTCGGACCGCGCCGCTCGGCCGCACAGGCATTCCCCGAAGGGAATGCAGGCGCAGGCGGTCAAGAAAACGGCGGGCAGGCCCCGCTGGGCCATCAGGGTCAGCACCTGGCGTTGGTCGTCCGCGAGAAAGATGGCCCCCTTGGACAAGGCACACCAGGGAAGCGACGTCATCTGGTCGATGGCTTGCTCGAGCATTTCTTCCAGGGTGAGGTTCTGCAGGGAAAGGCCCAGCAGCCGGTTGAGCGCGGCCTGGATCTGCGAATCCTGCTGGATACCACCGTCCGCCTGGGTACGTGCAAGGATTTTTCCCGGCCCCGGTGAGTCTGCCCGCCGGAACCCCTCCGGCGTTTCCGGCAACTGCTCTGTCGTAGTGTTCCGTTCCTGTGCCATGACGTCCGATCTTCGCTCCCTCAGCTCTTGACCAGGGCCAGGCCGATGCCGGTGCAGCGTCAGTTCAGACTTGCCCCCTTGGCGGCCAGGGCCACGTTGTCGGCCGGGGGCCCCTGTTTGGGCAACGTAAAGAAGAACGTGCTTCCCACGCCCGGTTTCGATTCCACCCAGATGCGGCCGCCGAACAACTCGACGATCTTCTTGACTATCGGCAGGCCGATGCCCGTACTTTCACACTGGTCGCGCGGGGCGAGCGTTTGGAACATCTGGAAGATCTTTTCGAAGTGCCGTTCCTCAATTCCCGGGCCGTTATCGGTCACACCGAACTGCCAGACGCTGCCCTGGTCCGTGCAGCCGATCTCGATGCGGCCCTGGGGCTTGTCCATGTACTTGATCGCGTTGTCGATCAGATGGTGAAAGACCTGTCCCAAACGCATCTTCCCCCCCACGACGGCGGGCAGCTCGCCCCGCGCGACC
>JAMCWO010000276.1 GCA_023481165.1 Planctomycetota bacterium | reverse complement strand
TCGTCGTCGCGGCCGTGTTGTGGCTCGTGGTGCACAGGCCGATGTAGCAGTTGCCGGCCATGTTGATGGTGGTGGAGACGGCTTTGCCGGCGGTGTCCTTGATGTCCGTCCAGGTCTTGCCGTCGGCCGAATACTGGGCGGTGAAGGCATTGCCCGTGCGGGTCAGCTTGACCCATTGCGGGGCCACGATGCTGGCCTGGGTGGCGCTGGCGCAAGTGGCACCGCTGGTCAGACGCCAGCCGAAGGACACGCCGCTGGAGAAGCTCTGGATCATGTATGCCATCGGGGAGCCGGCCTCGAGGCTCTCACGAATCATCACGCCGGCCTTGGCCCAAGCGTTGGTGTTCCCGAGGCTCTCGACCTTGACCACCACGGAGCCATTGCCGTTGAGGCTCTGGTAGACAAACCGGAAGTCATCGGCATTGTCCCAGATGTCGTGGCCGGAAGCACCGACGGTGAAGGCACCGTTGCCCTTGTCCAAGTAGCGGACCGGGTTGCCGCGGAACCACAAGCTCAGATCGGTCACACCATAGCCGGTCCAATCCTGGAGCGGCGCGAAAGTCTGCTCGACCTCACTGTAGAACGGGGTCTTGGTGTTGTTGTAGTCCATCGGCATGGCCTGCTTGCCGCTGTGAACGATGGTTCGCTCGGCAAAGGGGGCCGTGGTATTGCCGGCCACCGAGCCGGTACCGTTGGTCCAACCATCGATCCAGGTCTCGTAGATGCGGCTGCCTTCCGCGTCGGTGTAATTCTCAAACTCATCGACGATCAGATAGCCGGGGATGGAGAACGACCAGACGATGCCCTTGTGAATCGTCGCGCCGTCGGCCTCGACCTCATCGATGCGCCAGAAGTAGGCGCCCCCGCCGAACTCGACCTTCCCGTCCAGCGCCAAGCTCTTGCCGGTCTGCCGGCCCTGATACAGCGGCGAGGTCGTATCCGCGCTCTTCACCGCATCTTTGTCCTGGCCCAGATACACATCATGCTGGGCGGCCTGCTCGCCCGCCATCCAGTTCAGGCTGGTCGCCGCGCGGATGTCCACGCTGGCGTTCGAGCCGGGCTGCGGATCCCAGGCCAGCAGCGGATCGCCTTGCATAACTTTCTGGATTTCTTCGGACGTGAGGGCCTTGTTGTAGACGCGGACATCGTCCATCAGGCCGTTCCACCAGTAGGCGCCCGCGGGGGCTTCCCGGCCCAGCATCAGTGCGCCAGTCGAGAGGCCGGCCACCTCGGCGGTCGCCAACTCCCGGTCCAGTTTGCCGTTGACGTACGTCCGGATGGCTTTGCCCTTCTCGTAAACGCCGACCACGTGGTACCAGGTCCCGGCCTGCAACGCCGTCCCGCCGGGCGCGGTGCGGTTGAGAGTGGCCGCGTTGGCCGCGCTTCGAATCTCGAACTCCACCATGTTGTTGGAACTGTAGACACCGAGCTTGTAGCCGCCGGTCGAGCCGTTCTGGTCGCTGGCAATCTTTTGATCGCGGCCGACCACGTTCGTCTGGATCCACGCGGTCACGGAGACAGAGTCCACGTTAGTCAGACTCGCGTTGTTGCCGCAATTGACGAAGTCGTCGACGCCGTCGAACGACAAGGCTTCGCCCAGATAGCCTTCCACGAACTTCGGGCCACCCATGAGTGTGCCATAGTTGTCGTAGCCCGAGTAATCGACGGCCACGCCGGACTTCTCATCGTCCATCTTCCACCAACCGACCAAGCTCGGATCGCTCTTCGCGATGACCGGGCGAACGGTGAAGCTCCACACCGGGCCGGTCACTTTGGTACCGCCGGCCTGCACTTCATCGACCCGCCAATAATACGTCTTGCCGGCTTCCAGTCCCGTCGGCGTGTAGGTCGTCGTCGGCTGCTTCGCAGCCTTCTGGGCCTCCGCCGCGCTGGACTCGACCGCCGCACGATCGCTGCTGAAATAGACGTCGTGCATCGTCGCGCCCATGCCCGCCGTCCAAGAGAGCACAGCGTTCGAAGCCGCATACGCCGCGGCGTCGCCCGGGGCCGGCGCCCACGCGGCCACCGGGGCCGCCGTGAAGCTCCAGACATCTCCCGGGAAGACCGTGCCGTCGGCATCGATCTCGTCAATCCGCCAGTAGTAGGTCGTGCCCGGGGTCAGGCCGGCCACGTGGTAGTACATGGACATTTGCGCCACTTGCTTGGTAATGTGCTCGGCCGCGCCGGGGTTCGGATTGGTGCCGAAATAGATATCATGGTACACGGCGAAGGGGCCGGCATTCCACTGCAGCAGCGGCGTCGTCACGGCCACCGCGCCGTTGGCCGGCTGGGGGTTCCAGGCCTTCACGGCCACGTACTCCGCCACGCGGATGATGTCGGCGACGACGGCTTGGCCGCCCGTGTCGCGGAATCGGACGAAGCCCCGGAAGGTGTCGTTGGGCAGGTAGTGCTTCACCCACGCGCAGGCATTGCCGGCGTTGTCTTTGGCCAGAATTTCGAAGTTGGTGGTAATCGTCGGCAGCGCGGGTCGCTGGGTGGTCCACGTGGTGGTCAGACCCCAGGCCGTTCCGAGCGGCGTGATGATCGACGTGTTGCCGCTGTCCCGCGGGGCACTCGAAGTGTTGAACCCCAAAATGGCTGGAGCGCCGTTGTTACCCCAATTCGTGTTGGTCGCAGAGGCATTGCTCTGGTAGTAGAAGGGGATATCGCCGTACCAGACGATCTTGCCGCCGGCGTCCAGGTACTTGCGCAGCGTGCAACTGCTCGTCATCGTCTCGGTCACGGTGTCCGGCGCGGAGTCCCGGCAGAACACCACGACACTGAAGGCCTTGTCGGCGATCCGGTCGGTCATCCAGGTCTTGAGTTGATCGGCGTTCAGGAGCGTGTAGCCGGCCGCCACCAGGCCATCCCGTGTGGCGTCGCTGTTGCCCTGCCAAGCCGTAGCATACCGCGTATCCGAATACACAGCCTTCTGCCACACGACCTCCTTGGCCTGGGCCAAGCCCACGGTCAGCAGCAAAAGGCTTGCGCCAACAAACCTTCTACACATACTTGTCCTCCCGTCAAAAAGTGAAACGTCTATTTCTGCCACAACGATCTCGTTGAGGAAATCCGGCGTACGGCGCAACGTGGTGCTCCTCCCTTATGGATGCTTCCCTGAGGGTGGGTGTCTCGCGCACGGGGCACCCTTGAAGGGCTCCCAAACGCAGTTCCCGCCTTCGCGGGAATAACACCCCCGCGCAGGCGGGGGCCGCGTTTGGGGACCCAGCCTTCAGGCTTGGTTGCACACTACAAAAAAACCAATAAACCCTCCCTGGTGCGGCCTTTCTTTTCGGCCCATGCCGGGGCCATCTGTATTTTATAGCATATCGGCCGGTTCCGGTCAATGCTTGAGGCCCGGATTCTCGGACCTGAGGGAGGTGACGCGGCCGACATGCGATGGCGGATTCCAGATCCCTCGCATCGTCCTGACAGACGGGAATTGGCTTTGTTTCGCACTTCCGATCTTCAATAAAGAAAATCTTAGCGGCGGCCCGTTTTGGGTTTTGGACTGTTGCACGAACAGGATCATCAAAGGGGTTCTTGAGGGGCGGGCTTGCCGCCGAATTCCGACCACACCCAGGGGAGAATGAAGGATGGAGGGAAGAGGACGGAGGACTGCGTCGTCCTCCGTCCTCTGTCTCAAGGCTTTCTCATGGCTTGATCACTTGAATGTCATCAATGTAGAGCCGGCCGGTGCCGCCCTTGGCCGGGGTCTTGCGGTCGCCGACACCGAGGTAGAACTTCTTGACCTTGGCCAGATTCACGCCTGTGAAGCTGCTCAAAGGTATCTTCCACTGAGTCCAGGCAGTGACCTTCACGGCGGCCGCCGTGGGATTTGTGACTACCGCGACCTGGCCGCTGCTGTCTTCGACCGCCACGTAGAGCGTGCCGGCGCCGTTCGTCGCTGCGCCGCGGAAGTACAGCGACAGATCGCTGACGCCACTGACCGTCCAGTTCTGGGTCGGCGCGAAATCCAGCTCGGTTTCGCTGTAGAAAGGCGCGTTGATGTTGTTGTAATCCATGGGCATGGACTGACGGCCATTGTGGACGATCTTCTGCTCGGCAAAGGGAGCCGTGGTATTGCCCACTGTCGATCCCGTCCCATTGACCCAGCCGTCGATCCAGGTCTCGTAAATCCGGCCGCCCTCCTCGTCCGTGTAGCTCTCGAAATCATCCACGGACAGGCAGGTCGTGAACGTCCAGACCGATCCGGTCCGGACAGTGTCGCCCGTCACGGTCTCATCCACCCGCCAGTAATAGGTCGTCAGGCTCTCCAGGGCTCCCGGCGCGAAGGTCGGGTCCGCCGGCTCGCCCTTGTCCGCGCCGGCCGCACCCTGGCTGACGGCATCGTTGCTGTCGCCGAAGTACAGGTGATGCTTGGTGGTGCCCTGGCCGGCCAGCCAGGTCAAGACGGGGCTCAGCGGTGCATCGGTTGCTTTATCCGCCGGGCTGGGGTGATAGGCCTTGAGATCCTGGGCAACGAAACTCCACACGTCACCGGTGCGAACCGTGCCATCGGCCTCAACCTCGTCGATGCGCCAGTAGTGTGTGGCGCCCGGCGTCAAGCCGGCGACGTGATAGTACAGGGTGAAGAACTGATGGGAGGACACGAGATTGGCGGCCGTCAGGTCGGGGGTGGTGCCGAAATAGACATCGTGGAAGACCGCGAAGCCGCCTGGCTTCCAGCTCAGCAACGGGGCATTGACCCCCACCGCCCCGTCCGCGGGATCGGGGGACCCGGCCTTCAGGCCGATGTACTCGGCCACGCGCATGATGTCGCCCGGGTCGGCCTGGCCGCCCGTGTCACGGAAGCGTACGAACCCGCGGAAACTGTCGTTGGGCAGGAAATGCTTCACCCACGCGGCAGCAACCCCGGCATTGTCCTTCGCCAAGACCGTGATATTGGGGGACACGGTGGGCGAGGTCGGCCGCTGCGACTGCCAGGTCTGGGTCAGGCCCCAGGTGATCCCTTCCGGCGTAAGCGTCACGATGTTCATGGAATCGTTCGGCCCGGTGGCCGCGTTGAACCCCAGGACATTGCTCGCGCCGGCACTGCCCCAGGTGTTCATCTGGCCGTCCGCCTTGCCCTGATAATAGAACGGCCAATCCGCATACCAGACGACCTTGCCGCCGGTATCCAGATACCTGCGGATGGTGCAGGTGTTGCTCTGCGTCTCCGCGACCGTGTCCGGCACCACGTCCTGCGTCATCACGACCACACTGAGTTTCTTGTCCGCGATCCGGGCATCCATCCAGGTCTTGAGCTCATTGGCGTTGAGGATGGTGTATCCGGCCGCCGCCAGGGCGTCGCGTGTGACGTTCCCGGGCCCGGCCCAGGCGCTGGGATACTTCGAGTCAAAGTAGGCCGCCCGAATCCACGTGAGGTCCGCGGCCTGGCTCCCCGTGGCGGCCAAAGCCAGCACGAACAGAGCAGGATAGATCAGTCTTCTACACATGCGTATCCTCCTTCTCGAATCCCTCGTAAACAGGTCATGGCTTGGTCACACAGATGTCATCGATGTAGATGCGACCCGCGCCACCCTTGACCGGGGCCTTGCGATCGCCGACACCGATGTACAGCACCTTGATCTTGGCCGGATTCACCCCGGTCAGACTGCTCAAGGGGATCTTCCACTGGGTCCAAGTCGTCACCGTCACGGCCGCCGGATCGGGATTCGTGACTACCGCCACCTTGTTGGCGCTGTCCCCCACCGCCACGTAGAGCGGACCGGCGCCGTTGGTCGCCACGCCGCGGAAATACAGCGTAAGGTCCGTCACGCCGTTGACGGTCCAGTCCTGCACCGGAGCGAAGTCCAGCTCGACCTCGCTGAAGAAGGGTGAATTGGTATTGTCGTAGTCCATCGGCATCGACTGCCTGCCGCCGTGGGTGAAGCATTTCCTGCCCAA
>JAMCWO010000279.1 GCA_023481165.1 Planctomycetota bacterium | reverse complement strand
TTGATCACCCCCTCCGCGGCGAACGCGGACACCGAGACGATGGAACCGGCACCAAGCACAAGACACAGCGACACGAGACGGTTCATTTCAAACACCCTCCCAACAAACCAAATAGCAAACCCCCATCCCAAGATGGCTTCCGCACGGGCAGGCCTGCACGTACGGACTCTTACACATCTTTCCTCCTTGAAAACATTATTGTAGCATCCCTGGCCGGCACATGTCAAGGAAAAAGGTGGGAAAGTGCCAATTGCGGAGAAAGCCTGTCCTTTGAGGCGTATTCGGCCCGCCCTGGATCGGCGCAGAGGCGGAGGTCCGCACCGTCAGGATGACTCACGGCAACGGAGCCGACAGGCAACCGTCACGTCAGGAATTTGCTCAGCACGGCGGCCGTGTGGGAGGCAAGGAGCATGAGGTAGTCCAAATCGCCAAGGGTGTAGTGGTCGTGGACCATCGCGTTGTCCACGTAGATCACGCCGTAGCAGCCGGTGGGACCGGCGATGGCGGCGATCAGGGCGGAGCGGATGCGGGCCTTCTCCTCCACATCGGCGGCCACGCGCGGCATAACCAGCGATTGGCTGCGCTCGACGGCCTGGTTGATCTTGTCAGCCAGCTTGATCTCGTCCAACTCCACCGTCGAGCCATCCCGCCGCTTGCCCGCGTGGTAGGTCATCGGGCCGTTCGGCTGCTCGCGCAGGGCGCACCAGGTATGGAACGCACTGAACTGCTTGAGACCGAGGTTCAGCAGCGTAACCAGCAGGTCCTCCAGATTCTTCGAGCGGCAGATAGCGTCACAAGCCTGCGAGAAATCCGTCAGTCGTTTGGCCGCCAGTCGCATCGCGGGCGCGTGCCCCGCGTCCGGCTTACGGACAACGGTCTCGTGGACGGGGGTCGCCAGCCCGGCTTCCAGATTCAGCGTGTCCTCCAACTCGGAGGGATCGACCGGCCGGGTCTGGTCCTCGACATTCACCTCGATCGTGAAGTCCGTGATTCGGATGGAATCGCCCGTCTTGATTTCCGCCGTGTGAATGGCCGCGCCGTTGAGGTAGGTCTTGTTGGCCGAGTCCAGGTCCTGAACGTGCCATTTCCCCTCGCCATTGCAGGCAATTACCGCGTGTTTCTTCGAGACGGTGCGGTCGGGCAACGAGACGTGACAATCGGTGGCTCTCCCGATCTGGATGGGGCCCTGGGCAAATTGATATTCCTTGGTCTCGCCGTCTTTCTGCTTTAGTACCAGACGCATCGTCAGTACCTCCACATGAGGGGTTCGGGTCCCCGGCGCGGTTTTCCGCCCAGGAAGACCTTGCCATTCGTGGTCTTATTATCACGTCCGGTAACGAGTCTGTCAAGCCGGCAGGAAAAGATTCTGGCACAGACGAAGGCAGATGGCCCCGGGGTTGTTCCCCTCTGCCAAGCCACGGAACGGAGGTTCTCAACCGGCTTGGGACGTGCGGGGGAGGCGGTGGCGATATTGGTCGAGAATGACGGCGGCCACAATGACGCAGCCGGTAATCAGCCGCTTCGTGTATTCCTGGGCCCCGACCTGGGCCAAGCCGGTCCCGAGCACGGCGATGATCAGAACACCGAAGAAAGAGCGGATGACGGATCCCCGGCCGCCCATGAGGCTGGTGCCCCCGATGACCGCGGCGGCGATCACCTGGAGCTCGAAGCCGGTGGCCGTGTTCGGATTGGCGGAGGACATGCGGGCCGTCTGGATCACGGCGGCCAGGGCCGCCAGCAGGCCGGAGAGAACGAAGACCGCCAGCTTGTACGGGCGCGGATCGATGCCGGAGAGGCGCACCGCTTCTTCATTCGTGCCGATGGCGATCAGATACCGGCCGAACACCGTTCGCGACAGTGCCAATTCGCCGGCGGCGACAATGGCCAGGGCCATCAGGAACGGCAGGGACAGACCCAGGATCGCTGTCCCGGTAATCACTTCGACCGGACCGCCCACGTAGATTGTGCGGGACTGTGTCACGAAGTAGGCGGCACCGCGGGCGGCTTCGAGCATACCGAGGGTCACAATAAAGGAAGGGAGCCGCCACCGGATGACAATCAGGCCGTTCACCGCGCCGCAGACAAGACCCACCGCCAGACAGACCATGACGGCCACAATCAGCGGCAGACCCCAATTCACCAGGCCAATCCCGAGCACCGCCCCGGACAGAGCAAGCACCGAGCCGACCGACAAGTCGATCCCGGCGATGATCAGCACAAACGTCATACCGACCGCCGCGATAGCGGTGTCGGGGATCTGATTGGCAATCGTGCGAAAGGTGGTCAAGGTGAAGAAGTTTTCGGCGGCAACTCCGAAAATGACGAGCAAGCCAATCAAGGCGGCGGCCATGCCGAGATAATCGGTCAGGAGTCCGCCCACTCGTTTTCGCATCAACTCATTGGTCATAAGCGACGGAGCCTCCCTGCGTCTTGATGTATTCGCGGAATGCGGCCGCCATGATGGCTTCCTGCGTCCATTGGCCACGGGCGAAGCTCCCGGCGACCCGCCCCGCCGACATCACCAGGATCCGGTGGCAGACCGCCATCAGCTCTTTGAGATCGGAGGAGACGAAGAGAATCGCTTTGCCTTGGCGGGCGAGGTCGTTGAGCATGCGGTAGATCTCGAACTTGGCCCCGACATCGATCCCGCGCGTCGGCTCATCAAAGATGAGAATATCGCAATCTCGGAACAGCCACTTGGCAATGACCACTTTCTGCTGATTGCCGCCGCTGAGCTGCCCCACCAACTGCTCCGCCGACCAGCACTTGATGCCCAGTGAATCGATATACTGCCGCGCGATCCGCTGCTCCTGCCCGGGATCAATCCAGCCGAACCGGCTCAGACGGCCCAGCCGCGTGATGGACACGTTCGCGCGCACCGGAAGGGAGAGGAACAAGCCCTGCTCCTTGCGATCCTCCGTCAGCAAGGCGATCCCGTGACGGACCGCATCGCTCGGGGTACGAATAGGAGCCGGCTTGGAGGAGCCGTGCAGATAAACCGCCCCGGCTTCGGGCGGATCGGCGCCGAAGACGGCCCGCATCGTCTCGGTGCGGCCGGAGCCCATCAGACCCGCGACGCCCAGAATCTCGCCCCGATAAGCCTCGAAAGAGACATTCCTGACCCTGTCGCCGCGACAAAGTCCCGCCACGCGCAGTGCCAGAGCCCCGCGTGTGCCGCTGGAGGGCGGACCTTCCTGTCCCAGGTCCCGGCCGACCATCATTCGAATCACGGTATCCGGCTCGACCTCTTGTGCTGCCCGCGTGCCGACCACCCTGCCGTCACGAAGAACCGTTACGCGATCGGCAATGCTCAGCACTTCCTCGATCCGATGGGAGATGTAGATGATCCCGCCGCCCTCGGCCTTAAGCCAGCGAATCTGGGTGAAGAGGAGTTCCACCTCGCCGGCGGCCAGCGAAGCGGTCGGCTCATCGAGCATCAGCACCCGGCACCGGCGCGACAAGCCCGCCGCGATCTCTACCATCTGCTGGCGCCCCACGCCGAGCGTCCGGACCGGCGTGGATGGGTCTACGTCCGCCAGCCCCACTCTGTCCATGGCCTCGCGGGCAGCCTGATGCAGCCTGGTGTACTGGATGAATCCGAAACGGTTGGGCAGCCGTTCGATAAAGATGTTCTCCGCGACCGTCAAATTGCCGCTCAGGTTCAGTTCCTGCATGACCATGCGGACACCCTGCCGCTCGGCATCGAGGCGGGACTTGGGATCGTAGGGCCGGCCCACCAGGAACATGCTTCCACCGTCCGGGGCTTCCACGCCGGCGATGATGCGGGTAAGAGTGCTCTTCCCTGCGCCATTCTCGCCGACCAGGGCATGGACCTCGCCCGCGCGCAGGTCGAAATCCACGCGGGACAGCGCCTGGACGCCCGGGAAAGCCTTGTCGATGCCTGTCGCAAGGAAGAGTCTGTCGGTCGTAGTTGTCATTTCAACTCTGTCGTGTACGCGGCTCGTTTGTAGTGACGCCGTGAGGCGTTATCTTCCATGTCCTCTATGCTCTTACGAGCACACGACAAACCGGTCAGAGCGTTTCCGCCGTGATCAGATCGACCGGGGTCTCCTTGTCCGCGGGCTGGGCCTTGGTCTTGAGCATCTCCAGGGCGTATTCGATGCCAAACAGGGCCAGCTTGTCCGCGTGCTGGTCCACCGTGCAAAGGATGCGGCCCTCTTTCAGGAGACGCTGGACGGCGGCGATGTTGTCGAATCCCACAACATAAATGCTGCCCAGCTTGCCCGCGTCCTTCAAGGCCGCCACAGCGCCCAGGGCCATGCTGTCGTTGGCGCAGAGGATCGCCTTGAGGTCCGGGTGCTCGTTGACGAGCGCCGACGCAATGGGCTGGGCCTTGTCGGTCTCCCAATAGCCGGTCTGCGAGCTGACAATCGTGAGGTTGCCGCCCGCCGCGGCATCCTCAAAGCCGAGCTTTCGCTGGATGCCGTTATAGGCGTTCGGGGCCCCCTCAATGATGGCGACCTTGTCGCCCGCCTTCAGTTTCGTGCACAGGTGCGCGCCGGCCAGCCTGGCCCCCTTGCGGTTGTCCGGTCCGACAAAGGGAATCTTCGCGTTCTTATCCTTGAGCACCTCGGCATCGAACTTGTTGTCGATGTTGACCACGATGATGCCGGCATCCATCGCCCGTTTGCAGACGGGGACCAGGGCCTTGGAATCGGCGGGCGCGATGACAATGGCATCCACCTTCTGTGCCATCATCGACTCGACATACGCGATCTGCTGCGCCACATCCATTTCGTCCTTGATGCCGATGACCTTGAGATCGTACTGATCCTTGTGCTGCGCGTGATGCGCTACGGCGCCCTCTTCCATCGTCTTGAAGAACTCGTTGGCCAGCGACTTCATCACGAGAGCCACCGTGGGCTTGTCCTTCTTCTGCCGGCATCCGCCGGCCAAGAGCAGGCCCATCACGACCATCATCAGAAACAGTGGGTGCCATGGCCACGCTCGCGTGGCCATGCTCAACCGAGCGAAGGAGACATGCCTACGCGAGCGTAGGCATGGCACCCGAGCTCCTGCTGACAATCCGTAAATCATAGATCGCTTCACGTGGTTCTCCTTGACCTTTCTCGGGTTGGGATGAACGCGCACACTTCTTCCATCGTGGGCATCGACGGCTGGGCCCCCATTCTCGTCACGGACAGGGCCGCAGCGCGATTGGCGAAGAGGGCGGAATCGTAAAGGCTGTGCCCTTGCCCCACTCCCACCGCCAGACTGCCGGTGAAGGCGTCTCCCGCGGCCGTCGTATCCACCACGTGCACCTTCTCGGCGGCGATGTGCTCCCGTCGGCTCCCCTCGGCCAGTAAGAACCCCTTCGCTCCCATCGTGATGATGGCCGACTTGACCCCGGCCTCGATAAGCCGGTCCGCCGCCGCAGAGGCTGAGTCCGGGTCCACGATCCGGACCCCGGTCAGGATCTGGGCCTCGATCTCATTGGGCGTCAGGACCGTAACCAGCGCCAGCAGCGCCGGCGGAAGCTTCTGCGCCGGGGCCGGATTGAGGATGAATTTCACGCCGGCCTGTTGCGCCAGCTCCGCAGCACATTGCACCGTCGCCAGAGGCACCTCCAGTTGGGCCACAACCGCCCTGGCGGATGCGACTTCCGGCCGCGCCCGAGAGACATCTTCCGGCGAGAGCTTCGCGTTGGCGCCGGGGGCGACCACGATGGCGTTATTGCCCGCCGCATCGACGGTGATGAGGGCCACGCCGGAGGGGGTGCCCGGCGTCAACGTCACAAATCGCGTGTCCACGTGTTCTTTCTGAAAGCTCTCCAGCGACGTGTGCGCGAAGACATCATCGCCCAGCCGGGCCACGAAGATCGCGTGCGCCCCGAGTTTGGCAATGGCGACCGCCTGGTTGGCCCCTTTGCCGCCCGGGACCATCAGGAAATC
>JAMCWO010000067.1 GCA_023481165.1 Planctomycetota bacterium | reverse complement strand
TTGGCGGGTGTAGGACCGGGGATCACGAAATCGACCCGCCAGTAGTAGGTCTGACTGTACTCCAGGGGATCAGCGGGATCGTACGTGGTGCCGACTTGGGCTTTGCTGACCAGCACGCCTTGCGCATCGGTGCGACTGGCATTGGTGACCGCCTCCTGTGAGGTCCCGAAATAGACGTCAGAAGCCTTGAACAATGACGCTAACGTCCAACTCAGGACTACATCGCACGACACGTCTGTCGCGCCTGGACCGGGGGCCACCAGCGACTTCATAAGAACCCCCAGGTCCTTCTCGTCCACTACGCTATCACCCCAGGCGAATGGGCCGATATCGCATACGGAGTTGCTCTTGCCCCAGTCGGCCAACAAGAGAGCCAGGTCTTTCTCGTCGACCTTGCCATCGCCGTTGAAGTCCAGGATGGGGATGATCGGTGCTTGCCAGATGTCGCCGTTGCCAAATCCGCCTTGGCGATTGCTGAAGAAACAGAGCGCGGAGCCGTCGGCTGAGACCCTCACGCCATTGTCGATAGCGTTACTGTTGACCGTAGGCCCGAGATTCGTGGGGGGGCCCCAGGGGGCCTTTCTCGTGGCCCGCCTCGTCATGTAGAGGTTCATCGTCCCGAACCCGCCGGGTCGAGTGGAGGCGAAGAACAGCACTAAGCCATCGGGAGAAATGCTGGGAAATGTGTCATTATACGGGGTGTTAAGTGACAGACCCAGGTTGGTCGGGGTACCCCAGTTGTCATTCACGGTGGCGCGGGTGGTCATCCACAGGTCATAGCTACCCAAGCCGCCGGCTCGATTGGACGTAAAGTAAAGGTCCAGTCCATCCGCCGAGAGACTCGCCCCCCAGTCCTCGGCAGAGGAGTTTACCGTGGGCCCAAGGTTGACCGGCGGGCCCCAACTGTCGTTCTTGGTGGCCCGCGTTGTCATCCACAGGTCAAAGCTCCCACACGTCCCGGGCCGATTTCCATCAAACAGGAGGGTCAAGCCATCCGCCGTGAGGAACGGCTGGCCGTTATCGGCTGAACTGATCGGGGCACCGATGTTGGTAGCAGGCTCCCATTCGCTATCCCGGGTCGCCCGGCGTGCTACCCAAATGTCACAACGCGTAGCCCCGCGCGAGAAATAGAGCTCCAAGCCATCGGGTGGGAGGTATGGTCCACCCTCCCAGGCAGAGCTATTGATCGCCGGCCCCAGATTCGTGGGGGTGCCGAAGGTGAAATCGGCCCGCGCTGGCGGCGTGTCCAGACCCGCGAGAAAACACAGGGCTACTAGTGACGTGACCACGATCGGAATCTCAAACAGCTTCATCTCACACCTTCCCTTCTGCCCGAGGGCAATAGACATTGTTGGAATCGCATTCACGGGTCTTTCTGCAGAAAAGACGAGTTCATAATCGAAAGGCAGGTCCACGACACGTCGATGGGCACGCGATGTGCCGAACCACAAATCCCACGGCGGCCGACCACTCATGACGGCGGACCACCGCTTCACGTCCGCCTCGGCTTTGACCCGCTCGTGTAGATAGTCGTAGTATCGCGCCCGGTCGGAATAGGCATAGGCATCGTGCGGGTCGGTCTCGATTCGGCGCGTGTAGAGGCGGAGCATGTCCTGCCAGTGCTCGGCCAGCGTCTGTCCCGGCCCCAGGGCCTTGGTTGTCGAGAGGGCTGGACCAAGGTCGGCGGTCCACAGTTCAAAGTACGGCGGGCGCAGGGCGAAGACGAGCTTGGTGCCGTCCGGGGCCCAGGACGCCGCCATGATCTGACCGGTCAGAACCTTGGCCGGTTCGTTGCTGTCCAGAGGGTAGATCCACAAGCCGGTCCGATCGTCCGCGGTGCTGCCGGCGCCCAGGCACAATTCCCGGCCCGTGGGGGACCACGCCGGTCCGTCCCAGGCACCGAGAGGCACGCGCCATTCGGCCACGACCGCTTGCGAAGCCAAGTCCTTGACTTTGAGGGATCTGTCTTCCAGATACGCCACACGCTGATTGTCCGGTGACACCGAGGGGAAGGCACTCGGGCACGCCATGATTCGGCTTGGTGCGCCATCTTCGGGCGCGATGGAGATCGAATAGAGCGTGCTATCCAGGCGCGAGTGATAGTAGACCAGCGTTGAGTCCTTGCCCCAGGACGGCCAGCCCCCCCGGGCCAGCCGCCGGGGTCTTGTACCATCGGCGTTCATCACCCAGATTTCTTCATCTTCCCTCCAGCGCTCCCGGTCCTTGCGTTCTGTGGCGGTCAACTCTTCCAGGCGCAGCGCCTGGCAATCCCGAACGAAAGCGATGTACCGCCCATCGGGCGACCAGCGCGGGTCCTTACCGGGAACGATCAGCAGTTCGATTTCCCTTGTCACGGGATCGAAGAGGGCCACGCCACTGTACCCGTGCACGCCCAGACTGAAGGCCAGTTTCTTGCCGTCCGGCGACCATTGGGCACTGAAGCCATTGGTGACCACGCGGTGGCTTTTGGCGGAGAGTTCGTGATAGGTCTTCTCGGCCTCGATCATCGGCAGGAAGGCCGCTCCCACCGGTTCGTGATCGGGTGGATGCCAAGATCGGCCCGCCTCCAAGGTGTCGAAGACGTATTTCGTCGCCCAGAACCAGAACTCATTTCGCGCGGTGGGAGTGCGCCCTACGATCTGGCGAAACACGGCGTCAGCCTTCTCGTATTCGCCCAAGGCCGTCAGGGCACAGAAGAGGTGGTACTGAAAGACAGGTCGATCCGGCCACCGCTCGCCCGCTCCCCGGGCCCCGGCAATGGCATCTTCATACCGGCCCATCCGCAGCAGGGTCTCACACCGCTGGGCGACCAAATCGAGATACTGTGGGTCCTCTTCGGGCGTGTGCGCCAGCGCAGCATCATACTTGGCAATGGCCTCCTTGTAGCGGCCCAGCTCGTGCAAGGCCGTGGCATGCAGGGAATACCCGAGCGGGTCACGATCGCGCAGGGCCTCCATCACGGAGGCATCGTCATTCATGGGGCCGTACTGGCGGGAGGCATAGTACGTGAACGCGCGCAAGCGACGCGATTCATAATGCTTCGCGTCGAGCCGCAAGGCCTCGTCGAGAGCGCCAAGCTGCTCCTTTACCGTAAGGGCGGTCATCGCCTGCAGAAAATAGGCCTCGGCGGTCTTCGGCAACAAGTCCGCGGCTTGGCGGCGGTGTTCCTCAATCTCCTGGAGCTTCTGGGCATCCAAGTCGCCATTTTCCCGGAGGACACGAACCATCAGCACATGAGCGGCCCCGGCAATTTCCCGCCGCCCATCGAGCAGGGTTTTTAAGATCGCCGTGGCCTCGTCGAAACGGCGGTTGTCTACGAGGATACCGGCGCGCAAAAGCTGGGCTTGGCCGCCCACGTGGGGGCTGTCGAGGATGGGCTGGATCGTCTTCAGAGCAGCTTCGCGCTCGGCCTTGGCGTATTGGTCCTGTGCCCGGTCCAGGAGGTCCTCGTGCTGCAAGCGTTCCGCTTCCACTAATTGAAGTCGGTCTCGATTCCATTGGAGTCGGTCTTGATTCCAGAGGGAAAGAAGGACGCCCGCAATGGCAACCAGACTCGCCATTACTACACCAACTAGTACTTGGACTCGGTGGCGGCGCAGGAACTTGCGCAGGCGGTACGTGGTACTGGGGCCGCGGGCTAGGACCGGCTCGGATTCCAGATGCCGGCGGATGTCCTCGGCCAAACCGCTGGCCGTCTCGTACCGACGGGCGCGGTCCTTCTCCAAGGATTTCATCACAATCCAATCGAGATCGCCGCGAACCTCTTGTAGGGGCGGCCCCCCGTGGCCGCCCGAAGTTGGGCAGGCACGGGGGCCTGCCCCTACAGATCGCCGTTCCCGGGTGGCGGTTCGGATCCGGGTGGAGGGCTTGACCGGCTCTTGCTCGCGGATCACCCGCTGCATCTCGACGTAGCTGACTTTCCGCAGTTCCTCTTCACTGAAAGGTGTGGTCCCGGTGAGGAGTTCATAGAGCAATACGCCCAGTGAATAGATATCGGAGCGGGTGTCGATGTCCAAATCGCTCAGTTCTGCCTGCTCCGGACTCATGTAGGTGGGAGTGCCGATGATGTGGGCATAGCGGGTAAAGAGCGTCTTTTCCGTCAGTTTCTGGTTCGTCGCCTTGGCAATCCCGAAGTCGATCACTTTGGGCACGGGTTTACCGTCATGGTGCGTAACCATGACATTGGACGGCTTGATATCGCGGTGGATGATGCCCTTTTGATGGGCGTGCTGCACGGCGTGGCAGACTTGGAGGAACAGGATCAGCCGGTCCTTGGTGCTCAGACTGTTCTTGTCGCAGTATTCGGTGATCGAGACGCCCTGAACCAATTCCATGACGAAATATGGCCGACCGGTTTCGGTGGCTCCTGCATCCAGGACCTTGGCGATACAGGGGTGGTCCATCAGGGCCAGGGCCTGCCGCTCGGCCTCGAAGCGGGCGATGACCTGGCGGGTATCCATGCCCAGCTTGATGATCTTGAGAGCCACCTTGCGGCGAATGGGTTCGGTCTGCTCGGCCATGTAGACCACCGCCATGCCGCCTTCGCCGATCTTTTCCAGCAGCTTGTACCGGCCGATCACGGTTCCGGGGGCCTCCATCGGCTCCACGGGGTCGAGCGGTCCCATCAGTACGGCGGCCGGATCGTCGAGTAGTCGATCCTTTCCCTGGTGGGCCGCCAGCAGGGCCTCGACGCGTCGCCGCAGTTGGGCGTCACCCTGGCAGACCTCGTCCAGGTAACCACCCCATTGCTCCGGGGTATGCTCCTGGACGGCGGACAGGAAGATCGACTTGGCCCGGTTCGGATCGACACTCATCGTGCACCTCACTACAAGTCAATGCGGAAATCAGATTCTGATTGTCTCAGCGGTTCTGTGAAAAATGTGGCGAGGGCGTCCCGCCCTTGGTCTTTCGATTCGAGGGCGAGACGCCCTCGACACGCAAGGGCAAGATGCCCTCGCCACGAGGGCGTCACTGCTCGCCCTGGATTTCCGATCGCAGCCAGGCGCGTGCGTAAGTCCATTGGCGATAGGCAGTTGCACGCGATACCCCGGTGGCTTCGGCGGCTTGATCGATGGACAGTCCCGCAAACAGGCGCAGCTTCACGATTTCGGCCGCTTGCGGGTCCTCCGCCGCAAGTTTCGCGAGGGCGTCGTCGAGGGCCACAATATCCTCCGGCGTGGCTGGGTCTGTCACTTCAGCGTCATCAAGAGGCATCCGCGCTCGACCACCGCCGCACTTACGGGTCTGCCTGTGCCGCGCGTGGTCGATCAGAATCCGCCGCATGGCTTCCGCGGCGGCGGCGAAGAAGTGGCCCCGATTCTCCCAGCTTTGCGGCTCGTCGCCCACCAGTCGGATATACGCCTCATGCACCAGCGCCGTCGCCTGGAGCGTCTGGCCGGGCCGCTCGTGCGACAGCTTCTGGGCGGCGAGAAGGCGGAGTTCCTCATAGACGAGTGGCAGGAGTTCGTCTGTAGCTTTCGCCTCCCCCCGTTCAATGGCATTCAAGATGCGTGTGACATCACTCATGCCCCGTCCCCACCGTTTCAAGTCTTTGACAAGCATATTCTCCCAAAGAGGCGCGGGCTTTTCAAGCATCTTCGCGCGGCAGGGCCAAGAACATCCTTGCAATCCCCAGCCCGCTGGGGATAATGGGTCAATAATTCGCCGGCGGCAAGCGTCTTACGGGACGTACGCCGGTGTATCGGACAGGAAAGATGGCCCATTGGTTTCCATGTCATGCCATAGCATTGGAGAGCGGAATTATGATGAAACGAAGAGAATGGACAAGACGAGAACTCCTGAGGAGTTCGGCAATGGCGGCCGGGTCCCTGATGATCTCGGGGGCGGCCGGACCGCTGGCCTTCGCGGCCGGCAGTGACACGATCCGCGTCGGCGTCATCGGCTGCGGCGGACGCGGGTCGGGTGCAGCGCAGAACTGCGCCGAGTCGTCGTCCGGCGTGAAGATTGTCGCGCTGGCCGATGCGTTCGGCGACCGGCTCCAGGGCCTCAAGAAGAAATTCAGCGTCCCGGACGACCGCTGCTTTGTCGGCCTCGATGCGTACAAGCAGGTCCTGGCCCTGCCGGACGTGAACCTGGTCATCCTGGCGGCCCCGCCGGGGTTTCGGCCGATTCATCTGGCCGCGGCGGTCGCGGCCGGCAAGAACGTCTTCATGGAGAAGCCCGTCTGCGTCTGTCCCGCCGGATATAAGATGGTGGTCGAGGCCTCCGAGCAGGCCCAGCAGAAGAAGCTGGCCATTGTCTGCGGCACCCAACGCCGCCACCAGGCGATCTATGTCGAGGCCATGAAGCGCATCCACGATGGTGCGATCGGGGACATCGTCTCGGCCCAGTGCTACTGGAACATGGGCGGTCTCTGGGTCAATCAGCGCAAGCCCGGCCAGGCCGATGTCGATTGGCAGATCCGCAACTGGCTGTACTTCACGTGGCTCTCGGGCGATCACATCGTCGAGCAGCACGTGCACAACCTCGACGTGGTCAACTGGGCGTTCCAGGATGTCCAGCCGGAGACCATTCACGGCCTGGGCGGTCGGCAGTGGCGCACGGGTCCCGAATACGGCAACATCTTCGACCATTTCGGCGTCGAGTTCATCTATCCCAACGATGTCCGGACGATCAGCATGTGCCGTCAGATCGACCGCACGACGGACAACGTCAGCGAGCGGATCGTCGGCACCAAGGGCGTGTGCCAACCCGACCAGGGACGGATTCAGGGCGAGAACGCCTGGTCCTACAAGAGCTCCGGGCGGGAGGTCGATCCTTACGTACAGGAGCACGCGGATCTGATCAAGAGTATCCGCGACGGCAAGCCGCTCAACGAGGGCAAGCGTATCGCCGACAGCACTCTCTGCGCGATCATGGGCCGCGAGTCGGCGTACTCCCGCCAGCAGTTCAAGCGGGCCTGGTTCCTGGGCCGCTGCACGCTGGACCTGCTGCCGCCTGCCGATTTGAAGCTCAGCGATTCCAAGCCGGTGCCCGCCTTTGCGGTTCCCGGCGTGTATCAGTTGGCCGGGTGGACGCCGGAGGAAAGAGCGCCCAAGGCGAGAGGAAAGGGAAAGAAGAAGGGCGCTTAACCTGCGGCGGACTTCATGACAATGGCGGAAGATCACCGAACGAAGGAGATTTCAGATATGTCATCACAAGCGAACAACGGGATATCCGGGACCACCGCGTCTGTGGCGGGTGCTACGGCGGCCGTGCTCGGCCAGATGGCCCACGCGCAAGGGTCGGACAGGATCAGGGTGGGAATGCTCGGCTGCGGCGGACGCGGCAACGGCGCCATGCGCAACTGCCTGGAGGCCGATCCGGGCGTGCAGATCATCGCGCTGGCCGATTTGTTCGAGAGCCAGGTCAAGAATACACGCGACGGCTTGATGAAGAACGAGCAGATCAAAGACCGGGTGAAGGTCGACGACGATCATATGTACTGGGGCTTTGACTGCCATGAGAAGCTGGCAAAGTGCGAGGCCGATCTGCTGCTGATGGCGACGACGCCGGCGTTTCGCGGCCGGCAGTTGATGGCGGCGATCAAGGCCGGCAAGAACGTCTTTACGGAAAAGCCCGTGGCGACAGACGTGGCCGGCTGCAAAGAAGTGATGGAGGCCGCCAAGCTCGCCAAAGAGAAGAACCTGGCCATCGTGGCCGGCACGCAGCGGCGGCACCAGGCGTCCTATGTCGAGACGATGAAGCGCATCCATGATGGGGCGATCGGCGAACTGGTCGGCGGCCAGTGCTACTGGTTCGGCGGCGGCATCTGGTTCCATGGTGTGCCCCAGGACAGCAAGATGAGCGAGTTGGAGTGGCAGGTCCACAACTGGTACCACTTCACGTGGCTTTCCGGCGACCAGATCTGCGAGCAGCACATTCACAACATCGACGTGATGAACTGGTGCTTCAACGGCCCGCCGGCGCGGTTCACGGCGGTCGGCGGCCGCGGCTGGCGCAGTTACAATCAAGACCAGATCCGGGTCGCCAAAGAGGTCTGCCGCCACTTCAACAACGGCAGCGAAGAGAACTGGGAGAAGTATAACGGCGACATCTGGGACCATATTTACGCCGAGTTCGAGTACCCCAACGGGGCCCGCTGCCTGAGCTTCAGCGGCCACAGCCCCGGCACCAGCCGCGTCAGCGAGCGGATTGTCGGCACCAGAGGCACCAGCAATTGCAGCGGCAGTATCACGGGGGAGAACGCTTGGTCCTTCCCGGGCCGGGGGATCGATCCCATGGTGCAGGAGCACAAGGACCTGATCGCCAGCATCCGCAGCGGTCAGCCGCTCAACGAGGGCCAGCGCGTCGCCGAGAGCACGCTGACGGCGATCGGCGCCCGCATGGCGGCTTATACCGGCCGCAGCTTCACCTGGAAGTGGCTGATGAGCACCTCCAAGCTGGAGTTGGTGCCCCGGGACATCAAGCCGGGCCCGGGCATCTTCCACCCCATCGCCACCGGCCGCGATGAGCTAGTGTAAGCGATCTCAGATCTCAAATTCCAGATGGCAGAGGCCCGACGGATTTCACCAGCCGTCGGGCCTTTTGCATATAGCAAGGAGACCGAAGATGGCGTATGTGCTTTGCTTGCTCGCGCTGTTGCTGATGGCCAATCAGTTCCAGGCCGCGGATATCCCGGAGAGTATCCGCCCATTCTTCGCTCCGCCGGCCCAGTTCGCCAACGACTTCGGCAGCTATAAGTCGCCGCTGGTCTGCGACGACGGCACCCCGGTCAAGACACCGGCGGACTGGCAGAGGCGAAGGGCCGAGATCCTTGCCACGTGGCAGGGCCTGCTCGGCACCTGGCCGCCCTTGATCGAGAAGCCCAAGGTCCAATACTTGGAGCAGCAGCACCGGGACACGTTCACGCAGCACAAGGTCATGGTGGAAATCGCTCCGGGCGGCCAAACCGTGGCCGGCTACCTGCTCGTCCCCGACAGGGATGGCCAACGGCCCACTTCAATCCGCAATTCCGACGGCCGTCTTCCGGCCGTCGTTGTGGTCTTTTATGATCCGGAGACTGCCGTCGGTCTCGGCAAGGAGAAGCGCGACTTCGGCTCTCAGCTTGCCAAACGCGGTTTCATCGTCCTGTCGATCGGGACGCCGGAGTTCTGCAGTCTCAAGCCGCCGTATAAGCCGCTGTGCGAGACGCCCGCCGGCCAGCCGCAGCTTCAGCCGCTTTCAGCGCTGGCCTACGTCGCCGCCAACTGCCACACGGCCCTGGCGAATATGCCCAATGTTGACCCCCAGAGGATCGGCGTCACCGGCCACTCCTACGGCGGCAAATGGGCGATGTTTGCCTCGTGTCTTTATGAGAAGTTCGCGTGCGCCGTCTGGTCCGACCCGGGGATTGTCTTCGACGAGAGCCGCCCCAACATCAATTATTGGGAACCCTGGTACCTGGGCTGGGATGCGACCAACCAGCGGGAGCGGGGCGTCCCGAGCGACACACGCCCGCGCACCGGTCCCTACAAGACAATGATCGAGACCGGCCGTGACCTGCACGAGCTGCACGCCCTGATGGCCCCGCGTCCGTTCCTGGTCTCCGGCGGCGCCGAGGACCCGCCCAAACGCTGGCAAGCCCTGAATCACACGGTCGCCGTCAACAAGCTCCTGGGCTACACGAACCTGGTCGCGATGACGAATCGTCCGACCCACGACCCCACCCCCGAATCCAACGACCAGCTCTGCACCTTCTTCGAGCACTTCCTGGAACCGCGTTAGCCTGCGAGCTCCTGAGAGTCTTCGCCGGGAGGGAGTACGGCAAGGTCGTGGCAGGTGGAATGGTCGGGCGACGGGTGGGACGCCCAAGCGCACCCCCGCCTACGCGGGGGTGATGTCATTCCCGCGCAAGCGGGAATCCATACACGCCGTGGCGTTCCTGGACCCCCGCCTCCGCGGGGGTGACGCAAGGGCGTGCTTCCCTGTTCACTCTGTTACAGAGTCTTACGGCGCGTGGCAGCCGCGGATGATGTAGCCGCCGGACTTCTCTTCCGGCTCCAGCTCCAGGATGCCGCGGGCCTGGGCCTCCTCCAGCATGTCGCCGAAGGAGCGGAAGCCGTAGTAGGACTCGTTGAAGCCGGGTTTGCGGCGCTTCAGCGTCTGCTTGAGCATGGAACTCCAGATCTTCTCCCCCTCCCCGCGCTCTTCCACCAGGGCCTCGTAGGTGTCGACGATCAGATCCCAGGCCTCCTGCTTCTTGTCTTTGCCGGGCTTGGCGGGCTTGGGGGCCTTGGCGGGTATGGCCCGCGCCGGCTTGGGGGCGGTCTCTTTGGCCGCCTCTCTGGGGGCTTCCTTCTTGCGCGTTGGCTGGCGGCGTACCAGATCGTCGTAGTAGATGAACTCATCGCAGTTGGCGATCAACAGGTCCGAGGTCGAGTTCTTGACGCCCACGGCGATGACGGTCTTGTTGTTCTCCCGCAGTTTGCTGACCAGCGGCGAGAAATCCGAGTCGCCGCTGAGGATCACGAACGTGTCCACGTGTCCTTTCGTGTAGCACAGGTCGAGCGCATCGACCACCATGCGAATATCGGCGGAGTTCTTGCCGGATTGCCGCAGGTGCGGGATCTCGATCAGCTCAAACGACGCCTCGTGCATCGCGGACTTGGAGTCCTTGTAACGCTCCCAGTCGCAATATGCCTTCTTGACGACGATATTGCCCTTGAGCAGGAGCCGCTCGATTACCTTGGCGATGTCGAACTGGGCGTAATTGGCGTCGCGCACGCCCAGAGCAATGTTCTCGAAATCGCAGAACACCGCCATATTCTTCGTTTCCGCCCGACTGGTCATATCATCGTTCCTTCCGCAACTGGTGTCTGAGCCCGGGTCTTCCCGTAATCATCTTCTCCAACGGCCATCCTCCTGCTCACGGCGGCCCCATCCTAACACAAATGCCAACCGGATTCCAACACGATCTGCCGGGCGACGTTTTCCCTCGCAACCTCCGCCGGAATTCGGGGGATTTCACGAGCCGCTATCGGGGGTCTTGAATTCAAATTGCCGGACCGGGATTCGGCTGAGGTTGTTCGGGTCGAAGCGGAGGAGGAAACCTTTAGCGGTTCGCTCGTAGTCGAAACCTCTATCGGTATAAAGGTCTTTGGGTAGACCGGATGGAAGCACACGCGGCAGTTGGCCGGTGCGGGCCTTTACCAGGAGAATCTCCAGCGCGGTCGTCGCGAGGTTGTCATAGACGGCGTTGCGGACCAGCAGGCGGTGATAGAGCTCCACCACCTTGGGGGCCTCCGACAGAATCGCGATCGGATCGCCGGCAAGGGCCCGGTCGTCGAGCGCGTCCACCATCGCCTGGAGTCGGGCGTGCTTTTCCCGGTAGGAGAGGTCCGCTTTCATGATCTGCAGCGCGGACTGGAGGTACTGGTTACACGCCTGCTGCGCCCGCTCCAGCAACTGAGGCGGGGCGGATATGCCGTATATGCCGGGGACCCTCTGCTCGGCCTGCAGAGCTATGACCAACAATTGGTCATCTGTCAGAATGCTGAGGTCTCTTCTGTCGTTGGCGTCGGGGACTTTCCCCAACACCAGGTCGCGCGTGAAAGGGCGTCCCTGGAGTCGCGTGCGCCAGAATTGAAGCTCAGTGTCCCGCCATTTGTTCAGTGTTTGGGCGGGCTCGAAGGGTGTCCCCGGCACGGCGGCTAGTTGGCCTTTGAACCAGTTGAGCGTCCGGGCATCCAGCGGTCCCGTGCTCAGGATCTGGACGGCAGCAAGCAGGGCCAGCGTATGGATGCTTTGCGAGATGGAATACAGGTTGTACGTTTCCACGCCGGCGTGGTGCGCCAGGCGGCGGAGGGTCAGGCAGCGGGCCAGGGCGGCGCGGTGGTGACCATCGGCCGCCAGGGTCCGGGCGTCGGCATCCAGAAGCCGGCTCAAGCGGCGCAGCGGGATCCCGAGATTCAGGTCGAGATGATATTCGCCGGCCTTCATCGGACCCCAGTGGCATTGCGGCATCTGGGAGGCAATCTGGGCCAGTTCGATGGTGCGCAGGGAACGGCCCAGGTAGACCTTGACCCGCGTGTCAGGCTCGCCGCCGCGTGCGACGGCGTTGAGAACTTGCGCCGTGCATGGATCGGGCTCGCGATAGGCCAACAGGGCATGATGGTACAGCAAGGCCGCATTCTCCCGGCTGGCTGCCGCTGCTTCGTCGGTCCGCAGCGCCAGCGCGGCCGCCTTTGCCTCATACTGCTCTTTGGCCATCCGATCCCGTGCGGCGAGAAACCGCTCTTCCCTTGCCTGCCTCGCAGCCCGGGATTCCGCACGGGGGCCGGCGTCCGGGCTGATCCCTGCTTTCTCCTGGGCCCACGCCGGAGCGATGGCGGCCAGCGCGAAGGCAGTGCAGAGCACGAACTTGCGGATCGAACGTGTAGATCGGTTCATTGCTGATTTCCCATCCGAGGCAGATCACAACATGGCTGCCAAGCTCTATCATACCAGATACACGCCTCCGGGGAGTATTAGGCATCTTGCCGGTTTTCTTCGTAGGTCGTGGCCCCGCCAGCCTAGCAGGATCAGCGAGCCCTGCGCGACGCCCGTCCATAGCCCGACACGAGTATCGCCTGTCCATCGAGCAGCAGCGGCCCCGGCGGGGTGCGGTAGACCTGGCACAAAGGACCTTCTTGGCGGCTCCAGCCGGCCTCGTCCAACTGGGACTGTGTGGAATAGAGCCGTCGGCCTGAATTCGCATGGCGGTATTCATAGAGCGGCACGAGGCACTCGTTGCGGGTCGTCTGCGCGGCCGAGGGTAGTGCGTAAAACAGCGGTTTTGCCTCTGCGGCAGGAGAATCGGCTGTCAGGCGGGTGCTTCCATCAGACAGCCTGTCTGCATAGATCGTGGTGAGGCCATCGGTGGCTCGCCCAGGCTTGATGGCGTAGAACGCGATGGACTCCACGGACTCCCATTTGCCCATCTGTGCCATCGCGCCACCCATCAGGTAATCTCTCCCACCTCGTTCACTACGCACCTGGTAGACCGGGGCGGGCAGGGCAAGACGCGGATCGTCCAGGTTCAGCCGGTACATGATCTGGTTGTAGTCGTAGCGCGGCGTCGCCCTCTCCTCGGAGCCGGAGAAGGTCCACGAGTAGGTGCCCTCGAAGTAGATGGTGCGGCCGCCATCCTGATCGAAGTACGGATGCTGCTTGGGATTGTAAAAGGAGTACTTGTTGTGCGTGGCGACCTTGCGGGCATAGGCCCAAGGGCCGACGGGCGTATCCGCCTCGGCGTACCAGACCTCGCCGAGATAGGAACTGGACCCGCCGGCTTGCACGAAGATCGCGATCCACTTGCGCCGGTGAGCGTTGAAATAGACGCTCCCGCCGTGGGGCGTGATCGCCTTGCCGGACTCTACATCATAGAAGCGCGTGTCTTTCTTCTCTCGCTGCAGGGCAGCAATAATTTGGGCTCTTGTCGTGGAGCTCTTGCCAACAAGGTCGCCGAAGCGCACCCACCGGAAATCGGATGAGAGAGCGGCGCGTGCTGCGCCGTCCTCTGTGTTCTGTCTTCTGTCCTCCGGCTTCAGGCTTGTCAGCACCTCATAGCGGTTCGGATCGATCACGGTGTCCCACTTCGCCTCGACTCTCATGCGAACAGTCAACGGGAACGGCAGCGCGAAGTACCAGTACTCCCGGCCCTCGGCGGTCACGCGGAGGGCGTGGCCGAAGTCGGGATAAGGCAGGCCGTTCGGGTCCGTGCGGACCACCGGCTCGAAAGATTGCGTCGCATCATTGAAAACGACGATCCCCCGCTCCAGCGCATGGCCGAGGTCCTTTAGCCGGGCGAATTTGGCGACCATTCGCTCGCGGCCTTCGTTGTCCTGGACGGTAAGCAGGCCATCGAGCCAGACCAGGCCAGACTCTTTCAGTCGGCACAGCGGTCGGCTGAAGCTGTCCTGGTCCACGAAATATTTGAGATTCACGCCGACGGCCGGGTCCAGGCCGCCGCGGCCGGGCAAATCGGACACGGCGCCGGCCATGGCAAAGTGGCCCAGTGGATAGGACGGCTTGCCTGTGTCGCCCCAAATCCAGAATAACCGGCCGCGGTAGATGCAGGTGTCCACCGAGTCCTGTCCCATGACTTGTCCGTTGAGAACGGGGTCCTGGACCGCGACCGGTCGGCCGGTAAGAATACTATCGCGGTAGATGCCCTGACCTGTGACGCGATAGAGCCGCTCGGCGATATTGAGCCGGTCGATCATGACGACGGCGATTTGTCCCGGCGTGGTCTTGAGCCGGACACCACGATAGCCGAAGCCATCCTTGGGGACCTCGTAGCCGTGGCTGGCGACAAAGAAGAAGACCTCCCGGTCCATGAGTCCCGGCTCGCGGAACGCGACTATGCCGTTGCTGTCGGTGAAGAGCCGGATGCTGTTGGTGGTCCGCAGTTCGACCAGGGGCACACCACGACCGGTCTGTCGGTCGAAGACCCCGATGGTGAAGTACTCGCTGCCGGGCTCTCCTGCGGGACTTATCTGCGGCCCGGGTGCTGCGGATGGGCCGCGTAGGGTGGGCTGTGCCCACCGATTCGCGTCAGATGAGTACACGCGAGGAATGGTGGGCACAGCCCACCCTACCAGTGCTGCCCATAGAACTATCTGAAGATTTCGTCGTGTCGTGTTCATGGCATGCATGATACGCACGACCCAGTCTCGATTCCACCCCGAAGAGAAAATGTAGACATGATAGGGGGATCATACTACCATAGTCGGATTGGAACGCGACGAACAGGGCTTATGGTTGGAAAAGGAGACGCCACGATGGACAAGCTGTACGAGCAATCCGAGACCGGGTGCTGCCCGCGCTTCAACCCGGGGCCGTGGGACCAGAAGGAAGTCACTTTTCAAGACAAGCTGTTTGTAAAGGACCGCGTCCGCAGCTTCCTGCACATCCCGCTGAACTTCGGCAAGGTGATGGTCCGGAACATGGAGAAGATCCAGGCCGCCGGGGCTCTGGCGCCGGAGCCGCTCTTGCTGTCGGATGAGAATTCCCTGTGGGGGGCGGACGTGTACATCGCGGTTGCCAAGGAGGTGCCGGGAGCGCAGATGGCCCGGGTCTCGGGGACGTTCCTGACGCGGGTCTTCGAGGGGCCGTACCAGAATGTCCGTCGGTGGATCCAGGAGATGAAGACCTACGTGGCCTCCAAACAGAAGCAGCCTAAGAAACTCTATTTCTTTTATACCACCTGTCCGAAGTGTGCCAAGTACTACGGCAAAAACTACGTCGTGCTCTTGGCGGAGATCTGACCTCGTCGCGCAAGAGATGAAGCCGGGACAAGAGTCTCAGCAGGGCTGTTGACGGCCGCGATGACTTTGGCGGCAGGCTTCCGCCTACGTCATTCCCGCGCAGGCGGGAATCCAATCTTGCCGCGGCTTTCCTGGGCCCCCGCCTCCGCGGGGGTGACGAAGGGGGGCCAGTGCTCCCGTTCTCCAAGACTACGTTTCCACGCCCGTTTGGACCTCCTGCGCCTGCTCCTCCTTTTTGTGCAGCCGCAGTGCGGTTTCCGAGTCCCACTCGGCATGTTCATCGGGGACAATCTCGTGGCCGCAGCACTTGGCATAGGCTTGCGTCACCTCGGCCCCCAGAAGAAGGATGATCGACGAGTAATAGATCCAGAGCAACAGGACGACCAGCGAACCGGCCGCCCCGTACAGGGTGGTCGTGCCGCTCGTGCGGAGGTACTCGCTGATCCCGTATTCTCCGGCCACGAAGAGCAGGCCGGTGATGATGCCACCGACCCAGGTGTCCCGCCAACTGATCTTGATGTCCGGCAGGACCCGGAACACGATCACGAAGATGATCGTGAACACGACCATCGAGATGATCAAGTCGGCGATCTGCGCCACGCGGCCGTCGCCCCGAAAGGCTACCGCGATGGTCGAGGCGACGACCACGGTGGCGATCAGCACGATCCCTACCACCAAAACCATCAGAAGCGACATGAGACGCTTGTAGAGCCAACCGATCAGAATCCCGCGCTTCCAGCGGACGTTGAAGATGGCGTTGAGGGCGGACTGCAACTGTCCGAACGCGGTGGTCGCCGAGAGCAGGAGAATGACCAGCCCGGTGACGGCTGAGGCGGTGGCGGCGAATCGTTGCGCCTTGGCGTTCTTGACGATCAGTTCCACGCCCTGGCTGGCTTGCGGGCCGATCAGCTTCTCGGTCTGCGCGATGATCTGCTGGCCGGTTGAATCGCTCACCAGTCCGGTGAGGGTGACCAGCAGGATCAGCAGCGGGGCAATCGACAAGATGGCATAGAAGGCCAGGGCGGCGGCCAGCGTGAAGCCGTTGTCCATGAAGAAGCTGTAGACGGCGTTCTTCGGAACCTGCCAAATCGCTCTCAATTTCATGACTGGCCCCTCGCAATGACACTCCGTATTTCGGGATAGTCTCTAGTCTAGCGAGCGGGGCACGTGGCGTCCGTTCGGCGAATTCCTCGTTCCCGGCCCGGAAATTGCTGCGGCGTCAGATGGCGACCCGAAAATCGGTGTAGCGGGGATTGTAGGGCGCGTCCTCGATCCGGGTGTCGCGGATATAGCCCTCAAACGAGCCCTGGACCTCTTGGATGCAGTTGTCGATCTCCTGCGCCGGGCCCTGGAGGAGCATCTCCACCGTGCCGTCGGGCAGGTTGCGCACGAAGCCCGTGACATTGTATTGGCGGGCGACCTGGCGGGCGGTGTAGCGAAAGCCCACGCCCTGAACATGGCCCCGGAAGATGATGTGCTTGGCCGTCTGATCCATGGCGAGATTGCTGTTTACTATTTACGGCAAATGATTTAGAAATCGCACGTACCGATTGTAAGCCGTAGGGGTTGGATGGCAAATGGAAATCACCGGCGTTCTCACAGGGGCACTCCCGACGAGGCCGAAGACCGCCTTGTCATCACTCGCCTGGCTTCTGGCGTGGCGGTGGTGGCCCGGCGTTCTGGCCCTGGCGGCTATTGTCGTTTCCCTGCCGGCCCTCCGGACGGGCTTGCTGAACGACGACTACTACCATCAGGCCCTCTTGGCCGGGCCTTCGGAGTCTTTGGATCGTCTGTCGCGGGCAGGCTTGCTGCCGGACGGCGCCGGGCGCCTGTCCACAGCCCTTTCCTGCCAGTTTGCCACCGTCGATCCTCAGAGAAACCTCCAGCAACTGAAAGCCTACGGCGCACTTCCGTGGTGGACGAGCGACCATCTGCGCGTGGCCTTCTGGCGTCCCGTAGCCTCTGTCACGCACTGGCTGGACTATCAGCTTTTTCCGAACTCGATCGCGCTGATGCATCTGCACAACATCCTGTGGTTTGCCGCGGCGGTACTCGCCGTAAGCATCCTGTACCGGCGGATTGGGGAGTTGCGGCCCCCGGTCGAAGCCGGGCGTGACAAGATTGCGGATTGCGGATTGCGGATTCGGAGTACCGGGTTCAATCCGCAATGGATCGCCGGCCTGGCGGCCCTGATGTATCTGTTGGCCGACTCCAGCTATTTCCCCACGATGTGGCTGGCGAATCGAAACGCTTTGATCTCTCTGTTCTTCGGCCTCTTGACCCTGATCCTGCACGATCGTCACAGAACAGCAGGCGGCCGGCTCAATTTCATGGGCACCCTGGCCTGTCTGCTGCTCTCGCTTCTGTCTGCCGAAGCCGGAATTGCGACCCTCGCCTACCTGTTTGCCTACGAGGTCGTGCTGGGGCGTGAGCACTGGGTGAGACGCCTGGGGGCTTTGGCACCGTTTGTCGCCGTGGCCCTCGGATGGCGGGCGGTCTATAATGTTCTCGGCTACGGGGCCAACGGCGGCGGGTTTTACATCGATCCGGTCCGGGAGCCGCTGCGCTATGCCCTGGGGGTGCTGGACCGCCTGCCGTTTCTCGTGGCGGGACAATGGACGAGCCTGCCGCCGGAGTTCTGCGGCATGCTGTCCGGCGCTGCGAAGCACACCTTGTGGGCCGCTCTGCTGGCGCTGACCGTTGGCCTGCCTGCCGTGTTATGGCCGGTGCTGCGTGAGAATCGCCGGGCGCGTTTCTGGCTGGTGGGCATGTATGCGTCGGCGGTGCCGATTTGCGCCACGGTCCCGATGAGCCGGGCCCTGGTCTTCGTGGCGGTGGGGGCCTTTGGCCTGATCGCGGAGCTTGCCGGTAGTTGGCGGCAGATAGGAGGCTGGACACCGAAGTTCGGCTGGCGGCGAGTGCTGGTGTCGGGCTTGGTGATCGGTGCTCTGGCCACACATGTGCCGTGGGCGGCTGTCCGGCGGGCAATGGCGCCCTCCGTGACAGCGCGGCTCGAACGGCGGATGAACAAGACGATGGCCCTCGGTCTGCTCTGGTGGTGGCGCGGCGAGGACCTGGTCCTCGTGAATGCCCCTAATCCGGCCGCACTTCTCTACGATCCGTTCCGCAACGCCTACTGCGGCCGGTTGCTTCCGGGCAGGGTGCGGCTCCTGGCGCCGGGCTTCGGCCCTTTGGAGATCGTTCGCACGCAGCCGCAGCGGCTCGTGGTGCGGGCGCTGGCCCGGAGCCTTTTGGACTGTCCCTCGTATGAGGGGCTGCATTTCGTGTTGTTCTATCGGGCCTTGTGCGATGTCCGCGGCGCCGGTCAACCCATGCAGGCCGGACAGCGCATCGTGTTGCCGCGGATGACGGTGGAGGTGCTGCGCGTGGACGAGCACGGTCTGCCCGTGGAGGCGGCCTTTGACTTCACCGTGCCTCTGGAGGACCCCTCGTTGCAGTGGATCTACTGGGATTGGCAGCGCCGCGACTACGCGGTCTTTCCCGTGCCCCAGATCGGCGCGACCGTGACCCTGGCGGGGCCCTTCTGAGAGCCTCCCGGAGAATGACGATTTCGTGGCGAACTGCGGCCTTCTGTCATTCCCGCGAAAGCGGGAATCCCTTGGTGCTGCAGCGTTCCTGGACCCCCGCTTGCGCGGGGGTGACAGAGGGATCAGCCTTCATTCTGGTAGAGATCCTGAAGGCTGGCATCTCCTTCGCCCAAAGCGTCGTGGGCCGGACATTGCTCTTCCCGAATCCCGGCCGGTGGCGTATAATGCCCGTCAGCGTGAGGAGAGTTTGGACTGGAGAGTCGGAAGTCTCGGGTGAAAATCGGTCAGCCGGTCGTTCGAGCTTGGAGTTTGCGACTTGGACGCTATGCGAAGTGTGAAAAGACAAATTGAGATGGACGAGCAGATTTACCAGCTCAGCACGCTGGTGGCGGGCGAGTTCTCGCTGCAGGAGGTGCTGGACAAACTGGCGGAGGCAGCCGTCAAGATCATCGGCGCCAAGGCGTGCTCGATCCGGCTGCTGAATGAGGAGACCAACGATCTCAAGATGCGGAGCACATACGGCCTCAGCGAGGCCTACCGCAGCAAGGGGGTGGTCACCAAGGACGATCCGGTGATCAAAGCGGCCTTTGGCGGCGAGGCGGTCCTGATCGACGACATGCGGGCGGATGACCGCATCCGTTTCAAGGAAGCGACCAACCGGGAGGGGCTGGTCAGCCAGCTCACGGTGGCGATGCAGTTCCGCAACCGGTCGATCGGCGTGCTGCGGCTGTACAGCCCGAAGCCCCGGGACTTCACGGCGGCCGATATCTCGGTGGCCCGGGCGGTTGCTTCACAATGCGCTGTGGCGATCACCAACGCCAAGCTGTACCGGGAAGCCATCGAGGCCCAGCGCTTCGCCGAGCAGATGCGCTTGGCCGGCTTGATCCAGCGGCGGATGATCCCGGAAAAGCCGCCCCAGATGGCGGGCCTCGATATCGCCGCGACGTACATTCCCTGCTTCGATGTCGGCGGCGACTTCTATGACTTTCTGCCCCTCGACCAGAATCGCCTGGTAATTACAATCGCGGATGTGATCGGCAAGGGCATGCCCGCGGCGATCATGATGAGCTGGTTCCGTGGGGCGGTCCAGGCGTATACGGAAACCTGCCGCTGTGTGACGCCCGAGGCCGGCACGACCGTGGGCGAGCTTGACGGCGGGTCCAAGGATGCGCTGCGCACCAGAAACGCCATTGAGAACTTCAACAAGCTCGCCTGTATGGAGTGTCGCGAGGGTGAATTTGTCACGCTGTCCTATGCGACGATCGACGCCGCCGCCCGCACGATGACGTACTGCAACTGCGGCCATGAGCCGGCGCTGCTCCTGCGGGACGGCCAGGCGCACGAGCTGGCCAAGGGCGGACTGGTCCTGGGCGTGGACCCGCACGCCGCGTATGAGATCGGGACGGTCGAACTGCGGGACAGCGATTGCCTGCTGTTCTATACGGATGGTCTGGTCGACGCGATGGACTTCAACAGTGAGCTGTGGGGCCGCGAACGCATGCTGGAGGCGACCATGCGTTTTGTGGATTGCCCGGCCGACCACGTGGTCCGCAACGTCCTGGCGTATCGGCGGCGTTTCGCCGGACTGGCCCGGCAGGTGGATGATACCAGCATCATCGCGGTGAAAGTCGGCAAGTCCCGCGGCAATGAAGCCTGCGGCGACTGCATGGCCGTCGAGTGCGGTTCTGTCTCCGGCGAGGAGGTGGAAGGACGCCCCCATGCCTGAGCACGCACGCGAGGACCCAGACTCGGTGAATTCTATCTCGGAGCTTGTCGTCACGATCGACGGTCCCGCCGGCAGCGGCAAGAGCACGGTGGCGCGGCTGCTGGCCGAGCGTCTGGACGCTGCTTTCCTCGATACCGGTGCCATGTACCGCGCGATTACGCTGGCGGCGGTGCGGGATGGTGTCGAATTGAGCGACGAGGGGCAATTGGTCGCGGTCTTGGCGAAACACCGGTTCGACTTCAAGGCGGCCCAGGGGAAAATGCTTGTAGCGATCGATGGACAGGATGTGACGGAGGCCATCCGGGATAATGACCTGACCGCGAAGGTGCGGTTCGCCGCCGCAGCGCCGCGCGTGCGCGAGCGGCTGGTTCGGATGCAGAGGGCGTTCGCCGCCCGGCACGCCCGGATCGTGACCGAGGGTCGGGACCAGGGCACGGTGGTCTTTCCCGAGGCAAATGCCAAGTTCTACCTGACGGCCCACGTGCGGGAGCGGGCCCGCAGGCGCAAGACCGAACTCGAGGCCAAGGGACGGCCGGCGGATCTGGAGCAGATTCGCCAAGCCATTGAGGCCCGGGACCGCAGCGACGAGAATCGGACGGTGGGTCCCCTCAAGCCCGCGCCGGATGCGGTGGTGATTGACACGACGGATCTGAGTATCGCGCAGGTCGTGGAACGAGTCTATCGGCACATCGAGGAGAGATGTTCAAGAAGCGTTTGAAGATAGCGTGGTATTGGCTGGCGCGATTCGGGTGCCAGATCTTCTGTGCCGCTATTTTCGGCCTGCGGGTGCGGGGCCGGGAAAACGTCCCGCGCGGAGGGGCGTACATTCTGGCCGGCAACCACCAGAGCTATCTGGACCCGGTCTTCTGCGGCGTGGGAATCCGGCGCCGGCTGTGCTATGTCGCGCGCGACTCCCTGTATCGCTTCAAGCCGTTCGGCTGGCTGATCCACTCGCTGGACGCCATCCCTATCGCGCGGGACAAGCCCGATCTGGTCGCGATGCGGGCGATCATCGCCCGGCTCAAGCAGGGGGAAGCGGTCTGCCTGTACCCCGAAGCCACGCGGACGTATGACGGCAAGATCGTGCCGTTCAAGGCGGGCTTCGGCCTCCTGTGCCGGCGCTCCGATGCGCCGGTGGTCCCGGTCCTGATTGAGGGCGCCTTCGAAGCCTGGCCCCGCCAGAAGCGGTTCTTTGCGCCCGGCCGCGTCACCATCTGGTACGGCAAACTCGTGCCCGCCGAACAGATGCAGACCATGACCAACGAGGAATTGGCCGACCACCTTACCGCCATCCTGCGCCAAATGCAAACCGAGTGCCGCCTCCAGCAGGGCAAAAAGCCCTATGTGTACGAGGAGCAGCCGAAGGAGCAGGATTCCTGAGGAAATTGAACCTTGGCGGCCCGTCATATCTCCAGGAGCCAGGCCCTGCCCTGCTTCTGCACGCCGGATTTCATCATGTGCAGGAATCGGGAACGCAGCAGATCGCTCATGAGTGCTTGTTTCACGGGCGGCAGACGGAGAAAGCCGCCGACGAGCCCGCGCAGGAACCGGTGGGTGATGCGGTTGGGGTCATCGAAAATCTGGTTCTGCAACGTCCCTCGTTCGAGACTGGCCAGGATGACCCGCTCGAACGTGGTCTCGGGATGGAGCACACGCTGCTCCCTCTTGACCAGGCGGATCGCGTTCTTGGGACAGGCGAGCGCGCAAACGCCACAGCCCAGACAGATGGATTCATCGGCTTGTGGTCTCTGGGGCTCTCCTGTGGGAGCAGCTACATTTGCCATCATCTCCATGGCGTGGATGGGGCACGCTTTAGCGCACTTCCCACAGCCGGCGCATTTCTCTCCATCGATACGCGGGGCGTAGGTGGAGGTGACAATCGTATGGGGGTACCCATGTTGGCTGACCCCGAGCAGCAGATTGCAGCAGCAGCCGCAGCAATGGCAGATAAACCCGATCCTCTTCTGCACGTTATCCGCGGTCAGTACCAGCCTGAGTTCCTTGGAGCGGGCCACGTTCTCCAACATCTCGGAAGTGGTGACTTCCCGGGCCATACCGTGGCGGATCAGGAGTTCGGCACTGCGTCCGAAAGAGGAGCAGGTCTCCAGGGGCGCCTCACAAAGTTTCTCCCCCAGGTGAAGCTTCTCATGCCGGCAGGAACACAACCCGATGGCGCACTTCTCTGAGTCCTCGACAATCGCCGTGGCCTTTTCGTAGTCCAGGATTTCGACGGGAGCGCCTTGTGCAATGGCCTCTTCATGAGGCAAGACTCTCATGATCGATACTCTCTGGCCCTTGGCGCAATTGGCCGTGTAAAAGGCCCGATTCTCGTGCAGGTAGTCCTGGAACAGCTTGGCCCACCGGGCCGATTGGAGCTTGCCCCGCGTGCGCATCATTGTCATCTCAAATATCCCGACCACCATGGGAGCAGGCATGTACCGATACTGGTCCTCGATCCACAGGTCAAAGACCAGCCCTTTCTCGCATAGCCCCTCCAGGAGCGTACGCAACCTCGCGGGCTCGTATTTCGTGCTGCGCGTGACTTGCTCGAACGTGGACAAGCCATACGGCATCCGGACCAGAACCTTCGCCTCTTCGGGCGTGTAGAGTTCCTTCAGAATCTCGTAGAGAGTCTCGTTCCAGGGCGCCCGCGTGGGGAGACCGTCGATCTTTCTTCCCAGACTCCGATAGATGCCTTCGCCGTTGCCATGACCCATGACAGTCTCCTGATCGCCGGTTCGTCCGCCACCCATCGCGCTATAACATCATATTTATCTACGCGCTACCGTGCCAACGATCCCTGGTTCTGCGGGAGGACGGACAGGAGCTCAATTTCGTACATCCGGGGCCAGAGCTTGCCGGTGACGAGCAAATGCTTGGTCTGGGGCAGGTAGGCGATGCCGTTGAGGACCGCTTCGCCTTGCTCGTTCTCGGGCGGTGTCCACAGGCCGGACATGTCGATCCAGCCGGTGACCCGGCCGGTCGCGGGATCGATAATGACGATCTGGTCGGTCGGCCAGATATTGGCGTAGATTCGCGGCCCGGCCGGCCCTTGGGGCACCCCCGCCCTCGGGGGCGACTCCTCGGATTCCACAGCCGGGGGCGGCTGCGCTACAAGGGGCCCGTCGGCCACATACTCCAACTCGTTGAGTCGCTCCACCGGGCGGCCCTGGTCGCGGACCTCGAGCCGGCCCGTCTCGGCGAAGGTATTGGGATCCAAGGAGCGCAGGGTCGCGGTGCCATCGCTGAGGATCAAACCCTTGCCATCATGAGTGAGGCCCCAGCCTTCACTGCGGTACTTGAACTCGCGCAGGGGTGTGAATGTGTCCTTCGTATAGACGAAACCCACTCTGGATTGCCACGTGAGCTGGATGAGCTTGTCGCCGAAGAGGGTGACGCCTTCCCCGAAGTACTTGTCCGGCAGCCGCAGCATCTTCACCGTCTGGCCGGTCTGCAAGTCGCGCTTGTAGAGGGCGGATTGCCCGTAAAGGCCTGTCCCCTCATAGACGAACCCGTCCTCGTAAACCAGTCCCTGCGTGAAGTACCGGCGATCGTGCGGATAGGTCTTGATGACCTTGTAGCGGTAATGGACGACCTCCGGCGGGGCCTGGTTGCCGGCGGAGGGCTGCAGGTCGTGCGTTCCCGCGCGACCACCTTGGGCGCGCGGGGATACTCGCCCTACGAGGCCTTCGCACGCGGGGACCATGCGGACGGCAAGGAGCAGCAAGAAGCCAAGCACCGCCGGAACAGCGATCCAGACGACGAGATGTAATGACCGCAAGCTCATCGTCCCAATTGTAAATCATAAATCATAATTCATAAATCATAAATGTCGCGGTCGCGGCAAGGGCTTGACGGGCCTCGGGCCGCCGGGTAGTCTGGCGGCGTGGATGGTAACAATGGCAGTTATCGGAGGTGTGATATGTATGGGGTGACACGCTTCGGGCAAGTTGTCTCGGTGCTCTCGTTGTTGTCGCTCATGTTTGGCGCCGGCTCGTGCGCCGGGACACAGACCGGTGTTTCGGACCTGCTGACCACGGGTCTCGTCGGCTGGCAGCAGATCGGTGGGCAGGAGCGGGCCTGGCAGTTCGAGAAGGACATCTTGTCCGTTGCCGGCGAGCAGGGCGGCTGGCTGGCCACGCACCGCGAGTACAGCAACTTTGGCTTGCAGGTGGAGTTTCGGGTCCCGCCGGGCGGTACCGGTGGCGTTTTGATTCGGGCGCCACTCGAAGGCGATCCGGCCTACACGGGCCTGAGAATCCAGATCCGCGACGATTATGCCCCGCAGGGGACGCGTCTGGAGCCGTACCAATACACGGGAAGCATCTACGGCATCCAAGCTCCCTCGGAGCGGGTCAGCAAGAAGGCCGGCCAGTGGCAGCGGCTGGTCGTGATTGCCCGGGGGGTCCACATCCAAGTGGGCCTCAACGGCAAGAAGATCCTGGATACGGACCTGAGCTATTACACGCACATGGCCCCCACGCACCCCGGACTGCTGCGCAGCGGGGGGCACATCGGCCTGCAAAGCCTGGACGGCCCGATCGAGTTCCGCGGCATCAAGCTGCGCGAATTGCCGGAGAGATGACAATGTAGCACCCCCGCCCTCGGGGGTGATTCCTCAGATTTCACAGCCGAGGGCGGCTGTGCCACAAGGGGACAAACGCACAGAAGACAGGGAGATGACTATGAAGGATAACGAAGTCTCGCGTCGTGGTTTTCTCAAGGTCTCGGCAGCCTCGCTGGCGGCAGCGGGCGTGGCCGGCCGGCTGTATGCGGGCGGCTCCGATACGATCCGGGTCGGCATCATCGGTTGCGGCGGGCAGGGCACCCGCGACCTGGTCAGTTGCGTCAAGAGCTCGCCGGGTGTGCAAATCGTGGCGATGGGCGATCTGTTCGAGGATCGCCTGCAGGAATCGCTGGCGAAGCTCAAGAAGGACGTCCCCGACGCGGTGAAGGTCACGCCGGACAAGTGCTTCATCGGTTGGGATGCCGGCAAGAAGGTGGTGCAGACCGATATCCACATGGTCCTGCTGACGACGCCGCCGTGTTTTCGGGCGCTGTACCTCCAAGCGGCCATTGAAGCCGGTAAGAACGTCTTCATGGAAAAGCCCGCCGGCGTGGACCCCAAGCAGATTCGCTCGATTATCAAGACGGCGGAGCTGGCGCAGCAGAAGAAGCTCTCCCTCGTCGCCGGCACCCAGCGGCGGCACAGCAAGAAATACCAGGAGACCATTCGGCGGATCCACGACGGCCAGATCGGCGAGGTCGTGGCGGCCCAGGCCTACTGGAACGGCGGCGATATGCTCGGCTACTGGAAGTGGTGGGACAAGGAGAACCGCTCCGACATGGAGTGGCAGTGCCGAAGCTGGCCGTGGTTCACCTGGACCAGCGGCGATCACATTGTCGAGCAGCACGTTCATAACCTCGACGTGATCAACTGGGCGCTCCAGGCGCATCCGGAGCAGTGCATCGGCATGGGCGGCCGGGCGGTCCGCACGCTGGGCAACATTTGGGACCATTTCGCGGTCGAGTTTGAGTATCCCAAGGGCGTGCGGGTCGAGAGCCTGTGCCGCCAGATCAACGGCTGCACCGACCGGATCGCCGAGCGCGTCGTCGGCACCACGGGCTATGCCGATGTCGATCGCGGCGTGATCGAAGGCGAGAAGCCGTTCAAGTACAATGGTCCCGACCCCGACCATTATGTCCAGGAGTTTGCCGACTTGATCGCCAGCATCCGGACCGGCACGCCCATCAACGAGGGCAAGCAGGTGGCCGAAAGCACGATGGACGCGATCATGGGTCGCATGAGCGCCTACACCGGCCGGGCCTTGAAGTGGGACTGGGCCATGACCGCCTCGAAGCTGGACCTGACGCCGCCGCAGTACGGCTGGGGCAACTTCCCGGTGGAGCCCGTGGCGGTTCCCGGCAAGACACAACA